>CANRBK010000039.1 GCA_947628845.1 uncultured Clostridia bacterium | reverse complement strand
CTAATATATTCTTTTGCTTTACACTCCTCGGCTTGATACATGGCTTAGAAATTCTAGATAAAATCAATCAGCGCCCTCGTGTGACGAGATTCCCTAATTAATTTTATTTAGAATTTCTACAGCCATTCCACGGCACATTCGTCGTTTCATTTAAAAGAATATATTAGTAATCATTTTAGCCTGAGTGAAAGAGGCGCAATTTTTTATATTAAAATTTCTTTTTGAACGTAATGAATAGTTGATTTTCAAAAATACAACCTATATAGGCCTAGAGGTAAGAATGAGTCATAAGGCAAAAAAAGAGGGAGGAAGCTCCCGAAAGCTTTTCCTCCTACTATAACATCGCAAATAATGTCCTTCTTTTCTATTTTTCTTATTTTTTAATGTCTAATATTTTATATTTCATTACTCCTGCTGGCGCTACAACTTCAATTGTCTGTTTTTTCTTAGCTCCTAAAAGAGCTGCACCTAAAGGTGATTCATTAGAAATTTTATTTTCTGCTAAATTTACTTCTGTAGAACCAACTATTGTATATTCTATTTCTTCATTGAATTCAATATCTAAAACTTTAACAACATTTCCTATTTGTACTATATCTGTATCAATTTCTTTTTCATCTATTATTTTAGCATGTCTTAATTTATTTTCTAATTCTGCTATTCTAATCTCATTTTCTGCTTGAGCTGTTTTGGCTTCATCATATTCTGAATTTTCTGATAAGTCTCCAAATCCTAATGCTACTTTTATTCTTTCTGCTATTTCAGCTCTTTTTTCTGTTTTTAAATAATCTAATTCTTTTTCTAAGTTATTATATCCTTCTTGTGTTAGGATTACATCTTTTTCTTCCATATTTAACGACCTCCATTGTAAAACTTATAATATATTAAGTCAGAATTTATTTTTTGTCAAGTATTTTTAATAATTTTTAATCCTTTAATAAATCTTTGCCATTTTTTAGATAGTCATATCCGGAAAATATAGTAGCAATTGTTTGAATTATCATCATTATTGTAACAACTAAGTTTAATGCAAAAGCAAATCCTGATAATTTGCCACTAAAACAATCTCCGAATGCATTTAAATCTATAAATGCTAATATTATTGCTATCATTTGAGTTACTGTTTTTAATTTGCCCCATATTGATGCTGCAATTACTTTGCCACCTTTTTCTACTGCAATTAATCTATATCCAGAAACAATAAACTCTCTAGATAATACTATTATAGGAATCCAAGCTGGTAATTTTCCCATTTCTACAAGCATAAGCATAGCTGTTAAAACTAAAATTTTATCTGCCAATGGATCTAAAAATTTTCCAAATGTTGTAATCTGATTTCTACTTCTTGCTATATACCCATCTAATTTATCTGTAATAGATGCAATTATAAATATAATATCCATTATTAAATATGTAATAGGTATTCCATATATTACTCCTTTTATTCCTAAGAATGGAATTATTACTATTAATGGTACAAGTAATATTCTAAAAATAGTTAATTTATTAGCTAAATTCATTTTATATCCTTTCGTATATATTATTTTAATATTTCTATTGCTTTTTGTAGTTGTGTGTCTTTACTTTCTTCTATATTAAATGTATTTTCTATATTTTCTGGTAATTCAACATTTTCATCTGGCTCTATTCCTACTTTATTTATTTTGTTTCTATTTGGTGTTTGGTATTCTTCTATTGTAACCTTTAATCCACTTCCGTCACTAAGTTTTAAAATTTGTTGGATTACGCCTTTTCCATAAGTCTTAGTTCCTACTATTTCTGCTTTTCCTAAATCTTTTAATGCTCCAGCTAAAATTTCTGATGCACTTGCTGTATTCTCATTTGTTAATAGTATTACTGGCATGTTAATTATTGGATCTTTTGTAGCTTTTTTTATTGTTTCTTCATTATTTTTATCTACTTCATATAATAAAACTGAATCTTTATCTGCTATAAAATCAGCTATTTCTAAAGCTTCATCTACTATTCCACCACCATTATTTCTTAAGTCGATTATTAGTGATTTTATACCTTGTTTGTTTAATTCTTCAAATTTTGATTTAAAATCATCTGATGTTGTTTCATCAAATGAGGTAAAACTTATATAACCAATATTATCTGAAAGTACTTTTCCTTCTACTGGATTTACTTTTACTTTTGCTCTTGTTATATCAAATTCTAATGTTTCACTTCCTCTTAAGATTTCTACTTTTACTTTTGTTCCTTCTTGTCCTTTTATATTGTTTGAGGCAGTAGTCATGTCATCTGCTTTATATTCTATTCCATCCACTGATATTATAAGGTCTCCTGCTTGTATTCCAGCTTTTTCTGCTGGTCCATCTTTTATAGTTGCTAATACTTGTATTCTATCTTTTTCTGTATTTTGAACCATATATATACCAATTCCTACGAAGTTTCCCATTGTATCACTTAAGTAATCTTCCATTTCTTCTTTTGATATATATTCAGTATATGGGTCTCCTAAGCCTTCTATATATCCTTTTATTGCGCCTTCTTCTAATTTTTCTTCATCAATATTACCTAAATAATATTCCTCTATTATATCTCTATATTTTTCTAATTTATTTGATATCTTTTTTGCGTTACTAAATTTTGAAGCTAAAACTATTGGATTATTTATAAAATATGTATACAAAGATATTGATGTTACCATAAATGTTACAAACATTGCTATAGCTACAATCATTATTGTTCTATAAATTGCATATTTTTTATTTTTTTCCATTTTTTCTATACACTACCTTTCATAAATTAAATTTTACAATGTTTTAAATGTTAATATATAAATATCATTGCCTACTAATAATTATTATATATTTTCAACAAAATATTTATATACTAACATTTTTATAATTTTTTATTTATATTTTATGTATTTTTTTTACATATATGATAAAGGATTTACTCTTGAATCTTGTCCATAACCTGTTGCATATCCATTATAATTATAAGGTGATTTTCTAACTTCAAAATGTAAATGTGGTCCTGTTGAATTTCCTGTGTTTCCACTTAACATTATTTGTTGTCCTCTTGAAACTATTTGACCAGGTGATACTCTTATAGAGCCTCTGGTTCCATGACAATAATATGATTGTAATCCATTGGCATGTCTTATTACTACATATGTACCATAACTATTTTGTAAATTTGCTGTTGACATTACAACTCCATCTGCTGCTGCATATACTGGTGTTCCAACAGATACACCATAATCTATGGCTCCGTGGAATTTTCCACTTGAATAGTATCCTTGACAAGTAATTGTACCGCCTGAAATTGGTCTTGAGAAAAATCCACCTGATGCACTAGGGGCACTACTAGAGCTATTTTGTAAAGCTCTTAATTGTTCTGCATATTTTCTTTCTGCTTCTTTTATTTCATTTGCTATTTTTTGGTTTGCTGCTTTTAATTCTTGTATTTCTGCTTCTACTTTCTTTTCTTCCTCACTTAATTGTGAAACATATTTATCTTTTTCAGCTTTTGAAGATTTTAATTGTGTTGCTACATTTTCTTTACTTGCTTTTGCAGTTGTTAATGTTTGTTTACTATCTTCTATTTGTTTTTTAGCTGTTTCTATTTCGTCTTTTTGTTTTTCTATTGATTCTAGTAAATCTACATCCATTTGTGCTATTTCTGATACTAAATAATAGTTAGATATGAAGTCAGTTAAACTTTTTGAGCTTAATAAAAAATCTAAATATGATGTATCTCCAGCTTCATACATTGCAACCATTCTCTGTTTAAACATTTCTTCTTGTTTATCATATTCTTTTTGAGTTTCTTGTAGCTTTTCTTCTGCACTAGCTATTTTAGCATTTACATCAGCTATTTGTGAGTCTAAATCATCTATTTGGTTTTCATATTCTTGTATTTGTGAGCTTATACTTTCTACTTGCTTCATAGTTGCTGATTTTTGTGCTTCTAATTCTTTATGTTTTTCTTCTGCTTCATCTAAATCTTCATTTATCTGTGATTGTTTATTTTTTTGGCTATTAATTTCTGATTGTGTAACAGCAATAGATAAATTTGTACCTGTTAAAAATATTGTTACTATTAATATTACAATAAATTTTTTAAATATGGTTTTCATATATTCCTCCAAAATTTAATATATTCTTTTATTCCGAACTATTTTCTTCTTCTCCTGGTATTAATCCATTTGTTATATATGGAAGTGGGTCTGTTGTAAGTCCATTTATTCTTACTTCAAAATGTGCATGTGGTCCTGTTGAATATCCTGTTGAACCTACTTTTAATATTGCCTCTCCTCTTTTTACTGATTGTCCTACTTGTACTAATATTTCTGAGCCATGTGCGTATAATGTAGTTATTCCTCCTCCATGGTCAATTATAACCATATTTCCATAAGCTGAATTCATTTCTGCTCTTATAACTATTCCATCATTTGCTGCAATAAAGTTTGCTCCTAGTGGTGCACTTATATCTACACCTGTGTGTAATTTATATTGTCCTGTAATTGGATGTACTCTCATAGCATACTTAGATGTTATTCTGGTATATCCTGGAACTGGCCATGCCAATTCTCCTCCAATATATTGAGTATCAATTCCTTGTTGTGCAGCTATCAATATTTGTTTATTTATTTCATCATATTGTGCATTTATTTCGTCAATTTTGCTTTGTAATTCTTTTTCTTCATCTGAAAGTTTTGAAATAAAGCTTTCTCTTAATTTTTTAGTATTTTGCAAAGTTCTAGCTACTCTAGTTTGATTCTCTACTATTGTTGCTAACTCATCTTTTTCATTTTCTAATTTTTGTTTTGCCAAATCTATTGATTTCTTTTTTGTTTCTAATTCATTTATTAAGTTTTCATCTATTTCAGCTAGCTGTGTTATTATATAGTAACTAGATAAAAAATCCGAAAGGCTTCTAGATCTTAACAAAATATCTAAATAATGGGTATCTCCAGACTCATAAATTGCCACTAATCTTTGTTTAAATAATTCTTTTTGTTTCTCATATCTTTCTGTTGTTGAATCCAATTCTTCTTCTATTACATTAATAGAATTTTTTAATTTTGTAATCTTACTTTCTTGTTCTTCTAATTGTGTTGTTGCAGATGATATTTTTTCATCTAGTTTTTCTACTTGTCTTAAATTTTCTGATAAATTGCTTTGAACTTCATCTAATTCCCCATTTGCTTCACTTAGTTGATTTTGTAACTGATTTCTCTGTTCATATATGTCAATTTCATTATTTTCATTTTCTGCATATGTAAATGTTGTAAAAAAACATACTAGTAAGATTAAAAAGATACATAAAATTTTACGCATGTTTTCTCCTTTATACTTTTAAATATTTTCTCATAGAAAGTATACTTCCTAAAGCTCCTATTCCTATTCCTAATAACATATATACTAATATTATGGATGAAATCATTTCATTAAATGTTACCAAATTCATTCCTACTTTTATCATAAGAGATGAGTTTACAGCTTGTTTAGCAATTATACTATATACTCCACCAACAATTATAATCGAAATTGCACTTGCTATAATTCCTATAATCATACCTTCTACAATAAATGGCCATCTTATGAAATTATTTGTTGCACCAACATATTTCATTATTGATATTTCTTTTCTTCTTGCATGTACTGTTAGCTTTATTGTATTTGATATTATAAATATTGATATAATTACTAATAATGCCAATATTACACCTGTAACGATTCTTATTCCATTTGCTAATTTTAGTAATATAGTTACTGTTTCATCACTACTTGTTATTCTAGTTACATTTTCAAATTCTAATATTTCATTTTGCACATCTTTACTTAATTTTAGATCAGTTAATGTTACTATATATGATGGTGGCATAAAATCTGAGTCATAACCATCTGTTAAATATGCTTTATCTCCAAATCTTTCTTTTATGAAATTTAGTGCATATTCTTTATCTTTAAATTCTGTTGTGCTTACACCTTCTAGTTGTCTTATTTTATCTCCTACTTCTTCAATTTGTTCTTCTGTTGCGTCAGTTACTAAAAACACTTGAAATCCTTGTTCTGCCTTTACATCATCAACAAAATGATTTATATTTTGTGTAATTATCAAAAATATTCCAAATATTATCATAGTTGCACACATTATCATTAATGATGCTCCTGTTGATTTCTTGTTTTTAAATACATTTCCAAATCCTTCACCTATTAAATATCCAAATATATTATATTTCACTATCATAACCACCTTTTTTATCATCTCTAACTATGTCGCCTTTTTCTATGTGTATTACTCTTTTCTTCATTTTATCTACTATATCTTTTGCATGTGTTGCCACAACTACTGTTGTTCCTCTCATATTTATTTCATTTAATAGATTCATTATTTCCCAGGCTGTCTCGGGATCTAAGTTTCCTGTTGGTTCGTCTGCTATTAACATTGATGGATTATTTACTAATGCTCTGGCTAATGCAACTCTTTGTTGTTCTCCTCCTGATAATTCATGTGGATACATCTTTGCTTTTCCACTTAGACCTACTAGTGATAATACCATTGGTACTTGTCTTCTTATATGTCTTGGTGTTGCTCTTACTATGTACATAGCATAAGCTACATTATCATATATTGTTTTATCTGGTAATAATCTAAAGTCTTGGAATACTACTCCCATGCTTCTTCTTAAATATGGTATTCTATTTTGCTTTAAAAATGTAGTATCTTTTCCATTTATTATTATATTTCCAGATGTAGGTTCTTCTTCTTTTAATATTAATTTAATTAGTGTTGATTTTCCACTTCCAGATGTTCCAACTAGAAATGCAAATTCTCCTTTATCTATTATAAAATTAGCATTTTTTACAGCTTTTGTTCCTGTTTCATATGTTTTAGATACATTTCTGAATTCAATCATTTTTTCAACTTCTTCCTTTTTATTATTCAATTATATATTAATGAATATAAATCGACATTTTTATTCCATTAAATAATATCAATAATTGCCGTTTTTTGCAATACTTTTCACAAAAAATTCACTAGAAATTTTTGACATCTTTCATATTCAAAAAAAAAATACTATAAGGCAAATATGTTCTCATAGTATTTTATATCATTATTTTTTAAATATTGTTTCGATATCTTCCGCTGTAATTTCAAAATATTTCATCAATTGTTCTGCTTTTCCAGATTTTCCAAAAGTATCTTTTATACCTAATCTTATAAGTTTTGCTGGATATTCATCTGTTAATACTTCAGAAATTGCAGAACCTAGTCCTCCAATTATATTATGATCTTCTATTGAAATTAGCTTGTCAGTTTCTTTCGCACATTTAACAATCATTTCTCTATCTATAGGTTTTATAGTATGAATATCAACTACTCTTACATCTATTCCTTTATTTTTCAATTTTTCTTGTGCTTTTAATGCTTCTGCAACAGTTACTCCTGTAGCAAATATAGTACCATCTGTTCCATCTCCAATTTGAATAGCTTTACCAATTTCAAATTTTTGGTTTTCAGTATATATAATTGGTGTAGCAAGTCTTGATAATCTTAAATATACTGGTCCATCAATTTTACTAATTTCTTTAACTGCCCATTTTGTTTGAATATCATCAGATGTTGATATAACTATCATATTAGGCAGTGTTCTCATTAGAGATATATCTTCTATCATTTGATGTGTTGCTCCATCTTCTCCAACTGTTATGCCTGCATGTGTAGCGCATATTTTTACATTTAATTTTGGATAACAAACACTATTTCTAATTTGGTCATAAGCTCTACCAGCAGCGAAAACTGCAAAAGTACTTGCATATGGTATTTTACCACATGTAGACATTCCTGCAGCTGTTGAAATCATGTTTTGCTCAGCAATTCCCATATCAAAAAATCTATTTGGAAATTCTTTTGCAAATAAATTCGTTTTTGTAGCAGATGATAAATCTGCGTCAAAAACAACTATATCTTCGTTTTCTTTTCCTAATTCTAGTAAAGCTTCTCCATAACTTTGTCTAGTAGCTTTTTTATTATTGATATCCATATTTTTCTCCTTTCGCTTCACTTGGTTCGCTCATCGTCATCCAAAATTTTTCAAATTTTGTCTGCAAAATATTAGCATACACTTCCTATTATGCCCGCATAATTACCTAAATTAGCTGGTACTATTATTAATTCTTCCCTTTTGTTAAATAAATAATTTTTGTTTTGTATATTTGTTTTTAATTTTTCTAAAAGAATATCGGAAAAATGTACAAAACTTCCTCCTATTCCCACTGCTTCTGGTTCAAATATATTTATTAAATTTGATATTCCTATACTTAAATATTCTATAAATTCATCTATAGTCTCGTTTATCTTTTTATCTTCAGGATTTTTTATAATTATGTTTAACAATTCTTGTCCAGAAGTTTTTTCATCTAATCCTAATTTTTTTCTTAAATTATCTTTTAATGCTTTCATTGAAGCATATTTTTCGAAGCATCCATTTTTTCCACAATTACATTTTATTCCATCTTTCTGAATAATCATGTGTCCAAATTCACATCCTGGTAGTTTTCCTGTATCTAATAATTGTCCATTTATTATAATTGCTCCACCTATTCCAGTGCCTAAAGTTAAAAATATACTTCTTTTATATTTTTCTAATGCTCCATATTTACTTTCTGCAATAGCTGCACATTTTGCGTCATTTCTTATTGTTATTGGTAAATTTATTTTCTTTTTTAAATTATCTAGAATATTATAATTTTCTACTCCTAAATTAACTGATTTAGCTATTATTTCGTTTTTTATTGTTCCAGGAATGGCTATTCCAATATTTGTTATTTTATATTTTTTTGTTATTTTATTTACTTCTTCAACAATAAATTCCTCTATTGTGCTTTTTATATTTTCTTTATCTTTTTTCATTAGTCTTTTTTCTTCTGTTTCTATAATAGAGTGTTTATCATCTATAACTCCTATTGTTATATGGCTACCACCTAAATCAATTCCAATTTTCATATTTTCTCCTAAAAAAGGATTATGGCTAAGCCAAAAATCCTTCTAATTTATGTTTTATACTCCTGCTGCTGAGAATAAGAATCCTCCCATATATGTTTGTATACATGGTACAAGTACTACTAATACGAAGAATATTAATACTACACCTACAATCGCATAAACAACTTGTGGTAAAACTTTCATGATTTTTGACATTAAATTATCAATGTCTATCTCCATATATTCTACTAATTTTGCCATCATTTCTGTTAAGTCTGTTTGCATTCCTATTTTCAACATTTCTGTTATCATTGGTTTTGCTAAGCCTGATTTTTCAAATGGTTCTATCCATGAATCACCAATAAGTATATTGTTTATTGAAGTTTCTATAATAGACAGCATTACATAATTTTCTATAATATTTTTACTTACTTCAATTGACTCTTGTATTCTCATACCATTTTCAAGATTTAAAAGCATTGCTTTCATTAACCTTGAAAAATCTAGTGCAAATATTAATTGTCCAAATATTGGCATTTTATATTTAAAATAATGAAAATTATATTTACCTTTTGGTGTATTTATATAGAATATTACTAAAGCTGCAGCTATTAGTATAAACATTACTGGTAAATACCAATATTCCATTAAATTATTTACAACTCCCTGGAACCATAATGTTATTCTTGGTAAAGTATCTGTAGAACCTAATTCTTCGTATACATTTTGAATTGCAGGAATTGCTACTATTGTTCCCACAAGAAGCATTACTAATAATAATACAAATTGTGCTATATTAGGAATTAGTATTCCCTTTATTTTTTTATTTAATGCATCATAAGATTCTAAATATTTTACTGCTTGTTCTAATGAATTTGTAAGTGATCCTGACAATTCACCTACTTTTATCATATTTATATATATGTATGGAAATATATCTGAATAATATTCCATTGTTGTATACATATTTTCTCCTGCTTCAACGCCAGCTAAAATATCTTCTAAAATACCTTTGAATGTAATATTTTCTGTACTATCCATTATTGTTTTTAATGCATGTATATTATTAAAATTTGCTTTCTTTAATAAATAAAAGTTTTGTGTAAAAATAATGACATCTCTTGATGTAATTTTTTCTGTTTTTGATAAATACATATTTATTTTTTCTCTTACAGTTGATGTTTTTTTAGTATTTACTCTTGTTGTATTTACATTTTTCATTATTTCTTCTATATCTTTTACATTTTTCTTTTTTGATTTTTTCTTTTTGGCTGAATATGATAATTGTTCTATTGTTATAGGCATTAGTTCATTTTCTTTTAATGTTCTTAACAAATTTTGTTTACTAGCTGCTTCAACTCTGTTTCTCACAATTAGTCCTGAACTAGTTACTGCTTTATACATATATGTAGGCATTTATATTTCACCTCCTGCTAAATACTTATTGTTTATTGCTATCTTTCCTAATTTTCATTTGCATTATTGTTCTGTTTAATGTTTCTATATTTTTTTCTTCTATTTGAGCTTTTGCTTGTTCTAGAGTTATTTTATCATTTACAAATAGTGATGCTATTGAATTTATTAATCCTATACTTCCTTTATCAGAGCTTTGAATTGCATCTTCTATTTCTGATACACTTATTTTTTCTTTTCTAATTATTCCTGCTACTATATTATCAACCACCATTACTTCAGGTACTAAAACTAATTTTCCATCTCTACCTTTTAATAATCTTTGAGAAACTACTAATTTTAATAATGCTGATAATAAATATTTTATACTTGCTTGATCTCTTACTTCATAGAAGTTTATCATTCTATCTATTGTTTCTGCACATGATTTAGTATGTAAAGTTCCTATTACTAAATGTCCAGATTCAGCCATTTCAATAGCTGCTTCCATTGTAACTTTGTCTCTAATCTCTCCTATTACTAGGATATCACAATCCTCTCTTAATGAGTTTTTTACACCATCACTAAATGTTAATGCGTCTCTACCTTTTCCTACTTCTTTTTGTACTATTAAAGATTTTTTTGAATGATGTTTATATTCTACTGGGTTTTCAAGTGTTAATATTTTTTTATTTTGTTGTTCATTTATTTCATTTATTAATGCATTTAATGTTGTACTTTTTCCAGAGTTTGTCTTTCCAGTTACTAATATTAGTCCTTGTGGTTGATAGGTCATTCTTCTTATAATATCTGGCAATCCTAATGATTCGTAAGGTGGTAATGTGTTTTTTATAAGTCTTAATGTACATAATGGTATATCATCTGATAATGATATGTTTACCCTTAAACGAATTCCTTTGTATTCATAAGATGTATCTAATTTTCTTGTTGTATTAAATATTTCATCTTTATCTATATTTCCCCTTACTAAATAATCATACATTTCGCTCATATCTTCAGGAGTTAAAACTTCCATTTCTTCTATTGGCATTAACTCTCTTGAAATTCTAAGCATTGGTTTATTCCCTACTATTAAGTGCACGTCTGATGCATCTTTTTCTATTGCTTCATCTAAAATTTTGTCCATATTCATGGCAAATTCCCCTTTCTTTTGTTTAGTATATTATCAATTGTCTATTTAGCTCATCCATTGTTGTATAACCATTTATAACTTTATGAATTCCATCCATAATAAGTGGTTTGTAATTTTGTTCTAATGCCTTGTTTCTTATTTCTATTGTTGAGGCTCCTTTTACAATTAATTCTTTTATTTCATCCGAAATATCTAATACTTCAAATAAGCCTATTCTATCGTAATAACCAATATTATTACATTTTTTACATCCTATTGCATCATATGTTTTTACTTTCTCTAAATCTATTTCCTCACCATATTTTGTTGCAATTTTAGTAATTATTTCTTTTTCCTGCTTAGTTAATTTTCTTTCTTTTTTACATTCTGGGCATATTCTTCTTACTAGTCTTTGTGATACTGTTGTTGCTAAAGTACTTGCTATATCATAATCTGATAGTCCCATCTTTCTCATTCTGTTTATTACTTCTATAGCATCTATTGTATGTATTGTAGATAAAACGTAATGTCCTGTTTGTCCAGCTTGTATAGCTATTTCTGCTGTTTCTTGATCACGGATTTCTCCCAATAATATCATATCAGGGTCTTGTCTTAGAACTGTTCTTAAAGCTCCTGAAAATGTAGATTTATTTCCTATTTCTATTTGATTTAATCCATCTATTCTAATTTCAACTGGGTCTTCAATTGTAGTTATATTTATTTCTGGAGAATTTAAATAATCTATTATACTATATAATGTTGTTGTTTTTCCGGCACCTGTTGGAGCTGCAATTATTGTTATACTATTTTTCTTATTAAAGCTTCTTTTTAATTCTTCTTCTGTTCCAGGATATCCTAATTCAAATATATTTTTTATATCTTCATTTTTCTTTAATAATCTTAAAACAAATTTTTCTCCACATACATTTGGTTGTGATGAAACACGTATATTGTAGTCATCATATAACAAAATTCTACCATCTTGCGCTTCTTGTTTTTCTTGGTGCATATTAGATATAGCTTTTAATCTTCCTATTACTTGTTGTTGTTTTTCTTTTGGAATTTTTGCTACTGTAAATAACGCTCCATCTATTCTATATCTTACTCTTACATATTCCACAAGTGGTTCTATATGTATATCACTGGCTCTTTTTTCCATTCCTGTTCTTATTATGCTATCTACTAGTTCTATTATTGTTCCTGTTGAAGTAGTTTGTGAAATATCTCCTATACTTTCACTTTCTAATGAATTAATAACTCTTTCTATATCTCTTGAAAAAGTAACATATTGTTCCATTATAAGACCTTTATTAAGCAAGAACATTTTTACGGAATCCACTTTACCTTTATTTATCTTATCTGAAAAAGCTACTTTTATTTTTCCACCATTTACTTCAAAAGGTACACATTTATTTTTTTTGCACATTTCTAGAGTTAGATATTCTGTTGGTTTAATTTTTAAAACATCTCCTGTTAATAAAACACCTTTTTCTCCTAATATTTCAGCTATATTTTCTATTAATTTTTCAGGATCACAAACATTTAATGAATATAGTATATCCCCTAATTTCATATTTGGATGTTCTCTTTGGTATTCTAATGCTTGGTTAATATGTTCTTCTGTTATAATTCCCCTTTTTACTAGTTCTACGCCTATTGGCTGTCTTCTTCTCATTTCCATAATAAACGCATCCTTTCTTTTGTTTCTCTTTTTAATTATACTACATTATTAGCACTTTTTGTTGATTTTTGTATAATTACTAAAATTTACTATTTATGTACCTATTAGTTATATATATATTAATATTTTAGACAAAACATATCTGGGGTCTACCATTGGGTCTTGTCTATAAATATTAATATATATATAACTATTAAATA
>CANRBK010000038.1 GCA_947628845.1 uncultured Clostridia bacterium | reverse complement strand
TCTAATATAACTGATTTAGCTTGTTTACATCCTTCTTTGAATGCCATTGAAGCAGCTATTTTGAATGCCATTTCTGATGAGTCAACTTCGTGGTATGAACCATCTACTAATGATACTTTGAAATCTATAACTGGGTATCCAGCTAATACACCGCTTTCTGCAGCTTCTCTCATACCTTGTTCAATTGGTTTAATATATTCTTTTGGAACAGCTCCTCCGACAATTTTACTTTCAAATTCTATTCCTTTACCTGGCTCTAATGGTTCCATTTCAAACCAAACGTCACCATATTGTCCTTTACCACCAGATTGACGAATAAATTTACCTTGAACTTTTACTTTGTTTCTAATTGTTTCTTTGTAAGCAACTTGTGGTTTACCTACATTACATTCTACTTTAAATTCTCTTTTTAATCTATCAACAATGATATCTAGGTGTAATTCTCCCATACCAGCGATGATTGTTTGACCTGTTTCTTGGTTTGTATAAGCTTTGAATGTTGGATCTTCTTCAGCAAGTTTTGCTAATGCTATTCCCATTTTTTCTTGAGCTGCTTTATCTTTTGGCTCAATAGCTATATCAATAACTGGTTCAGGGAATTCCATTGATTCTAGAATTATTGGATGATCTGGATCACATAAAGTATTTCCAGTTGTAACATCTTTTAAACCTACTGCTGCAGCTATATCTCCAGCATATACTTTATCAATATCTTCTCTGTGATTTGAGTGCATTTGAAGAATTCTTCCAACTCTTTCTTTTTTATCTTTACTTGAGTTTAATACTGTTGAACCTGATTCTAATGTTCCTGAATAAACTCTAAAGAAACATAATTTTCCAACAAATGGGTCTGTAGCAATTTTAAATGCTAATGCTGCAAATGGTTCTGAATCAGATGTTTTTGCTTCTGTTTCTTCTCCATCTAATGTTTCACCTTTAATATGGTCAATATCTAATGGTGATGGCATATAGTCAACTATTGCATCTAATAATTCTTGTACTCCTTTGTTTTTGTATGAAGAACCACATGTTACTGGAACGATTTTATTTCCTATTGTTCCAATTCTTAAACCTTTTTTGATTTCTTCTTCTGTTAGTTCTTCACCATCTAAATATTTCATCATTAATTCTTCGTCTTGGTCAGCAACTGCTTCTATCATTGCTGCTCTAAATTCTTCTGCTTGTGCAACCATGTCTGCTGGTATATCTGTTTCTTCAATTTCTTTTCCTAGATCATCTTTATGGATGAATGCTCTCATTTTTATTAAATCAACTATACCTTTAAATTGATCTTCAGCACCAATTGGTAATTGAATTGGAACTGCATTAGCTTTTAGTCTATTTTTTAGTTGGTCAACACAAAGCATAAAGTTAGCTCCTGTTATGTCCATTTTATTTACATATACCATTCTTGGTACATTATATTTATCAGCTTGTCTCCAAACAGTTTCTGTTTGTGGTTGAACTCCACCTTTTGCTGCTAATACTGTAACTGCTCCGTCAAGTACTTTTAGAGATCTTTGAACTTCAACTGTAAAGTCAACGTGTCCTGGAGTATCAATTATATTGATTCTGTTATTATTCCAGAAACATGTTGTACATGCAGATGTAATTGTTATACCTCTTTCTTGTTCTTGTGCCATCCAGTCCATTGTAGCTGCACCTTCGTGTACTTCTCCTATTTTGTGTGTTTTTCCTGTATAAAATAATATTCTCTCTGTTGTTGTTGTTTTTCCAGCATCAATATGAGCCATTATTCCTATATTTCTTGTTCTTTCTAGTGGGTATGCTCTCCCTGCCATTTTTTATATTTCCCCCTTTCGGTTTTTTCTATATTTAATTAAATTTTTACGAAAAATAGTAAGATGTGCATTTTTAATGTGCAGATTGCTGTTTTTCGTGAAAATTTTTACCATTTATAATGAGCGAAAGCCTTATTAGCTTCTGCCATTCTATGTGTATCTTCTTTCTTCTTAAATGCTCCACCATTTCCTGCTACTGCATCCATTATTTCACCTGCTAATTTTTCAGCCATTGTTTTTTCATGTCTGTTTCTAGCATAAGAAACCAACCATCTTAATCCTAAAGTTTGTCTTCTTTCTGGTCTGATTTCAAGTGGAACTTGATAAGTAGCTCCACCAACTCTCCTTGCTTTAACTTCAAGAACTGGCATTACATTTTCTAAAGCTGCTTCAAAAACTTCTAAAGGATTTTTTCCTTCTTTTTCTTTTATGATATCAAATGCATCATATACTATTTTTTGAGCAACTGATTTTTTACCATCTAACATTATATTATTTACTAATTTTGTAACTATTTTACTATTATATATTGGATCTGGTAAAACATCTCTTTTTGCTATAAATCCTCTCCTTGGCACTATTCTTCCCTCCTTAAAAATTTATTAGATATTTACAAAATATCTTAGGTACTCTGATAGGATTTTCCTATCCGTAAGTGCATTATAATATATTCTAAATTTAAGTACCTTTTATAAGTTATATCATATATTAAAATTTAGTAAGTATTACAAGCACTACTCGTATTTTCATTCCTAAACTTTAATTTTAGTTTTTAGGACGTTTTGCTCCATATTTAGAACGAGCTTGCATTCTGTCTTTAACTCCTGCTGTATCTAATGTTCCTCTAATAATATGGTATCTAACACCTGGAAGGTCTTTTACCCTACCACCTCTTATTAAAACAACACTATGTTCTTGTAAGTTATGTCCTATACCTGGGATATAAGATGTAACTTCATAACCATTTGAAAGTCTTACTCTTGCTACTTTTCTTAAAGCTGAGTTTGGCTTTTTAGGTGTAACTGTTTTTACAACTGTACATACTCCTCTTTTTTGTGGAGCTCTATTATTTGTTAATCTTTTATTCTTTGAGTTCCATCCATGTTGTAAAGCTGGAGCAGTTGATTTTGTTACTCCTGTTTTTCTTCCTTTTCTTACTAATTGGTTAATTGTTGGCACTTAAATTTCACCTCCTATAAAATATAATCTGTTACGGAACTGCATATTACAGCAATTATTATAACAGATTATATTTTAACATCTTTACATTTATAAGTCAAGAAAAACTTGGAAAATTTCCAAGTTTTTCTTATTATTTATCTTTCATCGTCTTCTATTGTAGTTTGTGTATCACTTGATGTTTCATCAAATTTCATATCTCCTTCTTCATATATCCATTCTGTGTCTTTTGGATGTTCTAGATCCCTAAGATGTCCATTGTCTTCTATCTCTCTATGAATTCTTTCTCCTTGAGTTTCCTCCATATTTTCAACTTTTTCTCTTTTATTTTCATCTACTTTGTTGTCAAGTTGCTCTCCTTCAGTTACGTTTTCTAAAACATGATTATCTTCTAGTATTTCTAACATTTCTATATGTTTTCTCTGAGTTTCATCTGTGCTATCTTGTAATTTATCATATTTTCTAATTTCCTCTTTTTCTACATCTTTTTTTACTTCAGTACCAGTTTTTTCTATATTTTTTTGATAATTGAATGTATTTTCTTGTTTTTGTTTATTATATCTTTCCATTGCTTCATCAATTTCTTTTTGTTCTTCGGTTTTACCAACTATATTTCCTAATTTATCTACTTTAACATTTTCCTTTTTAAAATCATCTGCAGATACCCATTGAGCAATTCCATCAGCAATGACATGATACATATTAATAGTATCCTTATCTTTTATAAATTTACTATCTAATCCCTTTTCTTTGAGAACTTCTTCTAAATCTTGGCCTTCTTTTAATACTACAAACTCTCCTTCTAAAGAATAATATCCTTCTTTTTCTATTTTATATAATTTATCTTTATCAGAACCTTTCATAACTACTTTTTCATTTGCATTAAGTCCGTTTTTTATTCTTAGCCAATCAGTAGGATCAGAAAATAACATTGCTCCTTGAGGTATTTTTCCATAATCCCCAACTTTTATTTCATTTTCTTCTTTAACTTTTTGTTCTTGTATTTGTATCTCATCTTTATTTACATTTTTATTTACATCTTTATTTACATCTTTGTTATCTTTACTAGGTACTTTAGAGTTATCTATTAATTTATCATTTTCTGAAGTTTGTTCTGTTTTTTCATTTGTTTCTGATAAAGTATTAGCAGAAGCATGTATAGATCCTCCTATGTAACCAGCTATTGTACTTAATCCCGCTATTGCAAAGAAACCTGCTACTTTTACTCTTGTTTTATTTATTATATTTTTTAGTTTTGTTTTATTCTTATTTATTCTTGTTGCTATTCCTATTTTTTCTTGTTTTTTTGCCACTTTTTGTAATTGTTTAATTGTATTTTTGTCAAATTTTTTATTATCTCCTTCAAAATTATATTCTATATTTAAAACAGGTTCCCCTCTTTTTATTGTTTCAAAATAATTATCAAGTACTTTTGGATATGGCATTAGACATTCCACTAAATTATAATCAATCATATCTATTTGTTTTTTAGATAATCCTTCTAATTTTGCATATATTTTTGTTGTTTCTATATCTTCTGGTTCTAATATGCTTTTATATACACCATCTTCTTCTACAAATGCTTCAGCAATTGAATGTTTTTTGCCTCGTTCATCTATATATGTATATGTATTAGATTCTAAATTAAATTTAATTTGAGCCTTTTGTTTTTCTATATCTAAAGTTTGTTCTAATTTTGAGATAACATTCTCTATATTTTCAATACTAAATTCATTTTCTATATCTTCTATAGCTTTTTCATACTGCATAATTCTATTTTCAGGAAGGTCATTTCCTAATAAAGCAACATATTTTAGTTTTTCATATTTTTCTAATTTTTTACTATTATTTAAATATTCCTCTCTTATTTCATTTACTTTCGCTTGTTCTTCTCTATTCATTTGTCTAATTTCTTCAGGAGATAAATTATTTAATTTTAACTTTTGTTGTAAATTTGATATGTTTTCTTCTAGTTTTCTTCTTTTTTCAGTATCGAATTCTCCTACTTTATCTTTAAATTCTTCTATTACTATATCTTCTGAGTCTTTGTATTTTTCTAATATATTCTTATTGTTTTTTAATTCTTCTAATATATATTGTTTTAGTTTATCAAATTGTTTCTCTTTCTTTTCTCCTAATTCAGCAATTTTAAACATTTTTTCTTTAAGCTCATTAATTTCTTGCACTAAGTTTTTATATTGTTCACTATTTTTGTCTTTAACTTGTTTTGCTACTTTTACCTTCTCATCAAAAACTTCCTTTAAAGATAATGCCTCGTTTTTATATTGGTTATATTCATCTCGTCTGTCTAATAACCTTTTCATTCCTTTTTGTATTTCTTCAATAAAATATAAATTATACATATAATTCTCCTTTTCATATATTAAAAATATACTAATCTATTTTTAATTATACCAGAAGTTGACAAAAATAGCAATAATATTATGTAAAATGATTGTTTTTTAATAGAAAATTAATTATTTTGTAATATTATTGTAATATATTATTAAATTGTTTTAAACTTCTCTCGGACAATTTTATGTATCTTTCTTTTTTATCTTTTATCTTTTTCCCTTCTAACTTTGGTAAAATTCCAAAATTAGCATTCATAGGTTGAAATTTATTATTTTCAGTTGAGATATAATTAGCTAAACTTCCAATTATTGTGTTTTTAGAAAACTGAATTTTTTTATTTGTATTTTTAAATCTTTCTATTGCATTTAATGCTGCTACCATTCCAGAAGAAATAGATTCTACATACCCTTCTACTCCTGTTATTTGTCCAGCAAAATAAATATTATTATTTTTTCTTAAATTATATGTATTATCTAATAATTTTGTCGAATTTATATATGTATTTCTGTGCATTACTCCATATTTTTCAAACTCGGCATTTTCTAATCCTGGTATCATTCTAAAAATTCTTTTTTGTTCCCCAAATTTTAGATTTGTTTGAAATCCTACAATATTATAGATTGTTCCTTCTAAATTATCTTGTCTAAGTTGTACTACTGCATAAGGTCTTTTTGCTGTTCTTAAGTCATCAAAGCCTACTGGCTTTAGCGGTCCAAATCTTAATGTATCTATCCCTCTTTTTGCCATTACTTCTATTGGCATACATCCTTCAAATATTTCTCTTTTCTCAAATTCATGTAATGTTACAACTTCCGCTTCTACTAAATTTTCCCAAAATTTTTCATATTCTTCTTTGTTCATTGGCAGATTTATGTAACTTTTTTCTTGTTTTTGTTGTCTATCTAGCCATTCTTCTAAACTTTCATCTTTTTTCTTTTCTTGATCATATCTATTTCCATAAAATGCAATATCAAAATTTATACTTTCTTTACTTACTATCGGAGCAGCAGCATCATAAAAATATAATTTATCTTCACCTGTTATTGTACTAATGTTTTTAGCTAATTTGTCTGAAGTTAATGGTCCTGTCGCTATAATTACAATTTCATCTTCATTATCCACACATTCTACCTCCTTGTGGATAATTTCAATCAATGGATTTTTTTCTATTTCTTCAGTTACTCTTTTTGAAAATTTTTCTCTATCAACTGCTAATGCTTGTCCAGCTGGGACTTGTGTTTCATCTGCAATTTTAATCAATAGTGAATCTAATTTTCTTAATTCTTCTTTCAGAAGACCACAAGCATTAGTTAACAAATTTGATTTAAAAGAATTACTACACACTATTTCTGCTAAATTTTGATTTGAATGTGCTTCAGAAAATTTAGTTGGCTTCATCTCATATAGTTTAACTTTTATTCCTGCTTTAGCAATTTGATAGGCCGCTTCTGTTCCAGCTAATCCTCCACCTATTATGGTTATATAATCTTTCATATATTAAAGGACTATCCCCCTTTCCCTCCTAAAAGAGCTTTTAAGGGGCATTCCCTATTTCCCTCTTAGTTAAATAAATTCATTATATCTTCTCTTGACAATCTATTTATAAATGTTGTTTGGGTACTAAGCATAGTATCTGTCAATTTTTCTTTTTTCTGTTGTAATTCATATATTTTTTCTTCTATAGAATCTTTTGTTATCAATTTATAAACTTGTACATTATTTTTTTGTCCTATTCTATATGCTCTATCAGTAGCTTGATTTTCTGCAGAAACATTCCACCATGGATCATAGTGTATTACCATATCTGCTCCAATTAGGTTAAGTCCTGTTCCTCCAGCTTTTAATGAGATCAAAAATACTCCTATTTCTGAATTTTGATTAAATTCGTCAACTAATTCAATTCTTTCATCTACTTTTGTTTGTCCTGTTAATTTAAAATATTTTATGTTTCGAATTTGTAATTCTTTTTCTATTATTTCAAACATTGATGTATAGCTAGAAAATAGTAATATTTTATGTCCTGCCATTATTCCGTCTTCTATGATTTGCATACATTGTTCTAATTTGCTACTTCCTGCTTTATAATCTTCAATAAATAATGATGGGTGGCAACAAATTTGTCTTAATCTCGTAAGTGCGGCCAATATTTTTATTTGACTTTTTTCATATCCATTTATGTTTATTTCATTTTGTAATTCTTGTTTTGCTTGTACTAAATAAGATAGATATATGTTCTTTTGTTCTTCTTCCATTTCATTATTTAAAATTGTAATTGTTTTTTCTGGTAATTCTGTTAAGACTTCTTTTTTTATCCTTCTTAAGATAAATGGCTCTATCATCATTTTTAGTTTGTTCATTATTTCTTGATCTTCATCTTTTATAATTGGTATTTCATACTTATTTTTAAATTCTCTGTAATCAAATAGATACCCCGGCATTACAAAATCAAATATTGACCATAATTCTGATAAAGAATTTTCTATTGGTGTTCCTGTTAACGCAAACTTCGTGTCTGACTTCAATTGTTTTATGGTTTTTGCGTTTTTGGTATTATTGTTTTTTAGATATTGTGCTTCATCTGCTATAATAAACTTAAAGTTATAGTTTTTTTCTTCATAGATTTCAATATCTCTTTTTAATAAATCATATGATGTAATTATTAGATCATATTTATCTAAGTCATTTATTATTTCTTTTCTCTCTGTTGCTGTTCCTCTAATTACCTTTATTTTTAAAATTGGTGCAAATTTTTCTATTTCGTTTTTCCAATTTAAAGCTAATGAGCTTGGAGATACTACTATACTTGTTCTATTTTCTTCATTATTTTGTTTATAATCCAATAATATAGATATAATTTGGATTGTTTTACCTAAGCCCATATCATCTGCAAGTATTCCTCCAAATCTATATTTATCTAAAGTTTTTAACCACTTAAATCCTGTTTTTTGATATTGTCTTAATACATTTTCCAATTGGCTTGGCACTTTAGTATATTCCTCTATTTTATCTTTATCAAGTTCATCTACAATACTTTTATATTGTTCATTTTTTATAATCTTTGTTGCTTTTACATGTTTTAATAATTCATTTAAATATAATGTTCTATTTACTGGTAAATTTATGATTCCACTTTTTAATTTTTTGTAATTAATATCTGCTCCTGATATTAATTTATCGATAAAATCTAGTTCATCACTTTTTTGTAAATCTAAAAAATTCCCATTTTTTAATCTATGATATTTCTTTTTTATTTTGTATTTTTTAATTATTTCTTCAATTTCATTTAGGTCAATATTTAATTCTGTTAAATCGATAGATAATAAATTATTTTCAATTTTTACTCCTAGTGAACTAATCATAGGTCTTGTTATTTCTTTCATTTTGAATTTTTCTGTCACTAAAACTTCAAATTTCTTCATATAATAATTTATATCATTTGTTAAAAATTCATATATTTTTTCTTCATTTGGTAATATAAATCTTAAGTTTTTTGTGTCAAACATGAAGCCTGTTTTTCTAAAAATATTCATTGCTTTTGTTTCTTCAATTATATTTCTAGAATATTTAAAGTCCTTTTCTTCTTGCTGATTTAGTGGATTAAATTCATTTTCTCCATAACATAATTTTACATCTGCAATTATATATTCATTTTCATCAAAGTCTAAAAATACTTTTACTCCTAATTTTTCAGGTTGATATTGTTTTATTTCTTCTTGTAAATTTTCATCTATTTTTATTGCATCTTTTACTTTAGGAACTATTACTGAGAATAATTGACCTAATTCATTTTTACTTAAATATACTTGCGTCATATAATTTTCTCTAAATAAGTTTAATAATTTTAGAGTAGTATTCTCAAATTCTTTACTACATCTGTATAATTTATCTTCTGTTAATATATATTTATATTCTGTACCTTTCAAAATTGTTGTTTTATATATATCAAAATTTGCTACAATTCTATATTCTTCTTTTGATACTTTTTCTAAATTAAACTCAATTTTGGGATTTTTATCTGTAAATTCTACAAAATTTTTAGAATAATCTCTCTCTATTATTATTTTTTTATTTTGTAAAGTTTCAAATAATTCATCAATGGCTGTATTTCCTATAATTATACTACTTTCATTTAATGTTTTTCCATAATATCTATAATTTGAATTTATATCTGAGTTTGCAAATGCAATTATTTCTGAATATTTCATTATAAAATCTAATATACCTTGAGAGTTTTCATCAAACATTTCTTTTTTATGTATAAATTCCAATTTATCTCCATACCTATAAAATTCTTTATTTATCATTAATTTATAGAATTCAGCTAGATTTTTTATTTTATACATTCTTTTATTTCCTATTTTAAATTCTATTTTCATTTCTCTATTGAATTTATTATATATTATTTTAGGCTCTATTCTTATAGTCCCTTTGTTTTTTACTCCTATATCTAAGTTAGAGTCTATCTCTTGTAATTCTTCATTATATAATGTTTTTACTATTTGTTCAAAACTATTATATTTACTTTTTTCATTTTCTAGCATAATATTACTCCTTTACTTGAAGTAATATTATATAATATTTTTGTTATTTTATCAACTACAATAAAGAAAAAGCATAGAAATATTTTTATTTCTATACTTTTTCTTTTCATCAAAATCAAATATATGTGCAACAAAAATTGTCTAAACAAATTTTAAGAGTTTTTAGTAAGTGTCTTGCTCCTATAATATTTTGCTATTAGTTCATCTAATTCAATACTTAATTTATAGGTAATAGAATAGTCGTTACCATTTTCTATGCTTTTATTTAGTTTATCTCTTAATTTACAAATTTCTTCATTTAACATACTAATCTCTCCTTTTTTGATTTTTATCTTCTGTATACTTATAAATTAGCATATATTTTTTCTAAGGTCAAGCATTTTCAACTATTTTTAACAACTTTCGTACGCATATTTTTTTATTTTTCGACATTTAATTTCAAAAAAATACAGTATAAAATTTTTTTCTAATTTTATACCATATTTATAACATTTTTTTCACCTAGTTTTTTATAACAGATAATATCATTTTTTTCTCATTAAAAACATCTTTTAACACTTGATTTAAATATTCTACATTTATTGCTTCAATTTCTTCTAAATAGTCAAAACTATTTATACCTTTAAAATAATCTGATAAAAACATTCTTGATATATCTATTACATCATTATATTCTTTTATATATTCCCCATATATCATTTTTTTTGTTCTTTCAGCTTCTTCTTCATTTATACCTTCTTGTATAAATTTGTTTATTTGTTTTTTTAGCATTTCAAATAATTCTTCTGGATTGTTTGATTGTCCATTAATGAGTATGTGTGCATAATTTTTATCAAATTCATATTCAATACTTGGTACTGAATAACTATTTCCAATATCATATAATTTTTTGTATAATTCTGAGCTTGCACCAATTAAAATATTTAATAAGATTTCTAATGCTATATGCTTTTTTACCTTTTCTTTTTCTTCTGGCGGAACATCTTTTACACCAATTGTATAAAGAGGTTTACTTACTTCCATATTTTGTTCTGCTTTTTCTTTTACAATTTCTTTTGGTTCTTCTTCAAAAATTCTTTTTATCTCTCCATTTGCTTTTTTATCTATTAGTCTTTTTTTGATTTCTCCTAATAATTTTTCAGGTTCAAAGTCACCTGAAATGACCATTGCCATATTTGATGGATTATAAAAAGTGTTATAGCATTTATATAATATGTCTTTATCTATTTTACTTATTGTTTCGATTGTTCCAGTTATATCAAGTTTTACTGGGTTTTTATGATACATACATTCTAATGCATTTAAATATACTTTCCATTCTGGATAATCATCATACATCATTATTTCTTGACCGATTATTCCTTTTTCTTTTTCTACATTTTCATCTGTAAAGTATGGATGCTGAACATAGTCCATAAATTCGTCTAATGCTTCATAAAAATTATCTGTACATTCATATAAATATGCGGTGTGATTATTGGTTGTATATGCATTTGCACTAACTCCTAGTGAAGTTAAAACGTCTAAACTATTTCTTCCATTTTCTTGTTCAAACATTTTATGCTCTAAAAAATGTGCTACTCCTTTTGGAACTTCTGTAATTTGATTTTCTCCTGGAACTATAAAAGTGCTATCATTTGAGCCATAATTCGTACCCCAAATGATATATTTTTTTTGTATTCCTTTTTTTGGAATTATCATAATAGTTAATCCATTTTCTAGTTTTTCTATATATAGCTTCTCTTTAACTTTTGAATTCTCAATTATTTGCATTTATTTACCTTCTTTCTTTTTTCCAAATTAACATTTAACATTAATTTTTAAGAAAATATATAGTATTAATACTAATTTTATTTGCAATATCTATTACATTTTGCTTATTTACTTTATTAACTCTTTCCATATACGCATCTATATCTAATTTATTATTTGATAATTCTTGTCCGAAAAAATATGTGATTTCTGTGTCCTGTTCATCATCTATAGATTTTATTGCAGCAATAATTCCTTGTTTTGCATTTTCTACTTCTTCATCTGTAAAGTTTCCTCTTTTCATATCTTCTAGTTGTTGTTTTATAATTTCTAATGTTTTTTCATAATTTTCAATTTCTATTCCACAATTTATAAGTATATTGTTCTTAAATCTATAATAAGTAGAACTTGCAGTATATGCTAAGCTTGCTTTTTCACGAACATTTTGGAATAATTTTGAGTTAGCACTTCCTCCTAATATGCTATTATAAATCATTGCATCATATCTCAAATCTTCATTATCTAAGCTTAAATCTAGTCCTATTATTAGTTTTCCTTGATTTACTTCCATTGATTCTTGAACAACATTTTCTTGGTCACTTTTTTTAGGTTTTATATCTGGCATGATATATTCTGGATTTCTTTCATTAAGTTTGTTTATATTTTCATTATTTTTTACTAAGTCTTCTATTTTATCATCTAGTATTCCTGAAACAAATATATCTATTTTGCATTTTTTTATTAATTCACAATAATATTCATATAGATTTTTTTCATCTATATTTTTTAAATCTTCTACATAACCATATTTGTATAGCCCATAAGGTTGATCTTTATACATTTCTTCTATACATCTATCTAATGCATATCTAGCTTTATTATCTATTTTTCCTTCTATTATTTGCTTTAAATTTTCTTTTTCTTGCTCTACATATTCTTTTTTAAAATAATTATTTTCTAGATATGGATTAAATACTACTTCAAATATATTTTCTAGTGATTGTTTTAACATATTTTCATCATTATGTGGTAAAAACTCATCATTTACTGATTCAATGTAAAATTTTAAAACTTGATTGTCTGCTGTTTTATCTAGTCCACAATCCAAGCTTGCTCCATACATTTCTTCCAATTTTTTATTTATTTCTTCCTGAGTTTTTAAGTTTGCTGTTCCTCTCCTTAATATTACTGGTATTAAAGCATTTTTTGTAACATTTTCTTTGTCTAACTTTGTTGTTAATATTACTGAAATTAAATTTGTTTTAAATTTTTGTGTATTTATTGAATGTAATCTAATTCCATTTTTTATATCTATTTCATTATATTCCACTAAAATCATCCTTTCTAATACTTAGCTTACATTATATTCTATCCTAAAATTTTTCTATCATACTATAAAATAAAAAAAAGTGAAAGTCAACAATAAATTGTATATTATTAACTTTCCGCTTTTTTATGTATTTAAAATTTTCTTTTTCTTGCTGCCTCTGATTTTTTCTTTCTTTTTACGCTTGGTTTTTCATAGTGTTCTCTTTTACGAACTTCTTGTAAAACTCCATTACGTGCGCATTGTCTTTTAAACCTTTTTAAGGCATCTTCTATATTTCCATTATTAACTTTGATTTCTGACATTTATATTCCCCCCTTCCGGTCATACGAAAATGTATGTGGGATTTCCCTATATACGTTACACATTATACATTATTATGTGGTATATTGTCAATAGTTTGTAATTGTTTATTAGGGTAAAATAATTCTCTTACAAAAATTACCAATTATATCTTATATATTTGAGGGATTACTTTGAATAGTAGTTCCTCAAATTCATTTGGATAATCTATATATCTATTCATCTTTCTCTTTGTACTTAATTTTATTAAATTTCCATTTTTATTTACTTTATCGTATCTTGTATCTAATTTTATTATATT
>CANRBK010000037.1 GCA_947628845.1 uncultured Clostridia bacterium | reverse complement strand
GCATTATATAATCCATAAGTTACAGATTTTCCTGGTTCAAAAGCGACTATTGTACCTCTAACACGAGCTTGAATATCTCCTTTATATGGTTCATATGAATCAAATATATGATTCATTATTCCTTCACCTTTTGTATCTGTAAGAAATTCTGTTCTATATCCTATTAATCCTCTTGCAGGTATTTTGAATTCTACTTTTGTATGTCCAGTTTCGGCAGGTTCCATATTAACCATTTCTGCTTTTCTTCTTCCTAATTTTTCTATAACATTTCCTACACAATCATCTGGTACATTTACAACTAATAATTCTATTGGTTCACATTTTACTCCATCAATTTCTTTAAATATAACTTTAGGCCTTGATACTAAAAGTTCAAATCCTTCCCTTCTCATTGTTTCAATCAATACTGATAAGTGAAGTTCTCCTCTCCCAGATACTTCAAATGAATCAGGTGAATCTGTTTCTTTTACTCTTAAAGATACATTTCTTTCTAGTTCTTTAAATAATCTATCTCTTATATGTCTAGATGTGATAAATTGTCCTTCTTTTCCTGCAAATGGTCCATTATTTACACTAAATGTCATAGATACTGTTGGTTCATCTATATCAACAAATGGTATTTTTTCTGGATTGTTAAAATCACATATTGTATCTCCTATATTGATATCTGCAAGTCCTGCAAGTTCTATTATATCTCCTGCTTTTCCTTCTTCAACTTCTACCTTATTTAATCCTACATGTGTATATACTTTTGCAATTCTTCCTTGTGATATCTTATCGTCTTTACCACAAATTGCAACTGGCATTCCTGTTTTTATTATTCCTCTTTCTACTCTCCCTACTGCAATTCTTCCAACATAGTCATCATAGTCTATATTTGATACTAGCATTTGTGCTGGTCCTTCTTCATCACAATTTGGAGCACTTATTGTATTTATTATTGTTTCAAATAAACATGATAAGTCTGTTGTTTCATCTGCTAAGTCCATTTTTGCAATTCCATTTTTAGCTGATGCATATACTACTGGGAATTCTAATTGTTCATCTGTTGCATTTAATTCTATAAATAATTCTATTACTTGGTCTACTACTTTTTCTGGAGTTGCTCCTGGTCTATCTATTTTATTTATTACAACTATTGGTTTTAATCCTAATGCTAATGATTTTTTTAATACTTCTCTTGTTTGAGGCATTGCTCCTTCAAAAGCATCTACTAAAAGTAAAACGCCATCTACTGTTTTTAATACTCTTTCTACTTCTCCTCCAAAGTCTGCATGTCCAGGTGTATCTACTATGTTTATTTTTATATCTCCATGCATTACTGAAGTATTTTTAGAAAGGATTGTAATACCTCTTTCTTTTTCTTGGTCATTTGAGTCCATTACTCTTTCTTGTACTTGTTCATTTTCTCTAAATACATGGCTTTGTCTTAGTAATGCATCTACTAATGTAGTTTTTCCGTGGTCTACGTGTGCTATTATTGCTATATTTCTTATTTTTTGGTTGTTCATTTTTTATTACCTCTTTTTTATTTTATTATTTTTAACTTTAAAATTATACTACTAAATTATGTTTATGTCAAATTATATTTTTTCTCTTAGGCTTAGATTGAATCTTAAATTATTCAAAAATTTTACTTTCTACTTTTTTAATAAATAACTTAAAGGGGAAAATTATCCCCTTTAAGTTTAGTTTTGCTTCGGTTTAAGTAACCTGAAACAGTGTTTAGTTCTACGAGACACACGTCGGAACGCATAAGGCACGTAATGGTGGCATATATCATAATTAGAGCGATAGCTCTTGTAACGAGCAGGTGGATCATTGTCATTATTATCAACACCACCACCAAAATATTTACTACCTCCAATTCTGCGTTTTATAAGTCTCACACATGGAAGTTTATCAGGCTTTTGGAATAAATCATTCACTGATTCTCCATTACAAATTCTCATTTGTAACTCTAAATCACAGATGACTTCATCACAAATTTCATCACCTACTTCTTTACACATATCCCTCATTTCTTGCTCAGTCTTGAACTCCCAGCTATGCTTGAAGATATATGTTTCTATTAATCTAGGATATTGTTCTGGATTCTTATCTGCAATTTTATTCGATTCTTCAAATCTCTTCCAATATGCTTTTCCTAGATTTCCTGCCTTATTGCACTTTTGTCGAATTTCTTCTTTACTCTTGTTAATAACCTTTCTGTCAATTCTAAACCATTCGCCTGGCTTCAGTTCCTGTGTAATTGTCTTTTCTTCCTTTGGTTCATATATAATTGCCTTTTCCTTCAAAAGTCTTTCATAATCACTAACAAGGTCTTCCAAAGGCATTATCCGACCATCAGAAAGTTGGACATGCAGTTTCTCTGCACTTTCCTTCACAAACACATTAAGCATAATTTTTTCCTCCTGCAATTTAAAAATAGTAAAGCAAAAGCTTCCTATTATCTATTTTAACATAATTTTCTATTTTTGACAAATCTACATAATTAGTTTTTTTCATACTATTAAATATTAGGTTATTGAATGAAAATGTATAATCTTATTTTGCAAGTTCTAAAATATTAGTCATTATCTCATCTGTTACTTTATCTAAAGTTTCTTTATCTTTACTTCCCTTATATTCGCTAAAATCTAAAGGTTTTCCATAAGTAATAGTAACCTTTCTATTACCTTTCTCTCCACCTTTTATTCCACATGGTATAATTGGCGCTCCGCTTCTTAATGCAAAGAATGCAGCACCATCTTTTACTTTTTCTCCCTTTGCTATTCCATTTCTTGTGCCTTCTGGAAATAATGCTAAACAATCTCCATTTTTTAAAGTTTGTAGTGATTCTTTTAAAGCTTTAACTTCTTTAGAATCTCTTTTTACTAATATAGCATCAAAAACGTGTGACAATAATGCTAAAAATTTATTTTTAGTTAATTCTTCTTTTGCTAAAAATCTAGCATATCTCCCACAAGTTATTTCAACTAATGGAGGATCTAAGTAAGTTCTATGATTGCCACATATAATTATAGGTCCTTTTTTTGGTATATTATTTTTTCCTATGACTTCAAATCTATATACAATTTTACAATATATGTATATCGCTGATTTTACTATTCCTCTACTTATTGTCTTTAATAAATTTTTCATTTTATTTTTCCTCCTCAGGTACATATATATTCCTAACTACAACTTCAAATTCCTCTACATTCATAGCTGTTAATTTTTCTATTTCTTTTCTAGCTTTATTTTTGAATTCATTAATTCCTTCTATTACATTAAAACCATATACTACTGTTACCTCCATATATAATTTTGCACCTTCGCCAAAGTTTTCTACTCTGATTTTCTGTACTTTGTATATTCCTGGTGTTTTTGAAACTAGATATTCTAATATTTGTCTAAAAACCATATCTGAAATTGTAAAATTACCTAAATAGCTAAATGTTGGCCTTATTATAGATTTTTCTGATATATATGGTTTATTTCCTCTACCTTTTGTTTTAAATATTTGAAGTGGATCTAGTAAATATCCTGAAAAATCCTTTTTTATCTCAAATGTAGGCACTGGAATTACATGTTTACCTTCTGTAACTCTTATTCTTCTTGCTGTTTTCATTTCTTCTTGTGTGGCCACATCAGAAATATAGGTTGTTTCAGATATTTCTGGTAGTCCTAAATTAGAAGCAATTTTTTGCACCATTCCATCTGATGTTCCGAGAATTAAAATACTTTCTGGTTTATATTTTTTTAATGCTTTTAATATTTCTTGTTTTTCTTCTTCTTCATAAAACAATGCATGCTTTACCGTTTCTATTTTTGTTGGTGCCTTTTTTGCTGATTCTCCTGCAATTACTTGATTATCCATTATTAGCAAGCCATCATCTATTATAAATTTTGCATTTTTTTCACTGGCTACCATTTGTGCTCTATAACTTTTTCCTGTTCCTGAAGGTCCTACAAATGCATATACTTTTATTTTATTTGGTAATATTTTAGATAAGTTTGTTAAGCCCGTTAAGTTTGGCAAATTAGGTAATTTATTAGGTATTTTATCTTTTAATGACATATTTTTTCTCCTTCTTAATAGTTATTTTGACTTAATGTAGGAAATTGAAATATCTTTCCATTTTCAGTAAATTGTCCATTTGGAATATGATTTTCATTAAATTCATTTTCACCTTTTAAAAAATACTCATATTTTGTTGAATTAGTTAGAAAGCCTGTTCCTATTAATATTGGATCATCCCAAGTACAATCAATAGCATACCAGCTTCCATTTAGTTTCACATAATTCCAAGCATGACTTTCTGTTTTTCCATCTGAATTTGTTGCTTCTCCTGTTACTATTACACAAGATATATCTACTGAATCCATTAGATATTTAAATGCCTTTGCATATCCCTCACAAACACTTTTTTTATTTATTAATGCTCCATATATATCATATATATCTGGCTCAGAAATTGATTGGTCATATTCTATGCTTTCTACTAAATAGTTATGTATTAGTTTAATATTTTCGTATATATCTGATTGTTTATTTTGTATAAAATAAGCTCTTATTTTATCTACTTCATTTATTGCTGAATCTATTCTCTCCTTGGAAGGAAATTCATTAGTTAGGTAATTTTGATTATTTCCTGAATTTATAAATGTTTTATATGTTTTTTTAAATCCTCTTGTTGTAGTTTCAATGTTTAAACATAGTTTTGAAAATTCTATATAAAATACATCTGGATTATCATATTTATAACTTTCAATTGCTGCTTGATAATATTGACCTAATAATTGTTCTCCATTTGGCTCCGATAATAATTGTGAAAATTGTGTACCTAAATCTATTACATAATTTCCTAGTTTCATATTTTCTTTATTTTCTATAATTGCATTATATATTATTTTGGAATAATCATCTAGTTGGTTATAATAATAAAAATTAGCTTTATTACTTTCAGATATATTTTCATTAATTTCTGTTTCGTTTTTTTCAAGCTCTACTATTTCCGGTATCTGTGCATTTGAATTTGATTGTGTTCCTGAAATTGTTATGTTTGAAACAAATTCTTGTACTTCGTTTACTATATTATTTCCTATAAATTCATTGTAAATAATTATAGCTAAAAATACTACTATTGCTATCATAAATATTGTCATTAAACACATTATAAATGAAGTTATTTTTGATTTCATTTTCATCTACTCTCTTTCGCACATATATAGTTTTATTATAACATTTTTTCTCATTAAAAACTAGTATATTTTTGACTTTTTTGCCAATAATATTTTTAAAATATTTTATATTATGGAGATGTTATGAAAATAAAAAATATTATAAATAATGTTTTTAAGTATACACCTAATAAAACATATAATTTCACATTACCTGATATTCCTAGAGATTCAGATAATAATAGTTATAATAATGAAAAGTCTAATAAATCGCAAAAAATTTATACAAGTATAAGTGTTAATTTAGATTATATAAAAACTAAATATAATTTATTAATAAATAGTGATATTATTTCTCGAGAATTTATATTAAATGCCAAAGGTAAACAATATAAAGCTTTATTACTTCATATTGATGGAATGGTTGATTCTCAAATATTAAATGATTTTGTTCTAGAACCTCTAATGATGAGAAATAAAAATAATCTTTTTGATGGTGAACAAAATAGAGTAATTTCAGAGGCTATTACTAATAATATCACTGTTAGAAAAGTAAAAAAATTTAATTTAGCAGATTATATAGAAAATTGTTTAATTCCTCAAAATAATATTAAACAAACTGATTCCTTTGATGAAATTTTTTCTGGTGTCAATGCTGGAAATTGTGCTCTTTTTGTAGATACTCTTGGGATAGGATTTGATATTGATATTAAGGGTTTTAAACAAAGAAGTATTGATAAACCTGAAAATGAAGTTGTTATTAAAGGAGCTCATGAAGCTTTTGTTGAAAATATACGTACTAATACATCTTTATTAAGACGTTTTACAAATAATGAAAATTTAGTTATTGAAAATTTAGAAGTTGGAGATATAACAAAAACAAAATGTGCTGTATGTTATATGCAAAATATTGCTAATAGTGATTTAGTTGCAGAAGTAAAATATCGAATAAATAATTTAGATATTGATTCTCTTTTATCTGTTGGTCAATTAGAGCAACTAATTAGTGATAATAATTCTTTAGGACTCCCAAAAGCTATTTCTACTGAGAGACCTGATAATGCAGTTCAGCATATTTTAGAAGGTAGAGTTGTTGTTTTAGTAAATGGTTCTCCTTTTGCTTTGATCTTACCTGCTATTATGATTGATTTTTTAACATCTCCAGAAGACAGAAATTTAAAAAGTATATTTGCTAATTTTTTAAGAGGTATTAGAATTCTTGCTGCATTTTTTTCACTTTTATTGCCAGGTATATATGTTTCTGTAACTAGTTTTCATATAGAAATATTACCAACGGAATTGTTGTATTCTATTTTAGCAGCTAGAGAAAGTGTTCCATTTCCTATTATTTTTGAAATATTAATAATGGAGATATCCTTTGAGATTATTAGAGAGGCTAGCCTTAGAGTTCCGTCTCCAATTGGCTCAACAATTGGTATTGTTGGTGGTTTAGTAGTTGGTCAAGCTGCTGTAAGTGCTGGTATTGTAAGTCCAATACTAATTATTATAGTTGCAATAACTGCATTAAGTTCATTTGCAATTCCTGATTATTCTTTTAGTTTTCACTTAAGAGTTTTTAGATTTTTATTTATTTTTCTTGGTTACATTGCAGGATTTTTAGGAATTGGTATTGGCCTTTTAGTTTATTTATCTATCATTTGTGATATGGAATCTTTTGGTGTTTCTTATTCACTTCCATATTCTAGTATGGAAAATTTAAAAAATATTGGAATTTTACTTCCACCTATATGGAAAAGAGAATTTAGAGCATCGTATCTTGCTACAAAGAAAAATAGAAAACAAGACGATATTTCTATGCATTGGAAATTTAATAAGGGGTGAGAAAAATAGAAAAATCTAAAAAAATTGGTACTATAAGTGCTGTTATGCTAACTCTTTCAATAGTAGTTTCTTATGTTACTAGTTCTTTACCTAGAGCTTTTATAAATGAAACAAAGTCAGCTACTTTACTTAATATAATATATATTACTGCTATTGTATTATTTATTATTTTACTTTTTTGCAGATTAATTCAAAAATTTCCAGGATTAGATCTTTTAGATATTTCTTATTTTTTAGGTGGTAATTTATTAAAAAATATTGTAGGTTCATGTTTTATATTTTATTTTGTAGTAAGTTCAGGTCTTATGCTTCGAAATTTTTGTGAAGGCTTAGTTGTTGTTTATTACCCATTAACTAGTTATATATTTGTTATTTTGATGTTTATTGTTGCTATTGCTTTTGTTAATAAATTAGGCTTTAATTCTACCTTAAATACTGCAGCAATTGTTTTTCCATTGGTGCTAATCAGTATTATACTATTATTTTGTGGTAATTTAGGAAATTTTTCTTTTAGACGAATATATCCAGTTTTAGGAGATGGATTTTACAATACCTTTATTTTAGGTCTTAAAAATATAGGTGCTTTTGGTGGTATTTGCTATTTATATTTTATTCCTTCTATGTTAAAAGATCCTAGTAAACTTAAAAAAATAGCAGTAATTTCTGTTATTTCTACAGGTTTATTTATATTTTTATGTGTAGCTACTTTACTTTTTATGTTTTCATTTTTTATAAATGCTGATGAAATCATGCCTTTATTTTCAGCTGCTAGATATATAGAATTTGGTTCTTTTTTCCAAAGATTTGAATCTGTTTTTTTGTTAATTTGGATTATATCTTTTGGCTGTTATTTGAGTATAAGTTGTAAGTTCTCTACTCATATTTTTAATAAAATGTTTAAATTATCTGATATGAAGCCTATATTAAATATTTTTTTAATACTAATTTTTGCAATTTCCATATTTCCAAAAAACTATGCAAGTTCCAATTTTTTTGAAATTCATATTTATAGATACCTTAGAATTGCTATTGGTTTCATTTTAGGAATGACTATATTGATATTAGCTAATTTAAAAAAGAAAAAGGTAGGTGATAAAAATTAGTAACTTATTAAAAAGAATTATTATAATAATTATAATTGTTATATTTATCTTTAGTTTTTCGTCTTCTTATGATTCTCTTAACATTGATAATTTAGCATTTGTAGTAGCTTTAGGTATAGATAAATCTACTGAAAATAAATTTAATATAACTTTTGAATTTATTGTTCCAAAACCAAGCAGTGAAGGAGCTTCAGAAACAGAGCCTGTATTAGAAAGTGTAGAATGTTCTTCTATAACTAATGGAATAAATATAATGAATTCATATTTAGGTAAAAAAATTAATTTATCACATTGCAAGCTTATTATTTTTTCAGAAGAATTAGCTAAAGAAGGAATATCTGATGAAATATATTCTTTAATAAATGAAGTACAGGTAAGACCTAGTGCAAATATAGTCGTCTCTAAATGTAATACTAAATATTATATAGAAAATTCTGTTCCTAGTTTGGAAAATTTAGTTCCTAAATATTATGATATTTTTCCTAATACAAGTGATTATACTGGATATACTTGTAATGCAACTATAGGTGATTTTTTCAATTCTCTAATTTGTAACTATTGTGATCCTTATGCTATATTAGGAGGAGTAAGCTCATCTGAAACTAACTCTCAAGCGGAAACCTTAGATGATGCTTCTATAAAATCTACTGAGACTCCTATTACTGGTGGTAGATTAGCTCAAAATATAGGTTTAGCAGTTTTTAATAATGATAAACTAGTTGGTGAATTAAATGCTATTGAAACAGTTTGTTTTTTAAGTATAAAAAAAGAAGTCCACAGCTTTCTTATTTCAATTGTAGATCCACAGGATTCTAACTCAAAGATTGATATATATATAACGCCAAATAGTACTCATAAAATTGATGTGGATTTTGTTAATGGTACTCCATATATAAAGATAAAATTAGATTTTTCTGGAAAAATATATTCTATGAGTAAAGATTCTCACTATCTTGATGCTGATGTTTTAGATGCTATCTCTAGTTCTTGCAATAGTTATTTAGAAAGTCAATTTTCTAGTTATTTATATAAAACTTCTACAATTTTTGAAAGTGATATAAATGAACTTGGTTTATACGCACTTTCGGAATTTATTACTACTACTGAATTTGATAATTATGATTGGTTAACAAATTATAAGAACTCTACATTTGATGTTGATATAAATACTACTATGGATTCTGGATTTTTACTAACTCAAACTTAATTTGAAAGGTGTTTTATTTATGAATTTTTTGTATCATTGTGTTTTTATTGTTATTTCTATTTTTATTTTAATAAAAACTATTTTTTATGCTTTATATGAAATCAATACAGAAAATAATAGATCTGGTGGAATTTTCGTTATTTTTTTCTCTATTGCAGTTATTATTCTAGCTAATATAATTGTATTTCTTAGGTAAGAAATGGGAATTGAGGCAATGTACTTCAATTCCCATTATATGAATGAGTATCTTTGTTTTCTACTTAATCTCAAAATCAATCTGTCTTAAAGCTTTATTTGCAGAAATCACTTTAATTTTAACTTTATCTCCAATTTTATAAGTTTTATTAGTTCTTTCTCCGATTAGTCTTTTTCTTTCTTCATCATAAATAAAATATTCATCACCTAAATTTTCAAATCTAATTAAGCCTTCAATAGTATTTTCAAGCTCAACAAAAATGCCAAATTGAGTAACTGAAGATACTATTCCTTCATATTCTTCTCCAATTTTATCTTGCATGTATTCAGCCTTTTTCAAGTCTTCGCTATCTCTTTCAACCTTTGTAGCTATTTTTTCTCTCTCTGATGATAAAGCTGCTCTTTGTTCTGCTTTTTCTTTATATTCTTCTATAAATTTATCATCTACAACATAATTATCTTCTAAATATTTTGATATTATTCTGTGTATAAATAAATCTGGATATCTTCTTATAGGTGAAGTAAAATGGCAATAATATTTACTTGCAATTCCAAAATGTCCTTTATTTTCTGCTTCGTATTTAGCTAGTTTTAGAGTTCTTAATATTAGAGTTGATATTACTCTTTCTTCTTCTTTTCCTTTTATCTCATCTAATATTTTTGATACTTCAGTTGGATAAACTTTGTCATTTACAATTTTTATTTTTAGGCCAAAGTTATATAAAAATTTATTTAAGTCCTTTATTTTGTCTAAATCTGGGTCTTCGTGGACTCTATAAATAAATGGTGCTTCTAGCCAATAAAATTTTTCTGCTACTGCTTCATTGGCACTTAGCATAAATTGTTCTATTATTTCATTACTAAAACTCGTTTCATATTTTCCTACATTTATTGATCTACCATTTTGGTCTAATTCAATTTTACTCTCTGGTATGTCTAAATTTAAATATCCTTGCTCTAATCTTCGTTTTTTTAATATTTGTGCAAGTTCTTCCATCAATTCAAAATCTTTAATATATTTTTCATATCTTTTTAATACTTTTTCATCAGATTTGTCTAAAATTTTTTGCACATCATGGTAATTCATTCTTTCACGTACTTTTATTATACCTTTATAAATTTCACTTGATATTGTTTTTCCATTCGAATCTATTTCCATAGAGCATGAAAGAGTAAATCTATCTTCTCCTGCATTTAAACTACATATACCATTTGATAGTTCTCTAGGTAACATTGGAATTACCCTACCTAACATATATATACTTGTTCCTCTTATTTGTGCTTCTTTATCTAACAAGCTTCCTTCTCTTACATAATAGCTAACATCTGCTATATGAACATCTAATCTGTAGTTACCATTTTCTAATTTAATAACTCGTATTGCATCATCTAAATCTTTAGCATCTTCTCCATCTATTGTAAAAATAGCATCTTCTCTACAATCTATTCTATTTTTAATATCTTTTTCATCTATTTTTGTTCCATATTTCTTTGCTTCTTCCACAACTTGTTCAGGAAATGTGGATGGTAGATTATATTCTTTTATAAGTGATAGCATATCTACCCCTGCTTGGTTTGGTTCTCCTAATACTTCAATAATTTTTCCTTCTGCATTTTTGCCTTTTTCAGGGTATTTTGTTATTTGCACTAATACTTTATGCCCATTTCTTGCTTTTCCAAAATTATTTTTTGATATGAATATATCTGTTCCTAATGCTTTGTCATCTGGTACTACAAAACCAAAATTTTCGTTTTTTTGGAATGTCCCCACCAATGTTTCTTTTTCATGTTTAATTATCTTTTTTATTATTCCTTCTGCATTTTTTATTTTGTTTTTTTCTTCTATTACTTCAACTAAAACTCTATCTCCATTTAATGCTCTTAATGAGTTTTCTTTTGCAATATATATTTCTTCTTCTTTACCTTCTATTTTTACAAATCCAAATCCTTTTTGATTTTTTCTATATATTCCTTCTTGAAAATTTTCTCCTATTATTCTATATCTATTTTTTTTATTTTTTACTATTTTATAACTTTCTTCTAATTCTTTTAATATATTAGTAAATTCACTATATTCTCTCTTTGGTACTCCTAATATTATTGCTATTTCTTTAGCTTTCATCGGAGTATATTCTTTATCTTTCATAAATTCTAAAATAATATTTTTCTTATCTATCATTTTATCCATCCCTTCAATGGTTATTATACCATTTTATTTATGAATCTACAATTAAAAAAGTAAGTTAAAAACTTACTTTTATGCTATATATAAAATTCCTAATACAATTGTTAGTATCGCAAAAATAATTGAGCATATTATCATCACTCTTTTTTGTTTTCCTTCTTTAGTTCTACCTTTATTCTTTTCATAAAAATTGTTTGTTGATGACCCGGTTATTGTTGAAGATAGTCCAGAATCATCTTTTGATTGTATTAATGCTAATATTATTACTACTATTGCTATTATAAAATATATAACTGTTAATATTGTTCTTATTATTTCCATTTTTTAAATTCCTCCCTGTAGTTTCTGTTTTATACTTGGTTATTTTACCATATAAATTTTTAAATTGCAATAGTAATTTTTTAACTATTTATATTTGTAATGATTTTTTAGCTACTTCCAAAGCACTTTTTATAACATCATCCATATCATAGTACTTGTATTCAGCAAGTCTTCCTCCAAATATAACATTTTTTTCTTGTAATGATAATTTTCTGTATTCTTCTGCTAATTTATTATTTTTTTCATCATTAATTGTGTAATATGCTTCTTTATTTGGTGTCCAATCATCTGGATATTCAAATGTTATTACTGTTTTTGGTTGTGTTCCATATTCAAAATGTTTATGTTCAATTACTCTTGTATAATCTACTTCTCTGCCAGTATAATTCACAACTGCATTTCCTTGATAATTTTCTGTATCAATTATTTTTGTTTCAAATTTTAAAGATCTATATTCTAATCTCCCTAATGAAAATTTAAAATATTCGTCAATCATACCTGTATATACTATTTTATCTGCTATATTTTTATATTCTTCTTCTTTGCTAAAATAGTCTTCATTTAATCTTACTTCAATTCCTTCCAACATTTTTTCTACTAATTTTGTATATCCACCTATTGGTATTCCTTGATATTTATCATTAAAATAATTGTTGTCATAAGTAAATCTTACTGGTAGTCTTTTTATAATAAAAGCTGGTAATTCCTTACAATCTCTATTCCATTGTTTTTCTGTATATCCCTTTACTAATTTCTCATAAATTGTTCTACCAACTAGCGAAATAGCTTGTTCTTCTAGATTTGTTGGTTCTTTATCTGCCATTTCTTTCTTTTCTTCTTCTATTTTCTTTTTTGCTTGTTCTGGTGTAAAAACATCTTTCCATATTTTTGAAAATGTATTCATATTAAATGGCATGTTATATGTTTCATTTCCTATTCTAGCTATAGGTGCATTTGTATATCTATTAAATTCTACAAATGAATTTACGTATTCCCATACTTCTTTGTCATCTGTATGGAAAATATGTGCCCCATATCTATGCACATTTATTCCTTCTATATTTTCTGTATAAACATTTCCTGCAATATGATTTCTTTTGTCCATTACTAATACTTTTTTTCCAGCTTGTTTTGCTTTGTTTGCAAATGTTGCTCCAAAAAGTCCAGCACCTACTATTAAATAATCGTATTCTTTCATAATTATTACCTCTTTTATTATAATATTTATTTTTCCAATTCATAAATTGGTAATCCATCTTCTACTAATTTATAATTATTTTCAGATAAAAAATCTGTCATTTGCTGTTCTAATTCTTTATAAGAAGAATTAGCGATACCCCAAATAATTATTTTAGGTTTATTTTCTTTTAATTCATCAATATATTCTTTCATAATTTCTTTATCAATTTCTGCTATTGGTATTTGATAAAAATATTTAGAAGCTGATTTTCTATTAGTTAAAATATAATAATTGCAACTATTTCCCAATACCGAAATAGAATCATCTTCTTCAGTATTATTAACAATATAATCTACTATTCGTTGAGAATATTCTATTTTATTATCA
>CANRBK010000036.1 GCA_947628845.1 uncultured Clostridia bacterium | reverse complement strand
AGTAGATGGGCAAATATAGTAACAAGAAATAATGGACTAGAAACATATTATGTATGGATACCAAGATATGAATTTAAGTTAGATCAAACAAATCAAAGAAGTATAGTACAATTTATACAAGGAACAACTGCAGAAACACATGACGGATATCAAATACCAGAAGCATTTACATTTAATGGAAAGCAATTAACAGGATATTGGGCAATGAAATATACAGCAGGAACAGAATCAGCACCATTATTTGACACAGAAGTAACAGCAACAAGCAGTAGTATCAAAACAAAAGGAATAATAGGAGCTGGAGTAAAAGAAGGAGAAGAACAAGTATATAATTATTATATAAATGGAGAAAGTAGAGGTACAAAAGAAAATGCAACAGATACATTTGAATATAGTGGACTAGCCCCTAATACAAAATACACAATATTAGTAGAGATTAGGAAAAAGCCAGATGAAAATAATAAACAGGGAGAATATCTAGGGACAATAGTAAAACAAATAAGCACAATAGATGCAAATAAACCAGAATTAATGGGATTTAGTGAAGAAAATACATATTATGTTTTATATGATGATGTAAATGAAGAACCAAAAATAGGAGACAAAATTGAAAGAGATGAAGAAGGAAATATAACAAACATTCCAGATAATTGGTACGATTATAGCGAGAGTAAGTGGGCAAATATAGTAGTAACAGATGGACAAATAGATGAAAATGGTCATATAAGAGAGGAAACAGCAACAAAGACAACATATTTCGTATGGATACCAAGATATGAATTTATTATAACAAGTAGCCAATATGTACAACCAACACAAGGAAGAACAGAAGTAAGATTTTTATCAGGTACTAGTACAGATACAGATATAGGATATCAAATACCAGAAGCATTTACTTTTAACGAAAAGCAATTAACAGGATATTGGGCAATGAAGTATACAGCAGGAGAATAGAAGAAAAAGAACAATTAATATAAAAAAGGAAAGGACAATAAAATCCTTTCCTAATTTTTTAGATTTAAATTATTTCAAACCAAATAATGCACAGGACGAATGACCCCAACAGAATGTTGAACCATTAGGAGAAACAGACTTTGTAAAACAATGTATTTGATCTCCAACAGATATATTTGTAATAAAATATTCCAATTTTCTATCACCAGTATCATCTACATCATCTGTATCAATCAATTGCAAGTTTTCGTCATTTAATTTCACAATCGAATTATTTGAAGTTGGGCCGTTTAACATGAGTTATTATTATTAATATTTTTCCATTAAAATCAGATGTATAATCTAATTCTAAATTAATATCATCAGCAGTAATTTTGCGATCTAAAAATACTAAATTTTTAAAAGGAAAATTATATAATTCATTTAGTGCATTTTCAACACTAACTATTGTCCCATTTGATTTTGTATAACTTATATCTTTAGCAAGATAATTATATGTAGCATATGAACTTAATCCGCCTACAAGTATTGATGTTAATGCTATAATTAATATTATTTTTAATTTATTATTTAAATTTTTCATTTGTTATCCTCCTAATAATTATATAAATAATCCAAAGCTTCTTTTACATTTTTTACATTCCAATTTGAGTTTTCAGGAGTAAAAGATACATCTTCTGCTGATATCTTATTTGATGAGTCATCATTTTCTCTTAGATAATCATCTATAATTTCTCCATATTGTTCAAGCTTTAAGTTTTCGTCATCTTGAGCATTTTGAGAAATTTCTTTTGCTAGTTTAGCATTTTTCAATAAGTTACTATTCTTTATAGATAAGATTGAAATACCAGCAAGTATAAGAAGAATGATAATAGTTATTATTAGAGCAATTAAAGTAATACCCTTTTTGTTTTTATATTTCAATTTGTTTTCTAAAATATTCATGTATAAAATTTATTCCTCCTTTATCTTTTGTTTAAGATTTTTAAATTATATAAGTATTTTATAATAATTATTAATATAGAGTCAATATAAGATTATAAAGAAATATATCAATAGTAGACATAATGAAAAGTTGACTTTTTACATAAAAAAATATATAATATAACTAGCTACAATGTTAATTTAAACAAACAGAAAAGGAGAGGTTAGTATGAAGAAAAAGGTTTTTTCTAATGATGTTAAAGATCAGCGGAAACAATCAAACTATGTTCTTACAGTAAGTGGCGATGGCTTCTGTGTTGTCGGTAAAAAAAGAAAAACCTTAGCAATTAAGTTTGACGAGTTCATGTATCCAATTTTTCTTGAAGATGATGCAATCTGGGAAGAATTGTATCATCAGACAAAGGTGTTTTACGATGAAGAAAATCCTATTGTATTCATGTATACAATGAGAGAGGAAAGGAAGATGATGGACATAATATTAAAGAACAAGCTGGACTTTGAATATTAATAATACCATAATCTCCTGCCCAGTTATCTTGCAATTTAAGATAACTGGGTATTTATTATATTATAGGAAAATTCTCTGAATTTCCTATAATATAAAGCATTCCACAGAAAAATTGCTATGCAATTTTTCGCGGACGAACAATTTAACGTGGGCTGAACTCAAAATAAAAATTAACTAAATTTAAACAGCCCACTATTGTTCTTATAATAATTTTTCTAATTCTTTAATTTTATCTCTAAGTTCAGCAGCTTTTTCAAATTCCATAGAAGCAGCATATTTAAGCATCTCATCAGTTAATTGAGAAATAGTATTTTTAATATCTTCTGAATTTTCCATTTTAAATTCAACACCAATATCTTCTTGTTTAGTAATACTAATAGTATCTCTTACAGATTTTTGTATAGTTTTAGGCGTAATACCATGTTTTAAATTATATTCTTCTTGAATTTTTCTTCTTCTATTAGTTTCAGAAATAGCTTTTTCCATAGAATCAGTAAGTTCATCTGCATACATAATTACAGTACCATCAGTATTTCTAGCAGCACGTCCAATAGTTTGAATAAGAGAACGTTCTGAACGTAAGAAGCCTTCTTTGTCTGCATCTAAAATAGCAACTAATGAAACTTCAGGAATATCTAAACCTTCTCTTAAAAGATTTATACCAACTAAAACATCAAATTCCCCAAGTCTTAAATTTCTTATAATTTCCATTCTTTCTAAGGCTTTTATATCTGAATGCATATAATTTACTTTAATATCTAAACTTTGCAAATAAGAAGTTAAATCTTCTGCCATTTTTTTAGTTAATGTAGTAACAAGAACTCTTTCATTTTTTTCAACTCTAATTCTAATTTGTTTTATTAAATCATCAATTTGATTTGTGACTGGTTTAACTTCAATTTTTGGATCTAAAAGCCCAGTAGGTCTAATTATTTGTTCAACAACATTTTCTTTTGAGTGTTCTTTTTCATATTCGGCAGGAGTTGCACTAACAAAAATAACTTGATTTATTTTTCCTTCAAATTCTTCGAATTTTAGTGGTCTATTGTCATAGGCAGAAGGTAATCTAAAGCCATAATTTACTAATGAATCTTTTCTAGCTCTATCTCCATTGTACATTGCTCTAACTTGAGGAATTGTAGCATGTGACTCATCAATTAAAAGTAAAAAATCATCTGGCAAATAATCAAAAAGAGTAAAAGGGGGAGATCCTGCAGGTCTACCACTTATATGTCTAGAATAATTTTCAATACCTTGACAAAAACCAGTTTCTCTCATCATTTCCATATCGAAGTTCGTTCTTTCATCAATTCTTTGAGCTTCAATCAATTTATCGTTATCCTTAAAATATTTGATGCGTTCTTGCAATTCTTCATCAATTGTAAGTAATGCATGTTGCATTTTATCTGATGTTGTTACATAATGAGAGTTAGGGAATATCATTACATGTTTTCTTTGTGCAATGGATTTTCCTGTTAAAGGGTTTATTTCATTTATTTTTTCTATTTCATCGCCCCAAAATTCTACACGAATAGCGGCCTCACTTTGATCAGAAGGATAGATTTCTAAAATATCACCTTTTGCTCTAAAAGTTCCTCTTTTGAAGTCTATTTCATTTCTTGAATATTGCATATTTATTAACTTTTTCATAATTTCTTCTCGAGTCTTTTGCATGCCAGGTCTTAATGAAACTATCATATGTTCATAATCTATAGGGTCTCCTAAACCATATATGCAAGAAACTGAAGCTACAATTATTACATCTTTTGTTTCAAATAGTGATGCTGTAGCTGAATGACGAAGTTTGTCTATTTCATCATTTATTGAAGCATCCTTTTCTATATATGTGTCTGAAGAAGGAATATAGCTTTCTGGTTGATAATAGTCATAATAGCTAACGAAATATTCTACTGCATTCTCTGGAAAAAACTCTTTGAATTCGCTATATAATTGTCCGAGCTAATGTTTTATTATGTGCTAAAACAAGTGTTGGTTTTTGTACTTTTTCTATTATGTTTGCCATTGTAAATGTTTTTCCGAGAACCTGTAACACCTAATAACGTCTGGAATTTCTTGCCTTCTTTTATACCAGTACTTAAATATTCTATTGCTTGTGGCTGGTCGCCAGTTGGTTTATAATTTGATACTAATTTGAACATTTTATTCCCTTTCTTTTTTGTTAGATAAATTATGAATATTTTAGCATTTTTTCATAAAAAATACAAGGTTTTTAAATACCACCTCGTATCTATTTTTATATTTATACAATAAGTCTTTTAATAATAGCTATTCATCTTTTAACATCAGGGCAAATGGAGATTGTATATATATACTAAATTATCTATAATAACATAAAATACGTTTTTTACATTATCAAGTGATTCATAATGAAGAATAACATTTTGAGTTTGCTCTGCGATGTCAATTAAATCTTCAAAAATAGAAATATTTATAGTTTTTAAATTAGTTAAGTCAGGTTCATTTGCGATTTTAACAATTAAGTCTTTATAATATTTTATAATATGATTAATATTACGAATATAGATTTCTTTTTTATTTTTTTTATTTAAAATTTTTAATATTATAATTATAGATATGGATATTATTATAAATAATGCACCAACAGCATAAAAAATAATTTTATGAAATTCATTATTCTGTAGATGTGAATTAATTTCATTTGATAGTACATTTTGATAATTTTCTTTTATTTCACTTACTGTATTTGTTATTGGGATATCTAGTTCAATAAAATCATCAATTTTTTCATTGACTAAATCAGAAGAATTTATATTATAAGAAATATTAAGACGTAGTTTTAATATTGTATCAATTGTAATTTGATATGTTTTTTCATATAAATGAGCTAGATTATAATAATATGGGTAATCGATATTTACCGCTTCTTCAACAGAAAAATTATCTGTATTTTCTTGATTATAATAACTATTATCTTTGAGTAAAAAACTTCTATTCCAAACTTCTTTATCTATATTATCATTACTTTTTACTATTCCAACTAATTCTGCAATAATATTATAATTATAATCTATATTAGCTTTTTTATTTCCTTCAAAATCGTATTTAAGGTTTATAATATAAGAATTAATTGAATTAGATGCATAGTATCCACCAGCTGGAAGCTTTTCTGTTGAATAAAAATTGTTAGGTTTTAATAAGACTTCATAATTATCACTTTTTTGTGCTTTATAACTATAAACTTTTGTACCATCATTTTTAAAATTTAAACCATATATTATAAAAATAATTCCTAGTAAAAATATAATGATAGATAATATAATAATATAAATATTTTTTTTGTTATTATTCATAATGTTCCTCCTTATTTTGTTTAAATTTTTGAATTTTCTTTATGAAAATAATCATATAACCATATTGAAGGAAAACCAATATATTTAAGGTGAAAAGTATATACTCCTTTAATCTGATTTATTGTTACTAAATTTGTATCAGAAACGTTATTGCTATCACCTTTTGTTTGATATAATGTAGTATTATTTTTTTCTATTATGTTAATAACTCGATGAGCAATATTTTGGTTTCCAACACTATAAATAATAATTGTATTTTCAGTAATTTTTTTTAATTCATCATCATTTAATTTTTTAAAGATGACGACATCACCTCTCTCAAAAGATGGAAACATACTATTGGAGAGAATAGAGATTGGTTCATATTGAAATAACCCTAACATAAAGCAAATTAAAGATATTAAAAAAATAAGTGTTATTGCATAACTTATTTTTTCAAAAAAATTTTTTTTCTTTTGTCTGATATCTTTTTTTTCTTTTATAAATTTGTACTTGAATAATAAATAAACTAATGTTGGCGATAATATGCATAAAGAACCAATTGTAAACCAATCTATATTTGGAAAAATAGGCAGTAATAAAACAACTAATTCTTTATATAATCGATATATTAAAACTAAAGAGTATGAACCTTTCAGCGTTAAATATGTATATAAGATATTAGTAGCTATTAAAGGCAAAATGGTAGAACAAATATATTTAAAAAGATCTTCTTTATTAGAAAAAAGATTAAATAGTACAGTATAATTGATTTCTATTAATATAAATAATATTGTTATCGATACTAATAAAATTTTATTTTTACTATTTTTAGTTGCTAGTACACTTCTTAAAACTTCTATTCCAACAATGGGAAGTATTTTTATTATAATATTTTTCAATATGGATAATATATCATGGTTATATGGACTTTTTGAAAATCCAAAAATAAAACCAAGGTAGAAAAAAATAATAATATGAACTGATGAAAGTATAATCATATATATAAGATACTTTCTATTTGTGTTAAATTTTATATAGGAACTCTTAATATACCATATTAAATAAACTAATATGAATAACCAAAATATAGGATTTAGTATATTTTCAAAAAAATGTTCATATTGAATCATTATTTTCACCTTGACTTTAATTTATTGTTTTTTAATTTTGCATATATTCTATACTGCCAGTGATAGTTTTTGTTTTAATTGAAGGGACTTCAGTATAATTTGAATCATATTCAACTTTTATTGTTAAGGTTGTTTGTTCTCCAGCTTTTAATAAATTAGAAACGCTTGTAGTTGTATAAATAATAGCAGGTGAACCATTTTCTTCTTCCTTAAAAATTATATTACTTAAAGTAGCATCAATAGTTCCAGCATTTTCTATTGTTATTACATAAGTTATGGAATCTCCAGGTTTAACTAATTTAGCATCAAATGTAGCATTTGTATTACTATATTGTGGAGTTCCACTATAACAACCTTCACTAACATCTTGAGCTGTTATATTAATTATTCTAATATTCCATTCGCCAGTGATTTCAGCTGTTCCAGTTAATTTTAATTGAGTAGCAAAGGTTGAGTAACCTATAGCCATTAATAATACTATTACTAACAATGAACATATTATGAAGTTTTTTATATTTTTCATATTTTAACCTCCTTCCTATGTAATAACATAATGAGGCTACTTTTATATTATATGTTTTCAATTTTTTTATGTTCTAAATAAAAAAGACAAGCATATAATATAAAAATAAAAGGAGAAATAATATGCAACTTATAAAATATGTAATGCTACTTTTAATATTTTTATCATCATTTTTAATAGGAAAATGTATGTCAAAACAATATATATATAGACTGAAAGAATTAGAAGAAATCAAAAATGCATTAAATATATTTAAAACTAAAATAAAATTTACATATGAACCTATTCCAGAAATATTTACTGAAATTTCTAAGACTTCAAATTATAACATATCCGAATTTTTTATGAAAGTAGTAGAAAAAATGAAAAACAAATCAGCATCAGAGGCATGGGAAGAAGGAATAGATGAAATAGAAAGTAACCTAACTCAGCAGGACAAGCAAACAATAAAAACTCTTTCAAAATTATTAGGCACAACAGATGTAGATGGACAAGTAAGTCAGATAGAAGTAACTGAAAGTTTTTTGGAAGAACAAATTAGACAAGCTCAGGAAGAAAAAAATAAAAATGAAAAATTATATCAACAACTAGGAATGACAATAGGTTTAGCAATTGTTATTATATTGATTTAAAGTCGTAAGGTTTAGATAGGGGGATTTTATGAGTATAGATTTATTATTTAAAATTGCAGCAATTGGAATTCTTGTAGCAGTATTATATCAAGTTTTAGTAAGAGCAGGTAGAGAAGATCAAGCAATGATGACAACACTTGCAGGGCTAGTAATTGTATTAACAATGGTAATTAAAGAAATAAGTACATTATTTAATACAGTTAGAACATTATTTAATTTATAGTAAAGATAAAATACAAGGAGTAAAAAATGGAAATTATAAAGATTATTGGAATTGCCTTAATAGCTTTAATTATAATAATAATGTTAAAACAATATAGACCTGAATATGCAATATTTATAAGTATTTTAACTGGAGTATTGATTCTTTTTTTAGTTATGGATAAATTAACTGGAATAGTTAATTTAATAAGGTCAATTCAAAGCAAGTATTCAATAAATACACAATTTATAGCATTGCTAATTAAAATTACTGGAATAGCATTTCTTTCTGAATTTGCAGTAAGTATATGTAAAGATTCTGGAGAAACTGCAATAGCTAGTAAAGTAGAGTTAGGAAGCAAAATAATTATAATATCAATGTCTATTCCGATAATATCTAGTTTATTAGAAATTATATTAAAGATTTTACCATAAGGAGGAAATATAAATGTGTCTAAACAAAAGAAAATCATATATATACTGATAATTATATTACTGGCAATTTCAAAGCCAATAATTACATATTGTAGTGATATAGATGAAAATACAATAAAAGAACAACAAGAAACTTTTGGAATAACTTCTTTTATAGAAAATTCTAAAAAATACGCAGGAGATTTTTTTGAAAATATAGATATAAATGAAATACTAAATTCAGCTATAAAGGGAGAAATAGATAATTCTACTATATATAAAAGAATATTAAATTTATTAGGTTCAGAAGTACAATTAGGGATAAAAAGTTTAGTAAGCATCTTAGCAATTATAATAATACATAGTATATTAAAATCAGTAAGTGAAAGTTTAGAAAATGATAATATATCTAAATTGATTTATTATGTTCAATATATAGCAATAGTAACAATTATAATGAGTAATTTTTCAGATATCATAAATTTAGTTAAAGAAACAGTAGTTAATTTAGTAGGATTTATGAATGCTTTAATTCCTATATTGATATCTTTAATGTTATATACAGGAAGCATAACCACAACAAGTATATTAGAGCCTATAATTTTATTTATGATAAATTTTATAGGAAATATGATTCAAAATATATTGATACCAGTAATATTGATTATAGCTTCTATAAGCATAATATCAAAAATATCTGATAATATACAGGTGGATAAAATAGCAAAGTTTTTAAAATCTAGCACTATATGGATATTGGGAATAGTACTTACAATATTTGTAGGAGTAGTTTCGTTAGAAGGAACACTTGCAAGTTCAGTAGATGGTATAACTGCTAAAACAGCTAAAACAATTGTGAGCTCAGCTGTACCAGTTGTAGGAAAAATTTTAGGAGATGTTATAGATAGTGTTTTGGGGTGTGGAGTAATTTTAAAAAATGCAGTTGGATTTTTGGGAGTAATAATTATTGTTGGAATATGTATTTTACCAATTTTAAAATTATCAGTATTAACAATTTCTTATAAATTAGTAGCAAGTATTAGTGAAGTAATTGCAGATTCAAAAATTGTAAAACTATTAGACCAAATTTCTGATATTTTTAAAATATTACTGGCAATTTTAATATCAGTTTCATTTATGGTTATTATTGGAACAACTTTATTGATTAAAATGTCAAACACTGGAATAATGTACAGATAGGAGAAAAGATGATAAATTTTTTTAGTACATGGGTTAAAGATTTAAGTTTAGCATTAATTATAGTATCAATTTTAGAAATGATTTTACCAAATAGTAAAATAAAAAAATATGTAAAAATGGTTATGGGATTATATATTTTATTTACTATAATATCTCCATTTATTGATGCTAAAGAATTGAATTTGAATAGTATAAATGATTACATAGAAAATAGTATAGAAACTTCAAGTACAAATTTAGAAATAGACCAAACATCAATGGATGATAAACTGAGTAAATTATATGAAGAAGAACTTGAAAAGAATATATCAGAAAAAATTGAGGAAAATGGATATGAAGTTGATGAATGTAGAGTAAATGCACATATTTCTGAAGATGATAATGGAATAGAAAAAATAGTTGTAAAAATAAAAGGAAAATTAGATGTACAAAATAATGAAATAGAAAATGATACAGATTCGATAGAAAATAAAATTGTAACTGAAATCCAAAAAATTCAAAAAGTAGATGTTAAAGTTTCTGAAAATGATAAAGAAGATGATCAAGAAGAAAACAAAAAAACAAATATAACTAAATCGGACATAAGGATAATAAAAGATTTATTGATTAAAGAATATGGGGTGAAAGAAAAATGTTTAAAGATAAGTTAAAGTCTATGTTTAGTATGGATAAAGTAGAAGGAAACAATAAAAAGAAAGTAGAAAATTTGGTATTTTTTGTGATAGTTCTAATAATTACAATAGTAATAATAAATTATATTTGGAATGGAAAGAAAAGCTCAAATAAGACTATAACAAATTCTGCTGGAAAGCAATTAGCTACTATACAAAATAGTAATAGTAATCAAGCAGAAAATAATACATACACATCTAGCAGTTTAGAACAAAAGTTAGAAGAAATACTCAGTAATATCAATGGAGTAGGAGATGTAAAAGTGTTATTAAATTATACAGAATCAAATGAAGTAGTAGCAATGTATAACGAAAATTCTAAAACAAGTGTTACAGAAGAAACAGATACATCAGGTGGAGTTAGAAAAGTAGAAGAAACAAATTCAGAAAAAGAGATTGTGTATCAAGAACAAGATGGAGATAAAACACCAATTATACAAAAAACAATTGAACCAAAAATAGAAGGAGCAATTATTACTGCAAAAGGAGCATCAAATATAAATACAAAAACAAACATAATTCAAGCGGTAGAAGCGGTTACTGGGCTAGCAACACACAAAATTCAAGTTTTTGAAATGTCCCAATAGATGTCCCAATAGGGACGTTTACCTGTGGGACATTTAAAAGGAGGTTTTATTTATGAAAGTTTTAAAGAAAAATCAAATTGCAATTTATGTTATTGCTTTAATGTTAGTAGTTGCAGGATATTTAAGTTATACATCTACTGGAGATTTTAATTCTGCAATAAAGACGAGTAGTAGTGAAGAAGAATTAGTGCAGATGGCTAATATAGGTGATGCTCAACTAGTTAGTAGCGGAGTAGAATCTGATAATAATGTGTTAATAGAAAATACCAATTTAACAAATAATGAAACAATAGAAAATAGTACTACATATACAAATAGCAATGTTGAAAACAATGATAAAGATTATTTTGAGACTTCTAGATTAGAAAGAGACACTATGTATTCCCAGATGATAGAAACTTATGAAAAAGTTTTAAATAGTAGTAATTCTTTGGAAACTCAAAAGCAATCTGCTTCTGAAGAAATAGTAAAGATTAATAATATAAAAAATAGTATTATGATTAGTGAGAATTTAATTAAAACAAAAGGAGTTAAAGATATTGTTATTTTTGTAAATGGAGAGAGCGTTAGTGTGATTGTTGAAGATGAGGAAGTAAGTCCAGAAGAAATTGCTCAAATTCAAAATATTATTTCTAGAGAAATGAATGTCAAAGTAGAAAATATACATATTTCAAATAAATGAGTATAAATAATTTTTAAAGGGTATTATCAGATATATATGGTATATACTCTTTTTTTGTAAAAAATAAAAATTGAAATTTTTTTCCATTGATATTCTAAAATAAAAAAATGTAATTTAAATGTATACAATATTTACAAAAAATTTTTAAAATGTTAAAATAGTAATCAGTAAATATGTAATAACTATATTACATAATATCGGATATAGCCAACATAATAACAAAAGAAGGGTGGAAAACAAATGAAATTAAAAAATAAAACAAACAAAGGAATAACACTAGTAGCATTAGTAATAACAATTATAATATTGTTAATCTTAGCGGGGGTAACAATAGTAAGTATATCAGGAAAAAATGGACTATTAAACAAGGTAAATGATGCATCTGAACTAACAAAAAGGAAAAGTGTAGAAGAAAAGCTACAAATGATGTTAGAAGGATATTTAATAGAAAAATATACAGAAAGCAAAACATTAGAACAATATCTAAATGAGCAAAAAGAAAAAGGAGAACTAGAAGAAGTAACAAATAATAATGATGGAACATTTAAATTAGAAGTAGATGGATATGAGGTCACAATAAAAGAAGAAGATCTTAGTATAGTAAATATAGAAAAATTAGGAGGGGTAAAACCTATATTTGAAGTAAAAGAGACAAAAATAGATGGAACAGAGATAGAAGGATATGAAACAGAAAGAGCAATCACAATAAACATTATAAATGTATCAGAATATGGAAAAAACTACACAATAGAAGTAAAAGATAAAGCTGGAAATATAATAACAAAAGAAGAAAATGTAGTGGAAGGTTTAAAAGGACAAGCAAGCTTTAAAATAACAAAAGAAGGAGATTATACAATAAAAGTAACAGGCACGAAAGATGGAATAATAAGAACAGAAATAGAAGTAATAACAATAGAAATATCAATGCCAACTATAGAAGAAAGTAGTATGTTTAGTAAAGCAAATGGGGTAATAGATATAGTATGGATAGATGAAGACAATAATGTAATAAGTGAACCAATATCACCAGCCGGGTATTTAGGCGGATTAACGGCAATAACATATAATGGAACAAATTGGATTACAGCAGATACAAGTAATTCAGAAAACAGCTGGTATCATTATGAAGCACAAACAGGAACAACAGATGGAAAAACAAGCAATTGGGCAAATGCAAGAACTAGTGATGAAAATGCATATTTTGTATGGATACCAAGATATGCATATAAAATAACGTATTTTGATACATTAGAAAATGCAAATGCTTATAGAGCAGATAGTAATAGTACAACGGGAATAATAGGATATAGTACAATAGATGGATTAATAGATGTAAGTAGTGGAACAGAAAAATTAGTACAAGGAAGCGAACCTGCTAATGTAGATGTAACAAAACCAGTAAAATCTACTAAATATGCTAAATATATACCACACCCAGCATTTGAATTTGATGGAAATAAAGCTCGGAATTTGGGTAGGAAAATTTGAAAGTAGTGGAAGTACAAGTGCAGTAAAGATAATACCAAATAAATCAAGTTTAAGAAGTACAATAGTAAGTAATATATTTACGGCTTGTCAAGGAGTAAAAACGACATATGGTTTAACAGGAGACAGCCATATGATGAAAAATACTGAATGGGGAGCAGTAGCATATTTAACAGAAAGTAAATATGGAAGAAATGGAACAGAGATAACTATTAATGACAATAGTTCATTTTTGACGGGCGATGGAAATTATACAGCAAATATAGTACAAAGTACCACAGGAAATATCTACGGAATATATGATATGAGTGGTGGAGCGTGGGAATTTGTATGTGGAGTATTAGATAGTAAATTATCAAATGGTAGTAACTATAATTTTACAGCAACTGATTCAAAATATTATAATATCTATGCAAGTTATAATGAAAGTAAAAAAATAAAAGGTGATGGTGTGTACGAAACATCAACCAGTAGTCCGAAATCGTATAGTTGGCATCAAGACAAGTTTTTATTTGTGGAATCATCTAATCCTTTGTTTGTACGTGGTCGGTTGTTATCGCAATGGTACGGATACAGGTGTGTTTGCATTCGGTCACTACACAGGCGCTGCTTACAATTTCCATAGTTTTCGTGTGGTGTTAGTTCCATAAAATTAAATAAATTATTTTTATACACATAAAGGTTAAATTAATAATATAATGATAAATGAGCAAAAGAAAAAATCAAAAGCAAAAATAGAACATCAGAATTACATTAATTGCAACAATATTCTCTTATGACGAAAAATTAAAATGTAGTAATAACAATGTTTTCCTCCTAGTAACAATTTAGTAAAAATCATAAATTTTCAAATATTTAAAAGATGAATTGTAAAAAATAATAACAATTTCATCTTTTTTTGATTTTATAATAAAAATTAAAATTGAGAGGAGATTAAAAAATTATGGAAAAAAAGAATTAAAAGAAAGATTTGTTGATGAAAAAACAGGAATAGAATATAGATTAGTTGGAGATTATTATATACCTAATATAATAATGCCCAAAATTAGGAGAACTGGGAATATAGGAAAGTATGGAATATTAAAACTGAACTATATGAAGAAATATAAAATAGCAGAATATATAGAAATGTTATTAAGTAATGAATTAAAAAGTTATTTACTAGATATAGAAGATGAATGTAAAGATAAATTAGAACTTTTAATAAAACAAATGGAAGAAAAGGAAAATGTAATAGAAGAATTAAAATCAAATAATCAATTAGAATGGGTGCAGAGAATGAATAACATTAAAAATAGAGCAGAAGAAATTGTATTAAGTGAGATTATATATTTATAAAATTAAAAGGTCTCGAATTTGTGACCTTTGAAAAATGTAAAAAAATGGTCTTTTTCAAATTTTTAATGAAAAATTTGAAAAT
>CANRBK010000035.1 GCA_947628845.1 uncultured Clostridia bacterium | reverse complement strand
CTTACGCCTAAAGTATCCCACCAATATTGTAAACCATTTCCAACTCTAGTTCCAACATCATCTACACGAGCTATAGCATTAGACCATGTAGGATCATCTAACCAATAAGCTTCTTGTGCAGTCAGAACGCTAATTGTTCCCCATCCAACACACATATTATATTGTGCAACAGACATTGCTCCATGTGCTACTGATCCTGTTCCTACTGCATACGCACTCCAATTACTTGCATCTCTCATAGAATCTCTAAATGCTGGTGTAGATGAATACCCTGATGTTGTATCTATTTTTGCTTCTATTATATTGTTAATATTATCTATTGTTACTTTTGATGTTTGAGGTGCTATTGCAGCAACAGAATATTTAGGAAGTAAATATATATGATTTTCATCTGTCGGCATATCATCTGCTACATCTGCTGCTGTATCTGTATTTTTACCTATATATACTATTATCCATTTATCTTGTATGTTTCCATCTTTATCTTTATATTTTGTATATGTTACTTCTTTTCCAGCAAATGTATTTTCTTCTCCTTCTTCTATTTTTTTTACAAGTTCATCAGCAGTATCTCCACCTAATTCAATTTGCTCACTATAACTATTTAAAATAGACATTTCTAATTCTTGTTTATTTTCATATTCTTCCTTTGCCTGCTCTGCTTTATTAAATAATCCATTATCACTTGCTATTATTCGTATACTTATTCCTGCTAAGATAAGTAATATTATTATTGTTATTACTAATGCTACTAATGTAATTCCTTTGTTTTTTTCTATTTTATTTATTAAAGTGCTGCTCTCTCTCTCTCTCTCTCTCTCTCTCTACAGCGGCAACAATTCCATTGTTTTCATTTCTTTTCATTCTTCTTTTGTTCCTCCTTTTTTATTTCTTATACTAATAGTATACATTTCTGTTTTTCATTTGTCAACTATTTATAAATTATCTTTTATTTCTGGAAATAAGTCATACAAATCATATCCTAATAAATTATCAAAATATTCTTTTAATTTATATGTTTCTTTTATATGATATTGTGTATTTGTATAAGCTCCTCTCCTTATCATAATATCTATTAGTCTTTTGTCTATTGTAAATACTTTTCCACCTTGTGCACACATTAAATCACATAAATTTATTATTTTTTCTTCCATTGTATATTCATGATTTTTTATAAAATTTGTTAAAAATGGATTTGCATTATAATCTGGAACACCACCAGCTGTACAAATAATATCATTATTCAAATATGAATGTGTTAAACAAATATTACAATAATCTTCATCATATCCTATTTCTTTTAGATATTCATAGCCATTCATAACATGTCCTTTAGATTGTCCATTATGTTTTCCAATATCGTGGACATATCCTAATGCTATTGTTTTATCAACATCTACATTGTATCCTTTTTCATTCAATGCTTTAGCTATTTTCCCTCCTATATTTCCAACACCAATGCAATGGTCTATCCATCTATCGCTTTCTGTCTTTCCTCTATATTTTTCTACCAGTTGTAATGCTTCATCACTTGTTAATTTCATAGTATTCTCCTTACATTTCATATGTTTTATTTCGCAGTTTTACTTCCTAATTTGTCAAATAAATCTTTAAATATTTTATCAACATTTAAATAATTAACTATTGTTATTTTATGATTATTCTCTGTTGTTTCATAAGATGTATCAGCATTTATGTTTGGGCAACTGATTTCTTCTGTTTCAAACCATTCTTTGTTAATCATATAAGCTATAACGCTTATATCCCAAATGATTCTTCTTTCTTGTATTCCATGTATACCATCATTATAAAACCTTTGACATAAATAATCGCATAATTCACCTTTTCCTTTTAAAAAATGTTCTAGTTCATATATTGAAGTTCTTAAATTTGAAGCTACATTCTTGCAAGGTGTAATAGTTAATTTTACTTTAGACTCAAAAATAGTTTTAACTGCTTGTACATCTTGTCTAAAATTAAATTCTCTATTGTCTTTCATTAAAAAGCTATGTCCTCCAAGCCAAACAACTTCAATCTTCTCTATTATTTTAGGCTCCTTTCTTATTGCTAACGCTATATTGGTGATTGCTCCTATTGCTAGAATATAAGTTTTATCATTTTTATTTACAATTTCAATGATTTTTCCTACTGCTTCATTTTCTTCATTATAATTATTTGATATATAATCTGTTGACCCTTTAAACACTTTATTAGTATAGTCAAAGTTTAGCCAATTGCATATTTTAATAACCTCATTATAACTTTTATCTATTCCTTCTTGTATAGATATGCTATTATCATGATGATATGGCGCTATTGTAATTGCTTCAATATTAAATTTATCTTGTGACTTTAATAAATAAGATAGTGCAAATTGGTCATCACATTCATTATATATATCTGTATCTAAAATAATATTTACCTTTTTGCTATATTCTTTTTTATTTAATTCAGATATTCTTTCATATATTTCCTTCCACTCTGAAACTCTATCTAATGTTTTATCTTTTTGATTATATCTTGTATTCATTGTATAAACTTTAATTCCATTACTTATTAAATCTAAGCTTATATTTGTGCTATCTTCAATCATTAAGTCAATATTATTTTCTAAACATTTTTCTGTTTTTGCATGTTTATCATAAGCATTTGTAAGTATTAGTTTATCATAATTTATATCATACTTATTTAACCATTCTTCAGTTAAATTATAAGGATTTGCATACTCTCCATTATCTCTGCCAGTTATAATATATATTTCGTGTCCATCTTCTTTTAATTTTTTTATATAGTAAACTGCACCTTCTAGTGGTTTTAATTTTCTTACAATGCTTTCAATATTAGAATTATAAAAGCTTTTTTCTTCTTCCTCTGTCCAGTCAAACATGCCTTTCCTTATATATTCTGGTGATTCATTTATAATTCCTGTATTTCTTAATTCTTTATCATGTTTTAAATATTCTTTCAATAATTCATCATTAAAATTAGATATACAATTATCTATATCTATTCCTATTCTCATTTTTTTGCTCCTTAATTAGTTTAATTGAAAACATTTTACCATTTCAAATAATTATTTGCAACAAATTATTTATCGAAAAAATATAATTATTATTGATTTTATAATTTCTTTATAGTAAAATACTAAAAAACTTTATAGAAAGGACAAAAAGTTATGATGAGCTTACCAATTATAGTAAAATACTTATTAATAGCACTAGTTAGTATGGTACCAATAGTAGAACTAAGAGGAGCAATTCCTATTGCAGAAGGACTAGGATTAAATATATTTCTATATTATCCTATAGCAATTATCGGTAATATGCTTCCAGTTCCATTTATATACTTATTTGCTAGAAAGCTTTTGGAATGGGGGAAAAATAAAAAAATTATTGGAGGCTTTTTCACATGGTGCTTAGAAAAAGGTGAAAAAGGTGGAAAAAAATTAAAAGATTCAGCTGGAAAAACTGGTATTTTCTTTGCATTACTTCTATTTGTTGGAATACCCCTTCCAGGAACAGGTGCATGGACTGGAACATTAGCAGCAAGTTTTTTAAATCTTGACTTTAAAACTAGTATACTAGCAGTAACTCTTGGAGTTCTATTAGCCGGTATAATTATGTCTTTAGGAAGCAAAATTGTTTCAATTCTAGGATGGCCTGGTCTAATTGCAATTATAGCTATTATAATACTTATTTTTATAATTTCTTTTATAATAAAAAAACATACTAAACACTAGTATGTTTTTCTTCTTCATCTCTTATTTTATTTTTACTATCTATGAAATCTGTTAATATTGATTTAATTACAACAGCAAATGGTACACCTAAAAACATTCCTATTATTCCAAAATATGCTCCTCCTATTGTAATTGAAAATAATACAAGTAATGGGCTAGTTTTTAATGATGATCCTATTATCTTAGGATTTATTATATTTGCATCTATTTGTTGTAAAACTATTACTACTATTGCCATTGCTAAAGCTTTTCCAAATCCTCCTGTTATCAATGTTATAAGTATTCCTATTATAACAGCTACTATAGCTCCTACATAAGGTATTAAATTAAATAATCCTATCATAAATCCAATTAAAGGCGCATATTTTACTCTTAAAATTAGCATTGCAATAGTAGTTAAAATTCCTACTATAACTGCATCTAATAATTGACTCGTTATAAATGTAAAAAATACTTCATTTGCTCTTGTAAAATATGTATCTAATGCTTTATATGTATCTCTATTAAATACTGCTCTTGCAAATCTTCTTAAAGATTTTACTATTGCACTTCTTTGTAATAATATATAAACTGAAACTACTATAGATACAAATACATCAAATATACCAGAGAATATATTTATAATGTTTTTTACATATTCCATTATTTTATCATTACTAATATTTAAATATTGTTTTATATCTATATTAGTAAGTTCTGACATTTTTTCTTTTATTATATCCTTTTTTAATAATGAATCTTCTGGCAATTCATTATATTTATTAACCAATGTATCATAATATTCAGGTATATTACCAACTAAATCTACAATACTATCTCTTACTACTGGGAAAATACAATTTATAAGTATTATAATAATTAAAGTAAAAATTATATATGTTGCTATAACTGCCATTCCCCTAGCTCTTTTTGATATAAATTTAAATCTTGATTTTAGTAAAGCATTTTCAATTTTTCTACATGGTAAAAATAATATATATGAAATTAGTAAACCTATTAAAAATGGTTTTAATATTGTAAAAAATGTTCCGAACCACGCTTGTATACTTGAAAAATTATCTAACATTTTATAAACTATTACTACTATTATTGCAATTACAAGCCATGATATTCTTTTTTTCCATCCGTGTTTCAATTCTTCCATAATATTCCTCCTTTTGTCCCATTGGGGACGTTTACTTGTGGGACATTATATATTTATATCTAATCCTACCGGGCAATGGTCACTTCCCATTATTTCTGGATATATTTGTGCATCTTTAATTTTTGTTTCAATATCTTTTGATACAATAAAATAATCTATTCTCCATCCTATATTTTTCTCTCTAGCTCGTCCCATATATGACCACCAACTATAGGCATCTTGTTTATTTGGATATAAATATCTAAATGTATCGGTAAATCCTGCATTTAATAGTTCTGTCATTTTATTTCTTTCTTCATCTGTAAAGCCTGCATTTTTCCTATTTGATTTTGGGTTTTTTAAATCTATTTCTTTATGTGCCACATTTAAATCTCCACACATAATAACAGGTTTACTTTCATTGAGTTTTAGTAAATATTTTCTTACTTCATCTTCCCAAATTTGTCTATATTCAAGTCTTTCTAATTCTCTTTTTGAATTTGGTGTATATATGTCAACTATATAAAATTTGTTAAATTCTAACGTTATAATTCTTCCTTCTTTATCATGTTCTTCTATTCCTATTCCATAAGTTACTTTTTTAGGCTTCTTTTTGGTAAAAATTGCAGTTCCTGAATATCCTTTTTTTTCTGCACTATTCCAATAACTTGTATAGCCATCAAATTCTAATTCTACTTGTTCTGGTTGGCATTTTGTTTCTTGTATACAGAATATATCTGCATCAATTTTTTCAAAAAAATCCGCAAATCCTTTTGTTAAACAAGCTCTTATTCCATTTACATTCCATGATATCATTTTCATTTTATTTTTCTCCTATACTATTATTTTACTATATTTTACCAAAAATAGCAATATAAAAGGAATTCTTATTTTTTCATAAGAATCCCCTAACTCAATTCATATTTATTAATTAACTACACTTACTGGTAAATATCTTACTCCCCATGCTAGAGCTTCTGCATGTGTATTAACAAATAAGTCTATTTTATTTCCTTGTATTGCTCCTCCTCTATCTTCAACTATATATGTGCGTCCATTAATATTTAATTTAGTTCCAAATGAGAATTTAGAAGGTGCTGCAACAGTTCTTCCTGATGTTGCCTTTGTTCCCATTGCAGTAATTCCATTTGATTTTCCACAACATTTTGAACATGGACAATATGCTGTTATTTTATATATTTGTGTACTTGATGCAGTTTTTGTACTTGTTGATGTTCTTGATGCTGTTCCAGATCTTGTTGTTACTGATTTATTAACTTGTATTATCTTATTAACTGGTTCTTTAATTACCTTTTCTGATAATTGTGTTTTTTCAATTTCTATTTCGTTTTGATATTTTATTTTATATGTTATTTCTTTTATACCATTTTCTCCTTCTTGTAGTACTTTATTAGTTGTATCATTTGTTGTTTCTGTAGCATTTTTTGTTATAGTTTCATAAGGTATTACTACTTGTTCTGTTACTATTTTTTCCATAATTGGTGCATAACTATCTAATAATTGTTCTAGTGTGGTTTCAGCTCCTCGTTCAGAAACTTGAGCCACTTGTATTTCACTATATGTTTTATCAACTATTTTTATAACAGCTCCTGCTTTTATTTCTTCAGTTAATTCTGGTATTGTCTTTTGATTTTCTCCTATTACTATATTATTTTCATCTAATATTTCACTAATTGTACTTTTTGATGTTAAAATAGTCATTTCATAACCATTTTGTAATATAATTTTAACATCTTTTAAATTTGTATTAACTGCCATAACACCTATTCCTGAAATCAATACTAAAATTATACTTACACATATGATTTTCATAATAGAAATTGAAGCTTTTTCTTTATTTTTCATAAGTTTATCTATACCTCCTTTGGCATCAATTAAAATTATAACATTTTTTGGAATGTTTGTCAAATTTGTCCATGCCTACGGCTATAACACTTCTATTTTATTATATGCTGTAAGTGTTGAAAATAGTACAAAAATTTTTTTAAAAAATTTATAATAATATTGATTTATTATATAATAAATGTTAAAATAACTTTATCAAAATATATAATTATATATTTGATAACATCATTATATTAATGGTGATAAAAATGTCAATAATTACAAAACAAGGATTACCTGTAAATAATATTTTAAAAGAAGAAAAAGTTAGAATTTTAGAAGATCTAGTAGATGAAAATTCTTCAAATTTAATTCAAATAGCAATTTTAAATTTAATGCCCTTAAAAGAAGATACAGAATTACAATTACTTAGGAAATTATCTAAATCAGAACAAAATATAAAAGTTACTTTTTTTAATGTAATTTCATATATTGGAAAAAATACAAATTTAGAGCACATTAAAAAATTTTATTCTACATTTGAAGAAATAAAAGATAAAAAATTCGATGGCTTAATTATAACAGGAGCACCTGTTGAACAAATGAAATTTGAAGATGTTTTATATTGGAAAGAACTTACTAAAATTATGGATTGGTCAAAAACAAATGTTAAATCTACGCTCTACATATGTTGGGGTGCACAAGCTGGTCTATATTATCATTATGATATTGATAAAATATTATTAGATAAAAAGACTTTTGGTATATTTGAACATAATGTTTTAGATGAAAATTCTTATTTATTAAAAAATATAAAGCCAGGCTTTAAAGCTCCACATTCTAGACATACTACAATTGAAAAAAGTGAAATAGGAAAGCATCCAGAATTGACAATAGTCGCTGAATCTAGTGATGCAGGTGTATTTATAATAGAAGATAAAAAACAACATCAAGTTTTTGTAACTGGGCATTTAGAATACGACATAGATACATTAGATAAAGAATATAAAAGAGATCTATCTAAAGGCTTAAAAATCGAAATGCCTAAAAATTATTATTATAATAATACTCCCGATAATGATCCTATATTTAGTTGGGAAGAAAATGGAAACACTTTATATTCTAATTGGGTCAACTATTATTTAGCATAAAATATGTTATTATTTTTAATATATAGTATATAATAAAAAAAGGAGGAATAAAAATGGGTTGGATTATATTAGCAATAGTTTTAATTTTGATAATTGCTATAATATCAATGTACAATGGTTTAGTATCATCAAGAGTAAAGGTGGATAATGCATGGAGTCAAATTGATGTTCAATTGCAAAGAAGATTTGATTTAATACCAAATTTTGTTGAAACTGTAAAAGGTTATACTACACATGAATCAGAAACTTTTGAAAAAATAGCTCAATTAAGAACTTCATGGGCTAATGCTGGAACTGTTACAGAAAAAGCAAATCTAGACAATCAACTTTCTAGTGCTCTAAAAACTATTATGGCTGTTTCTGAAAATTATCCAGAATTAAAAGCAAATCAAAATTTCTCAGAATTATCTGAAGAATTAAGAAATACTGAAAATAAAATTTCTTTTTCTAGACAATTTTATAATGATACTGTAACAATGTATAATGAAAAATTATTAGTTTTCCCTTCTAATATAATAGCTAACATATTTAACTTTAAAGCTCGTGATTTATTTACAACAGATAGTGAAGAAGCTAGAAAAAATGTTAAAGTAGATTTTGGGAAAAAAGCTTAATTAAGTCAAATGGGAATTGCTTTTTAAGCAATTCCTTTTATATAGGAGGAATATATGTTTAAATGGTCTAAAAAAAATAAATTTGAGTCTGGCGTAATTATATCAATATTTATAGTTATTATAACTTTAATAGTATATTATATTTGCAATGCTTTACAATTAGGAACTTTTTCAATTGTATTTGCTTTAACTTTCTCGATACTTTCTGCTTGGGGATCTTACTATTATAGTGACAAAATTGTACTTGCTTCTTGCAAAGCCAGACCAGCAACTAAAGAGGAGGATTTAAAACTTGTTAATATTCTAGATTCTTTAATGGTAACTGCAGGATTATCAAAAAAACCAGATTTATATGTTGTAGATGATAATCAACCAAATGCTTTTGCTACTGGAAGAAATCCTGAACATGCTGTAATTTGTGTCACAACTGGTCTGTTAAAAAAATTGAGTTATTACGAATTAGAAGGTGTCATCGCTCATGAAATGAGTCACATAAAAAATTATGATATTCTTTTAAGCACTATTGTATCTGTATTTGTAGGTTTTATAGTAATGTTATCAGATATGTTCTCTCGAGCTTTATTTTGGGGTGGAGCGAAAGACAGAGATGAAGATAGTAAAGCAAATGGTATTTTAATGTTAATTGGTTTAATTTTCTTGATATTATCACCTATATTTGGTACTTTAATGCAATTAGCACTTTCAAGAAAAAGAGAATTTTTAGCTGATAGTACTGCCGTTGAGTTTACTCGTAATCCAGATGGTTTAATCTCTGCTTTGGAAAAACTTGAAAATGATCAAAATGAATTAGAAGTAGCAAATTCTGCAACTGCAAATATGTATATTGTTAATCCTTTTAAGAAAAATGGGGATAAAGGAAAAAGAAAATCTTCTAGCTTATGGTCTACTCATCCAAGTACAGAAGATAGAATAGAAGCTTTAAAAAATATTAAATAAGGTGGGATGAAGTTAATCTTCACTCCCATCTTTTTTAGGCTTTATTCTCCCATAGTTAGAGACTGCAGTATATGTATCTTTTTTTGAGCTAACTATTCATTTCGTTCAAAAAGAAATTCTAATATAAAAAATTGCGCCTCTTTCACTTAGGCCAAAAGATTGCTACTATATTCTTTTAATTGGAACGACGAATGTGCCGTGGAATGGCTGTAGAAATTCTGAATAAAATCAATTAGGGAATCTCGTTACACGAGGGCGCTGATTGATTTTATTTAGAAGTTCTAAGACATGTATCAAGCCGAGGAGTGTAAAGCAAAAGAATATAGTAGCAATTTTTTCCGTGAACATTCCTCAATTTTTTATATAAGAATTTCGATTTTTTCACTCCAATCAAACGTTAGCTCAAAAAAAGATACATATACTGCAGACTTTAGCAAAGGGCATATAAAGTCAAAAAAAAAGGGATTGAATATTAACTCTATTTCCCTTATCCTAAATTTTATTTTATTTTTAATATATTCTTTGCGTTTTCTGTGGTAATTTTTGCAATCTCCTCCACTGCCATTCCTTTTGTATGTGCTATTTTTTCTGCTATATATCTTACATTATAGGGCGTATTTCTTGTACCTCGAACAGGCTCTGGTGCTAAATATGGGCTATCTGTTTCTATCAAGATTCTATCATTTGGAACTAAATTTATTATTTCATCAGCATTTTTAGAATTTTTAAACGTAATTGGACCAGCAAAAGATATATAAAAACCAATCTTCAATGCCTCTTTAATTAGCTCTCTATTTTGTGGGCAACAATGAAAAACTCCTTTGTTCTTAACTTCATTTTCCTTTAATATTTGAAGTGTATCTGATATCGCTTCTCTTGTATGAATAACTATTGGCAAATCAATTTCATTTGCTAGTTTTATTTGTTCAATAAATGCTTTTTTTTGAATTGTTTTATTTTCTTTGTTCCAATAATAATCCAATCCTATCTCACCTATTGCAACAATTTTCTTATTTATTTTAGCTAAATCTTTAATTTCTGATAACTCTTTCCACAATATTTCTTCAGTTTGTGGAATATCATTTGGAGAAATTCCTGCTGTTGCATAAATAAAATCATATTTATTAGCTATTTCTATAGCTAATTTTGAGCTTTCAAGACTATACCCAGCAGTAACAAAATTAGTTACTCCTGATTCATATATTTCCTTAATTATTTTATCTCTATCTTCATCAAATTTTTCATCATTAAGATGACTATGACTATCAAATAATTCCATATTTTACCTCTTAATTTTTGTATAAAATAACTACATTAGCTGTAGCATATAAATTACAATGCGCAATGCTAATATCTATACTTTGAATATTTTCGGTTTTTATATTTACCAAATTCAATTTTGGTCTTCCTTGTTTATCATTTATTGTTTCAAAGTCTTTCCATGAAACTGAATATTTGTTATCTAAATTTTTAGAAACGGCTTTAAAAGCCGCTTCTTTTGCTGCAAATCTACCAGCATAATGTTGATATTTTTGCATTTTTTTAGATTCACAATATTCAATTTCCTTATCTGTAAAAATCCTTTTTAAAAATTTTTCTCCTATATTTTCTATACAATCTCTTATTCTCTCAACTTCAATAATATCTGTACCACAACTAATATACATGATTTCTCCTATTTTTACAATTGATTATAATAATTCATATTGATATCTAATCCCAAATGCCATCTTCCTATAAAATCTATTAACAAATATTCGTCTAGATTATAAGTTGGTTCTTGTACTATTTCTCCTTTATTGTTTATGCTTCCCCATCTTCCATCTTTTTTGATTGCCGCAAATCCATAGTTATTTTGTTCTGTTGCATCATCATAAATATAATCTATTACTACTTCTCCGTCTTTATTCACAAATCCATATTTTCCATCTTTTTTACTTAAAAATAATGTCTTATTTGGGAAAAAATCTGTTTCCTGTTTTTCTTCAAATTTAAAATTATAGTATTTATATTCGTCATTTATTCTTAGTTTTAGATATCCTTTTGTTTCATTTAGATCTATTAAAATTCCAGTTAATTTACTTTCTAAATTTCCATTTAAAACATTAGAATTAAAATTGCTATCTTCTAAAATATAAATATCTGCTTTTTGATTATATACAATTGAATTATATTGGAATGCAATTTTTTCTTCTTTATTCATGTTTATAATTCCGTATTTATCACCACTTTTTGCTATAAATATTCCTGCCTTTGCCTCTTTTAAATAGTCATATTGGGCATCTATTAAAATTTGTCCAGATAAATTCATTATTCCATATTTGTTATCTTTAACAAATATAACCGCATTTTCTTGATTTGATAATATCTGTGCTATAGAATCAAAGCCAGATGTTAATACTTCATTATTTTCTTTATCAACAATTTTTTGTATGTTCCCTATCTTTACTACATATAAATCATTTCCATATACTTTTTGTATTGCATCATATTTTATTTCTAATACTTGTTTATTCGAATAATCTACGATTCCATACTTCCCGCTTTCATCTTTTACTATGAACCCTGATTTATTATCTTTACCTAATACATCTATATCTGCATATTGTTCTTTTATAACAATTTTTCCTTCATTATCAACGATTCCATATTTTCCATCTTTTTTAACTTTAAAAGAATTTTCTATTCCTGGAACTGCATTAATTTCTTCATATTCTGGCTTTACTATTTGTCTTCCTTTTAAATTTATCAAGCCATATTTGCCATCTTTTTGAACTTTAATTACATTGTTTTCATACCATAAATTATTATTATTGTCCGCATTTGAAATAGGCTCTACTTTTTCATATTCTGTAAATATTTCTTCATTTTTTTCGTTTAATGCTTTTGTCTTATATTCTCCAGTTTCATAGTTTATATCATAAGTACATATAAATACCCCTTCTTTATCATTTGGTATTACTATCATTTCCGAATATGATGGATCTATTACATTATTTCCTGTTGAATCAATTACTCCCCATTTATTATCTTTATATGATGCAAAATAGCTTGTACTTGCTATAGTTACTTTTTCTTTTCCCTCTGATAATATCCCTTTTATTATAACTATAAACATTATTATAACTATTATTGCAATTATTACTGCAAATACTTTTTTCATATTTAACTTTGGTTCTGTTTCATATCTTCTTCCTGTACTTCTCATATTTTGGCCTCCTTTTTATATGTTATATATATATCATAAAATTGTCTATTTCTCAATAGTTTTTCAACATAAAAAAAGGATTTTTTGTAAAATCCTCTTTTTATTTTTCTAAAAATTTACATACAATGACACTCATATCATCTTTTGCTATTCCATAACAATTATCAATTGCTTCATTCAAAATTAAATCAGCAATTTTTCTGGTATTGGTTGTTTCAATATCTTCTAATAGATATTTAACCCATAATTCCTTATTTTTATATTCTATATTAGAGTCTAAAATACCATCTGTACACATTATCATTATTTCTCCTACAGAAATATCTCTATCAAATGTTTGTAAATTGTTAGAATTTATAATTCCTGCCGGAAGTGAGTCTGATTTTATTATCTGCACTTTATTTCCTTTTTTTATATAAGTTGGACATGCTCCACTTTTTATAAATTCAATATTACCTTTATATAAATCAATTATAGCAATATCTAAAGTTGCGAATATTTCTTCATTTTGATTTATCAAGCTTGAATTTATTAATTCAATTGAAGTTTTTTTGTCAAACCCAGATAATAATAAATTTTCAAGCATTTTTAGTGCCTTATTACTACTTTGTTTTGCTTCTTGTCCGGAACCCATGCCATCACTTAGCGCTATTAAATATTTTCCATCTTTTAATCTAATGCTTAATGTACTATCTCCTGAAATATTACTATCATTTTTTGTTGTTTCTGTATTTCCAACTGCCATAACATATTTATCATCAGATAAAAAGTTTATCCTTGTTCCTATGCTTGCCTCTTGGTTAACAACAATGTTTTCTTTTAGTATATCTGTAAGTATTTTTTCAATATATTCAATATCTGTATTATTTGAATTTTGCATATATACTTCTATTAAAAATCTATCCTCTTTTTGTATTGAAATTTCTTGTATTTCTATTTCTTTTTGCTTTAATAATTCTAATATTTGCCTTTTTTCATTATTATATTGTTCTTCTTTTTTTATATCTTTTTCTATGTTTTCTGCTATATTAGAAATTGCTTTAGATACACCTTGCAATTGAGTTTCTATATTTTTTTTATTTTCTTCAAATCTTTTTTGCCATACAAAATTTGATTTACTAATCTTATAAGACATATTTATAACTCTTATCATCTGCATAATATTATCTTCTAAATAGTTACTTATTTTTTTGTCTTCAAATCCTACTATATAACTATTACACTTTGCAAAAATTTCAAGTAATTCTTTTCTTTTTATTTCCTGCTTGTCTATTACTAATTTAAAAATTTCATCTACTATAGGTCCATCTACCTTAGACATATCTTCATATAGTATATTATCTTCATATCCTTTTAAATTATCTAATAATTCTGTAATAAATATTTCTTTATTAGATTTTATTTGTTGTACATCTACTTGTTCTTGTTCAGTTTTGTAACTATTTGCCATTTCTTGAATAGTTTCTGAAACATTATTTAATCTATCTGCTGTTTCTCTACTTTTATTTAAGGCTCTTTCTGGAAAGATTGGTAACAATTTAGAATTTCCTATAAATTCCTCTATATTTATTTGTACTGATTTTGGTACTGCTAAAAGCCCTATTGATGCTATAAGGATTTCTTTAAAATGTATTAACTCTACTGTATATCCATTTGAAACATATGCAAGTACTATGTTTCCAAAACAAAATCCTATTATAACTCCTATTTTTCCGAATTTATTTAAAATTCCTGCTATCATTCCTGAAATTGCATAAGCTGCAACCATTATTGGTGCTGAAGATGTTATAACTCCGAATTGTAACTCCAATTGTTACACCTGCTGTTGTACCTACCAATACTCCATTTTTCCAGCCTAAAATCAATACTATCAATATACATAATATATTTCTTATTGAAAATCCAAAAACATTTAATTCTCCAAATGCTCCAAAAGATATTGCAAGCATTAAACTTGCTCCTAATATTTCTTCTATTGAAAATGCTTTTCCTTCTCTAAAGTCCCTAATTGCTATTATTGAATTTACAAATATTTTATAGAAAACTACAGCTATTATTGAAAAAGATATTGCTGAAAGTACATCATATAATGTAAATCCAGATATTCCTATTCTTGCTAGTTGAACTATTAATATAGATATAAAAATATTCTTAGCTAATTTTATTTTCTCATTTTTTTCATCATCATTATATCTAGGTCTTATTATAAACATTGTTACTATTAAAACTAAGGTCATCAATATATATGATAATGCTCCACTTATTCCAAATTTTATACTATTTCCTATAATACTAAAAATTACTATTCCTAATAGCGGAACTGAATTTGCTATACATGCTCCTAATATACTAATACTAAAAGGAGACATATCACCTGCAATTCCAACCATAGATATCATTAAAGATATTATATATATCGGTATATTATTTATTGCAAATACATTTGTTAATATATCTATTTTTTTATTTTCTTTTTTATTTTCTTTATATTCTCTGTCATCATCTATTGTACTTTCATTTAAGTTTTGAAACATCCTTACCACCTCTTAAACTTTTATAGCATAATTTTACTACTTGTCCTTCGTATTTTTTGTCTTTTTTAGAAACCTACTAAAAAAAGTTTTTTACAATTTGTGATATTTATTTTTTATTTATTACATATTTTATCTTTTTATGTTTTATATTTTATTACAAATTATCAAAAATTGCAATATATTAGTATTTT
>CANRBK010000034.1 GCA_947628845.1 uncultured Clostridia bacterium | reverse complement strand
TAAAGGGATAATATAATATTTAAGAAATTGATATTTATAGAACAATTATAATCAATAAAAATTAAAAACATAAATAATAAAAGTAGGTGGAGGTAGATGGCAAATGAACAAAACTTAATACCTTTTACAAGTAATCAAAGCCGAGAAGAAGCCAAGAAAAATGGAGCTAAAGGTGGAAAAAAATCTGGAGAAGTGAGAAGAAAAAGAAAAGCTATGAAAGAGCAAATGGAAATGCTCTTAGCTCTACCTTGTAATATTCAAGACGAAAATGGTAGTAGCATGGCTGAAATAATATCTCAAATATTTGGAATAGAAAAAGACAAGATTGATAATCAAATGCTTATGATGGCTTCTTTATGGAAAACAGCAATAAATAATAATAGCAGTCAACAAATACAAGCAGTTAGAGAAATAAGAGAAATAGTAAAAGATGAACAAATAGTAAATGAAGAAAATAGAGTTCAAATAATAAACGATTTACCAAGTGAGGAATAAAATGGTACAAATTAGATTAAAAGAAATGATAGCACCTCATTTTTGGAATACATTTAATTCTAAAAAAACTCATCAGATAGATAAGGGTGGTAGAGGGAGTACAAAAACAAGTAAAAATTCAATAAAGGTCAATTATCATTGTTTGTATGAATCTAAATGTAGTGCAGTAATAATAAGGAGATATCAAAACACATTAAGAAATAGCGTTTATAAAGAAGTAAAAAGAGGATTGTCGAGATTTTATTTAGAAGAAGGAAAAGATTATACAGCATTCAAAAGTCCTGCTGAAATACATTTAAACAATGGGAACAATATATATTTTGCAGGGGGAGATGATTATGAAAAAATAAAAGGTATGATTGACGAAAATACTCCAATTAAAATATTATGGTTTGAAGAATTAACTGAATTTGATGGACCAGATGATATAGATCAAATAATAGCAACATTTACAAGAGGAAATGATGATTGGTTTATAGTTTTATATTCTTTCAATCCGCCAAAAAATAAATTTCATTGGGTAAATCAATGGGCAGAACAGATGAGCAAAAGAAAAGATTGTATAGTAACTCAAAGCGACTACAGAACAGTTCCAAAAGAATGGCTAGGTAAAATATTTATAGAACAAGCAGAGGAAATGAGAAAAAATGATGAAAAAAGATACAGATGGATTTATTTAGGAGAAGTAATAGGATTAGATGGACTTATATTAAATCCAGAACATATAGAATGGGTATCTGAAGATTATCTAGATAAAAACAACATAAAAATATTATATTTAGATTTTTCAATAGATAGTGGACATCAAACTTCAGCAGTAGCAGATGGTTGTTATGGGTATGGAAGTGATGGATATTGGTATTTATTAGATACATATTACTATAGTCCGAATGAAAAATCAGTAAAAAAAGCACCTAGTGAGCAGTCAAAGGATATATTTAATTTTAAAATTGAAATGACAAAAAAATATAAAGCAATAACAGATAAAGAAACAATAGATAGTGCAGAAGGAGCATTAAGAAATCAATATTTTTTAGATTATGGTATTAGATTAAATCCTGTTGATAAAGGCAAGAATAAAATTGATGGTTTAATTGATTTTGCAGATGAATTTCTATCTAAAAGAAAATTTAGAGCATTAAACAATAATAATAACAAAATATTTAAAAAAGAATTAGAAAACTATTGTTGGAAAGAAGGAACAATAGAAAAAGGAAAGCCTGAACCAGACAAAACGGAAAAGGCTTTTTTAAATGGTGAAAAATATTATAACACTTATTCAAAAGATTATGCTTATACATATGGAGATCATACATGTGATGAATTTCAATATTGGGTTAAAGATAATCTTCAAAAATTAGGTTTAAAATTCTAGGAGGAAACAATGGAGCTTTATAATAATATAGCAAATGTATTAAGTAAAAAAAATATAAATTTAATAGTTGGTGATATGTACGATTTTATGGCTATATGGGAAGAATGGTATAGAGGTTCTGTAAATGATTTTCATTATTATAAAGCACAATTAGCAGATGGAACAACATGTGATTGTGAAAGATTAACAATGAATATGCCAAAAAAAGTATGCGAGGATATTTCAAAGTTATTATGGACTGAAAAAACTCAGATAAATTTGAGTACACAAAAAGCAACAAAAAGGTTGTGGGAAACATTAAATAGTAAGGAAAATAATTTTACTTTGAACTTTCCTATTTTTTTAGAAAAAGGACTTGGAATAGGAAATGGTGCATTAGTTGAATATAAAAATCAAAATAAAACAATTATAGACTACATCGAAGGTAACTTATTTATACCTTATCAATACACAAACAGCTATATAAATGGAATGATAACAGTAAGTAGATTTACAAAGGATACATTGAAGGGTAAAAAAATATATTATACACACATAACTTATCATGAATTTAATGGAGAAGAATATACAAAATATAATGAATTATATCAATCTAAAATTGAAGATGAACTAGGAAAAGAAGTAGACTTTGTTACTATGTTTCCAGATGTTGAAAATCCATACATAGTAAAGACTAAAACGCCATATTTTCAAATATTTAAACCAAATTTAGCAAATAACTTAGATATGTCTAGTCCAATGGGAATAAGTGTATTTGCAAATAGTATAGATAGATTTAAAGCAATAGATTTAAAATATGATAGTTTTATGAATGAATTTGAATTAGGTAAAAAAAGAATAGTAGTAGATTCAACAGCATTAAAGGCAAAAGTAGATACAACGCCAGATGGAAAAGTAAGATATGTGCAGTATTTTGATAAAAATGACAAAGTATATCAAGCAATTTCTGGAATGGAAAATCAACCAGCGAAAGAAATAGATTTTAAATTAAGAGCTGAAGAACATATAAATGCAATAAATGCAGAACTAAATTGGTTATCTAGTAATATTGGTTTGGGAGCTAATTTTTATAAATTTGATGGAAGTTCAATTTCTACGAAAACAGTTAAAGAAGTGATGTCTGAACATAGTGAAGCTTTTAGAACTAAAGAACATCATCAAATAATTGTAGATAGTGTTATTTGTGATATGGTTAGAGCAATATGCGAACTTGAAGGAATAAAGACAAATAGTATAACAATAGTTCATGATGATAGTATTATAGAAGACAAAGACTCAGAAAGAATAAGTGCACAGCAAGAAGTTGGTCAAGGATTAAGAAGTAAAAAAGATTATATGATGAATGTTAGAGGTATGAATGAAGAACAAGCAGAGAAAGCATTACAAGAAATAGCAGATGAAAAACAAAGCAATGCTAAAATGTTTGGATTTGGAAATGAGACAGAGGAGGAATAGTATATATGCTAACTCCAGAACAATGGGAAACAATAAGCAAACAAGCTGCTCAAATATATAATCAATTAGAATTAGATATAATTGAAGAAATAGCAACAAGAATAGCAAATGTAGGGTATGCAAACACAGTGGTACATAATGATTTTTTAATAGCTCAAGAAATGGGCTTTTTGTATGAAGATATAATCAATCTAGTATCTAGATATAATAATACCTCAGTAAGCCAAATACAAGAAATATTTGAAAGTGCAGGGGTTAAATCTTTAACATTTGATGATAAAATATACAAAGAAGCAGGTTTAAATCCAATACCAATAAAGCAAAGTAAAAGTATGCTACAATTATTATTGGCTACAGCATCTAAAACCAACAATAATTTGAATAATTTATGTATGACGACAGCAAATAATGCACAAAATGATTTTTTAAATGCAATAGATAGTGCTTATTTAGAAGTTTCAACAGGAGTTAAAAGTTATACGAGTGCAATTATAGATACAATAGATAAGATTTCAAAAAAAGGAGCTATAGTAACATATCCAAGTGGCAGAAAAATGAGTATAGAAAGTGCTGTTAGAATGAATATAATTACAGGTGTAAATCAAACATGTGGCAAATTACAGTTAATGAGAGCTGATGAATTAGGTTGGGATTTGATGGAAATTACAGCACATGGAGGAGCAAGACCAGAACATGCAGAATGGCAAGGAAAAATAGTAAGTAGAAGTGGACAAAAAGGGTATTTAAGTTTAGATGACATTGGATATGGAGAGCCAACAGGATTTAAAGGAGTGAATTGCAGACATGATTGGTATCCATATTATAAAGGTAGTTCAAGAACATATACACAAGAGCAGTTAAATAATTGGAAAAAAGAAATTGTTACATATAATGGACAAAAGATAAGTAAATATGATGCAACTCAAATTCAAAGAAAAATGGAAAGGCAAATAAGGCAAGATAAAAAAGATATTGCAGGGTTAAATGGAATACTTAAAAATGCAACAGACAATAAATTGATAGTAGATACTAAAACAGAATTTTCAAAGAAATCATTAACTTATAAAACACATCAAAATATATTAGAGGATTTTATACAACAAACCTCTCTTGTAAAGGACAATTCAAGATTATATATAGGAAGTCAAGATAAAAGTATATCTAATCAGATATCTAATGTGACAAAAATAGCAAATAAATATAATAAGAATGTTATAGGAATGGAAGTTAATGGTATTGAAATAAAAGAAATTGGAGAACATATAATATCAAGAACATATGCTAGAGATGTAAGCTTTGAAGATGTACAAGATACATTGAAAAATCCAATTAAATATGGTAAAATAAGAACAGATAATAGTATGCAAGTCAAAGGTTTAAATTGTACTATTGTTATAAATGTAAAAACAGGAAAGTTAGTTACAGCTTTTCCTAAGAAAACAAAAAGGAAATGATGAAAAATGAAAATATTAGATAAGTTTTCAAAAGAACAGAAAGTATTACTAGAAAATAATAATATTGATATAGAAAAAGATTTTGATGAAGAAAGCTTAGAAGAATTGGAAGAAAAAGTATATAATAAAATGATGGATAATTTGGATAAAAATCTAGATTTTACACCAAAAGCTTTAGAATGGGAATCGATATTAGACATTGTTGTAGATATAGAAAATAACTTATAATATGTTATTAAAATTTTATAATTATAAATTATAGGTGCTGTTTTGTTGATTCAGTTAAATGGTAGATGCAGAGTACACAGCCTATAAAAAAAAGACGTAGAAATACGTCTTTTTTTTATGTCTTTTCACGGAATAGACACTAAAGAAACTGGGAATATGTCGACGGACGATAAACGGGAGGTAAAGTTATGGAAGATAACAAAGAAGAATTAAAAAACAATACAGCAGAAGGAAACGAAGGAGCTGGGGAAGTAGATACTCAAACTACTGAAAAAAATCAAAATGAGGGAAATGCAGATGTTGATGTAAAAGCAGAAGCTCAAAAAATAGCTGATGCAATGGTTGCTAAAAAAATGAAAGGAATGCCTACTAAAGAAGAATTGAAGGCATTTAAAGATTGGCAAGAAGCACAAAAAACTGAAGCAGAAAAACAAGCTGAAAAAGAAACTGAATACCAAAAAACATTATCAAAAAATACAGAACTTGAAAAAGAAAATAAGGCTTTTAAAGCAGGAGTAAATTCAGATGATGTTGATTATGTAGTATTTAAAGTTTCTAAAATGGAAGGCGAGTTTGACGAGAACTTAGAAAAGTTCTTAAAAGATAATCCTAAATATTTAGGAAAAGAACAAGAACAAGGAAATAAGCAAACGTCAAATGGATTGCAAACACAAAAACAAGCTAATTCAAATGAGAGTGGTGTGACAGCAATATTAAAAGCTAAACACCCAGAATTATTTAAATAAGAAAGGAATGATAAATTATGGCAAATGCGTTAGGAACAGGAACACATAAAAGAAAGGAAAGCTATGCAAATGAAGTATTAGCAATTGCAAGAGCAGAAACAAATATTTATAATGATTTTTCAGAGGATTACGAAAAAGATGAAGTAACAGGACAAATAAATGTACCTACAAGAGATAAGGAAGTAAAAGTTTCAGATTATGATATCAAAGAAGGTATTGAATTACAAACATCTGCAACTGATTATCTACCATTACCAATTGACAAAGATTATGGTGTAAATGAGTTAATCGATGGTTATGAGGCAGATGCAGTACCAGACAATTTAGTTGCACAAAGAATTGATAGTGCAGGTTATTCTATTGGTTTGAAAAAAGAGCAAATGGCAATAGAGTGTTTATTAACAGGAACTGAATCAACAGACAAAGATGTTACAACTATTGATAATGTTTATAAAAAGATAGTTAGAGAAGTTAAAAATATGAAAAAAAGAAATATGAAAACTTCTTCAATGAGAGTAGCAATTACAGCAGATATTGAAGAAATGCTATTAACAGATGAAAAATTTTCAAATACTTCTGGTTCATTAGGAGAGCAATTAGTTAGAGAAGGTGTTATTGGTAAAATTGCAGGTGTTCCTGTAAAGACTAATTATTTATTAGACAACTCTGAAACAGGAGGAGACGAAAATGTAGAATTTGTTGTTTATGATAAGAGATTTTGCCAAAAATACGAGGTATGGAAAAAAGAACCATCTGTTGAACCACTTAATGATGGTAAACATATAGGAGCATCTGCTTTACAAGGAAGACAAGTTGGTGGTTTAATGATTACTAATAAATTAGGTGTTCAAGTAAAAAAAAAAATAGCTGAGGCAGAAGATCCTGAAATAACAGAAGTAACAATTACACCAGTTTCAGAATTAAAAGGTACTATTGAAATAGGAACAAAAGTTGCTGATTTAAGTGCAACAGGTGGAACAGAACCAATAACTTATGAAGTAGAAACAGGAAAAACAAGTTTTGAAGTAAGCGGAACAGAAGTAAAAGCAAAAGAGCAATTAACTGGTCCAACAAATAAGTCATTATCTGTTAAAGCAACAGATAGTAAAGGTAAGACAAAAACTGCATCAACAACTATAAATATAACTGCCCAAGAATAATAAGGAGGTTAAGGTATGCTTAAATACATAACAGAAGAAGATTATACGAAGTTGTTAGGTAAGGATAGTATACCTAACAATTTTAATAAATTAGTAATTGAAGCAAGTAACTATATTGACTATCATACTCATTATAGAATTGACAAAGACAATCCAAGTGAGCAAGTAAAATATGTTACTTGCTTAATTATTGATTTAATGACTGAAAAAGAAACAAAACTATCAGAAATAGGAAATCTAAAATCACAAAATATTGAAGGGTGGAGTGAAACATATGCAACACCTGAAGAAATTAGTCAAGATTATGCGAATAAACAATATGAAGCATTAAAAAGATACTTAAGCAAAGAAATAGGAACTGATGGAAATCCACTTTTATATTGTGGGGTGTGTTAGATGAATAAAAGATTTTTTATACATAAAATAACAATTTATCATACAGAAGATGATGAAAATTACGAAATAATCCATTTTTATAAGGTTTATTTTAGACACAATAAAAAGACTAATTTAGTAGATAAAGGATTAGAAAAAGGAAGTACAGGTTCTATAACTATACCTACCATAGAAAAATTAGATATTTCTACAGATGATTACATAGTAGAAGGAATTATAGAAGATAAGTTTGATTTGTCTTTGTTACAAGAAAAATATCAAGTATTTAGAGTAGTAAGTGTTGATGATAATAGAAAAGGTAATTTGCAACATTATAAAATAGGAGTATCAGAATAATGGCAAGTAGTGGATTTAATGTAAAAGTGAAAATGAATCCTACAGCTAAAATAATAAAAGATCATGGTTTGGATAATAATGGTAGAGTTACAAGATTTTTGAGAGATGATATGGATAGGTTAATGAATCCATATATCCCTTTTGATACAGGAATGCTAAGAAGGAATAAAAAATATCCTAATAATTATTCTATTAAATATTCTAGCCCATATGCTAAATATCAATATTATGGAAAATTGATGCTTACTAAAAATGGAAGCAGTTGGGCTAAATTAGGAGAAAAGAAAGTATCTACTAATAAAGAATTGAAATATCATACTTCAGGTACAGGAGCAAAATGGGAGAAATTGATGTTACAAAGAAGAAAAAATGATTTAATTAAAGATGTAGAAAATTATATTAAACAAGGTGGTTAAAAGATGGAAGAAAAATCAAAAATAGAAGCTATTAAAGAATTTATAGAAAAATGTCCTTTACTAAAAAAGGGGAAAGTTAATGTTGATTATATAAAAGACAAGCCACAAAGTTATTCTGTTGATGAAACACCAGCAGAAACAATTTTGAATAAATTTACAGATGGTGGAACAAGAAGACAAATACAATTTGATTTTTCAATTCAAGCTAATTTTAGTATTTTAGAAAATATAAAAAACTCAAAATTTTGTGATGATTTTTTAGAATGGATAGAAGAAGAAAATAATAAAGGAAATTTACCAAAGATAAAGGGAGCAGAAGATATTAAAGGAAATAGAGGAACAATATTGCAAACTACTGAAACAACAGCAATATATGTAATACCTTTACAATTTATATATATTAAAGAATTTTAATTTTTTTTATAAAGGAGGAATGAAAATGGCAGAGTTAGAGGAAAAGCTAGTAAAAAGAAGTGACAAAGTTGCTTTTATGAATACAGGAACAGCAGAAATACCTAAATATGAAAGAATGAGAAAATTCACAGAATTATCAAATTCTAGAAATCCTCAAGAATATTCAAGACAATATGTTGACAGAGATGGGGAAGATACAGATATTACAGGTTTTTCTCCTGAAAAAGGATTTGCTTTTGACGAATATTCAAATAATCCTGTTCATAAAAAAATAGTTGATATTATTGAAGATGAAAAAAAGGGAAATGATGCAATAGTAGAAATTTTAGTTGTAGATAAATCAAGATCAACTGAAGATGGAGGATTTGAAGCTCGAAAGAGAAGATATGCAGTAGTAGCAGATAGTGATGGAGATGAAACTAATGCTTATACATATAGTGGTTCATTTAAGAGTAATGGGGATTTTGAGAAAGTTACTGCTACTTTAAATGAAGATGAAAGTATAGCAACAATTAAAACCGAATAAAAAGTGCAGGGAAATACTACCTGCACTTTAATATATTGGAGGGAATATATGAAAATTAGAGATATTGAAGTAGATTTTGATTTTTTAGATGCTAATGATATGGAAAGATTTGAAAATGAAGCAAAAAAAGTACAAGAAGAATGTAAACAAAAAAGAGATCTAAAAATGAGTATGTCTCAAGCAATTAAAGAGGAATGTAAGATAATAAATAATTTTTTTGATAATGTATTTGGAAAAGATATTTCATTACAAATATTTAAAGGAAAAGATAATTTGGGAGACCATATTAAAGCATTTGAAGATATAGTAAGAGAAAAAATGGAAAAGCAAAAAGATTTGCAAAATACATTTGATAGATATAAACCAAATAAGGAAAAAAGAAGATATGATAAATATAAGGGTAGAAAATAATGTATAAAAATTTATTATTAGATAGATTGCCACAATTTACAAATAATGGACTTAAAATACGAACTGATTTCAGAGAAAGTATAAAATTTGAATTGTTAATGCAAGACAATACTATCAATGAAAAAGATAAAGTTGCATTAGCAGTAAAATTATATTATTATGATATATTAAAGATAAAAGATATAAAAAAAGCAGTAGATGATATATTATGGTTCTACAGATGTGGAGAAGAATTAAAAGAGGAGAATAGTCAAGGTAATAATGGAGAAAAAGTAAAGCAAATTTATAGCTATGAATTTGATGATAAGTATATATATAGTGCGTTTTTAGAACAATATAATATAGATTTAAATGCAATAAAATATTTACATTGGTGGAAATTCAAAGCGTTGTTCAATGGATTAAATGAAAAAACAAAAATAGTTGAAATAATGGGATATAGAGCAATGAATCTATCAAAAATTAAAGATAAAGAAATGAAAAAACATTACAAAAAAATGCAACAAATTTATGCTTTACCTGATATGAGAAGTGAAGAAGAAAAAGAAGCAGATTTTGCAAATGGATTATGGTAAAATTTAATTTTTTCGACAAAATTCTACACAAAAATTCAACAAAATAAGATATAATTCTATCACAATAAACAAGGGAGAATTATAATTATGAAATTTGGTATAAGAAAACCTAATATAAAAAAGAGTATTAAAGCAAGAACAACAGGAAAATTAAAAAGAAAAATAAAAAAAATTGGAAATCCTTTTTATGGAAAAAAAGGAGTAGGAATTATTAAAAATCCTAAAAAAGCTATATACAATAAAGTATATAATAAAACATCAATAAATGCTTTTAATATGTTTAAAAAGTCAAAAAATTCTTTTTATAATATATTTATAGCATTGCCAATGTTTTTTATAGTGTTATCATTTCAAATAGTCTATTATTGTTATAAATATTTGTTTATTGGAATAATGTGGATAATAAATAAGATTACTAGTTTAATAAAACATAAAAAAGAAGAAGGAGATATATGAAAAAGTGGTATATGTGTCCTTATTGTAAAAAAAAGAAATTGATAAAATATAGCAAAGATGCCAAAGCTAAAGGCATCTTTTTATTATGCAAAAATTGCGGAAAAGAAGTAGAAATAAAAATAAACAATAAGGAATAAGTCTTTAAATTGAGCCTATGAGCCTGACTAGAAAGGAGAATAGTTATGGCAGATGGTTCAGTAACAATAGATACAAAATTAAATGATGATGGAATAGAAAAAGGTACAAGTAAGTTAAAAAATACATTTAGTAAAATAGGAAGTATAGCAGGAACAGCATTAAAAGGTGTAACAATAGCAATAGGTTCGGCAACTACTGCATTGGTTGGTTTGGGTACGGCCTCTGTTGATTCATATGCAGACTTAGAACAAAATATTGGTGGTATAGAAACATTATTTAAAGGTAGTGCTGAAAAAGTTATAAAAAATGCAGAAAATGCTTATAAAACTGCTGGCATGAGTGCTAATGAATATATGTCAACAGTAACTAGTTTTAGTGCTAGTTTATTACAAAGTTTAGGCGGAGATACAGAAAAAGCAGCCGAAAGTGCTGATATGGCAATAACAGATATGGCAGACAATGCAAATAAAATGGGAACTTCAATGGAAGCTATACAAGTTGCTTATCAAGGTTTTGCTAAACAAAATTACACTATGCTAGACAATCTTAAATTGGGATATGGTGGAACTAAAACTGAAATGGAAAGACTATTAGCTGATGCAGAAAAAATTTCAGGAGTAAAATATGATATTTCTAATTTAAATGATGTATATAGTGCTATTCATGTTATTCAGGGAGAATTAGGTATAACAGGTACTACCGCAAAAGAAGCTTCTGAAACTATAACAGGTAGTGTATCATCTATGAAAGCTGCTTGGGATAATTTTTTAAATGGAAGTGGAACTATAGAACAATTTGTTGATTCGGCTATTATTGCACTTCAAAATATAATTGGTGCAGTAGGAGATTTATTACCATCAATTGTCGAAAGTATTGCAGCTATGATGCCTGAAATAATAGAGACAATAAATCAAATTTTTCCTCAAATATTACAATTATTAACTGAAAATTTACCTACTATTCTTTCTAGTATTGGACAAATATTAAGTGCTATATTACAAGCAATTATTGATTATATTCCTCAGTTAATTCCTATAGCAATTCAACTGGTAGAATCTTTTATAAATGGTTTGTTATCAATGTTACCACAACTATTAGAAGCAGGAATTGTATTATTAGCAGAACTAATAAAAGGAATAGCAGAAATGTTACCTGAGTTAATTCCAAAGGCAATTGAATGTATTATGAACTTGGTAGAAACATTGATAGATAATTTGCCATTACTTATTGATGCTGGGATTGAATTGATTATTGCATTGGCAGAAGGTTTAATAGAAGCTCTACCAAGATTATTAGAAAAAGTTCCAATAATTATTGAAAAACTATTAAATTATATATCTAATAATATTCCTAAAATAATACAAATGGGTATTACATTGTTAATTAAATTAGCTGCTGGATTGATACAAGCAATTCCTCAATTAATAGCATGTATTCCTCAAATTATAGGAGCATTAGTAAGCGGATTAGCTAATGCAGCAGGACAACTAATTAATGCTGGAGCTAATTTAGTAAAAGGAATATGGCAGGGTATTTCAAATACAATCAATTGGATATGGAGTAAAATATCAGGATTTTGTAATAGCATTGTAAGTAAAATTAAAAGTTTCTTTGGCATTCATTCTCCATCAAAATTGTTTGCAGATGAAATAGGTCAAAATTTAGGATTAGGATTAGGAGAGGGATTTGATGATAGTTTGTCTTCTGTTTATAAGGACATGCAAAAAGCAGTAGAACATGAAAATGCCAAACTAACATCTAATTTAACAAGTACACATCAAATACAAATACAAAATGAAGACAATAGACAAGCAAGACTTGAAAGTATTGATAATAATAAAGAAATAGTAGTTAATACAACAACAAACTTAGACAGCAAAGTAATAGCAAGAGAGACCAACAAAGTAAATGCCAGACAAAAATTACAATATGGAATAGCATAGGAGGGAAGATATGGCACTATTAGAACATAATAATTTCCCATTTAAAAATATATTAAGTGGAGGATATAATATAAAAGAAGATGAACCAGATATAATTTCAGAAGTTAAAATGGCAGATGGAAGTATAAAGAGAAATTATGGAAGTATGCCAAAAACTTCAATAAAAGTTAAATTTGGACAATTAAATAAAGAAACATATAAAGAATATATGTCACATTTTGAAAAAAATGAAGATGTATATTCTTATTTTTCGCCTAAAAAGCAAACAATGTTATCAAAAAAGTTTTTTGTAAAATTTCCAGAGACTTCTATAATATCTACTACAGGAAATCACCGATATGAAGAATTTGAAGTTGAGTTAAATCAATGTGGGGAGGCTTAATATGATAGATGTTGAAGATAGTGTAAAACAAGCATATGAGGAAAGCACCACTCAAATAGATAGAATTATATTAGATGGACAGCCATATGAAATAACAAATGTAGAATATTTAGATGATTGCTACGAGGAAGGCAATATATTTGGAACTTGCATAGCTAGAAGTTTAGAATTTAACATAGAGAATATAATTGATTTAGAAAAAAAAGAATTTGAATATCAAACAGGAATATATGTAGGTAATGAAATAAAATGGATTAGTCTAGGAAATTTTATAACGCAAGATGAAGATCCAAATGATACTACAGGCATAAATAAAGTAGTAGCAATGGATTATATGTTAAAAAGTAATATTGAGTATAAATCTGAATTAGATTATGATTCGGGAAAAATAACAATGCTAGATGTTATGAAAGAAGCATGTAATCAAGCAGGATTAGAATTAGCAACAACAGATTTTACTAATAAGGATTTTATTGTAGATAGTAACCAATTTACAGAAAAAACATTAGTAAGACAAGTATTTAAAGCAGTAGCACAAATGGCTGGAGCATTTGCAAAAATAAGGAATGACAACAAACTATATTTAATTACACCAAAAAGAACAGGACTCTTAGTTAAAGAAGTTCATTCAATGATTGTAGCAGAACTTAATAGATTACCAGTTGAAAAATTATCAGTACCTGAAAATAAATATTTTGCAAATTCATATGAAGAATTACTAATAAAAAGAAATACGCATCCAATAAATTTAGTAAGCTTGGGAATGAGTGATGTTGAAGGAGAAAATATAACTTTAAGAGATGAAGACAGTATAGCAAAAGATGGAGAAAATAGTTTAGTAATAAATGATAATCCGTTTGCTTATACCCAAGAAAAAAGGGAGCAGTTAATTACTGCTCTTTTTGAAGTAGTAAAAGGATTTGAATATACATCTTTTGAAATACAAGGACAAGCAAAACCATTTGTAGAAACAGGAGATGAAGTAGCAGTAATCGATAAAGATAAAAATGTTATTCATTCATTTTTATTTAGATTTAACTACAAAAGTCCTAATGGGCTTGAAAGTGAAATGTCAGCACCTTCGATAATTAAATCATCAGTAGATTATCAAAATATACCATCTGCCTTAGATATAGCAACAAGAACAGAAATAATTGTAAACAAGCAAGAAAAAAAAATAACACAATTAGTTCAAGAAACAACAGAAAATTCTGAAAAACTAACTCAACACGAACAAACAATAGATGGAATGAAAGATGTTGTGAGCAATGTAGAAGAAAAAGTAGAATCTATAGAAAATACAACAATAGTTAAAGTAGATGTTGAATATGCATTAGGAACGAGTGAAACAATAGCACCAACAGAAGGATGGAGTACAACAGCACCAACATGGGAAAATGGTAAATATATGTGGCAAAGAACAATGATGACATATGTAGATGGAAATACAGAAATAAGTAATCCAACATGTATATCAGGAGCGAAAGGAGATACTGGAGAAAAAGGTTCTAATGGTCAAAATGGAGAAAATGGCATAGGAGTAAAAGAAATAGAAGAACAATATTATTTATCTAGTTCAGATACGGAACAAATAGATGGAGATTGGAAGACAACACAAGATGAATGGACTATTGGTAAATATATATGGACAAGAAATAAAATTACATGGACAGATGATAATATAACTTATACAACTGCTGTATTAGCTACAGGAATAAATAATGCAAATAGTGTAGCCAGTAATGCTAATACAAATGCAGAAACAGCAAAAACAACAGCCGATACAGCTAAAAATACGGCAGATGAAGCAAAAACAACAGCAGAGAATACAAATAAAAATTTAAGTGAGAACTATTATACAAGAACACAAACAGACTCACAAATAACACAAAAAGCAGATAGCATAACAAGTGAAGTAAATAAAACAATTTCTACTGCTAAACAAGAAGCAATAGATAGTTCAAATAGCAGTACAGATGAAAAATTAAAAGATTATACAGAGATAGAAAAGCTAGGAACATTGATAGAACAAAATTGGGAACATATAAAATATGCGTGGAATCAAATTTCTCAATTTATACAATTAGAAGGGATTAACGGAAAAGCAACTTTAAATATATATGATGAAAATAATAAAATGCTAATGTCTTTAAGTCAAAATGGACAAGACTTTTTTAATAGCTTAGGAGATAGAATAGGAAGAATAGGAATTGTAAAAGTAAATAATGAAGATACATTAGCTTTTGCAATGGATGTAGATTGGGAAAAATATTCACAAGGTAAAGGTATGGCTTGGGGTTACTTTGATAAAAATGGTAAATTTCTGCCAATTTTTCACTTGATAGGTACATATGGAGGAGAAGGCTCTGAATATGGTGGAGAACTAGCTGTTGAAGGAGCATTATCAACTGAAACTTTAAAAATTATTAAAAATACAATAGAAAGTGGAGAGACAGTATTTAATATATTTGATTGCAATGGAAATCAATTACTTACAATATCACAAAGTGTAGATAGTAGTGTATTTGATAGTGTTATACAAGGAAAAACATATTTCCCAGATGGAATAGCTGTAGCTGAGGGAATCGGATTTTATCATGGGAATCCAGTCATAGATATTGAAGGAAATGTAGTTACTTGTAGAGTGAGCGGAAGCGATTTAGCCTTTTATGCAAACGGAGAATTTATAGGATATGTAACATATAATGTATCGGATAAAAGACTAAAAAATAATTTTAGAGACATAGATAATGATTTATTAGAAGTAATCAATAATATAAAAATACAACAATTTAACATAAAAAATAGAGAAAAAATAAATGTAGGTATAGTAGCACAAGATTTAATAAAAGAATGTAAAAAGAAAAATATAGATACTAATGAATATGAAATATTAAATGTCTTTGAAAGCAAAATAGGGAAAAAAGAAAAATACTATAAAATAAATTATGAACAATTTTTAATATTAAAAACAAAAGCACAAGAATTAGAAATAAAAGAATTACAAGAGAAGGACAAGCA
>CANRBK010000033.1 GCA_947628845.1 uncultured Clostridia bacterium | reverse complement strand
AAATTGACACAACAAGTAGACAACTTAGAAAAAGGCCAAGAAAAATTGACACAACAAGTAGACAACTTAGAAAAAGGCCAAGAAAAATTGACACAACAAGTAGACAACTTAGAAAAAGGTCAAGAAAAATTGGCACGACAAGTAGACAACTTAGAAAAAGGTCAAGAAAAATTGGCACGACAAGTAGACAACTTAGAAAAAGGTCAAGAAGAATTAACACAACGAGTAGACAAGTTAGAAGAACATCAAAAAAGCTTGATGCAAAGAGTGAACAATTTAGAAAATTATGGAAAAGAATTAAGTAAGTCTATAGCTAAAATTGAATTTGACCATGGAAACAAATTGCAAGTCTTATTAGATGTAGTTACATCATATCCAAAAAAATTTGAATCAACAGAAAATAGAATTGATAAATGTGAAAATAGATTAAATAAGCATGATAATCAAATCTATTATTTAAATTCAAAAGTTCAAGGTTTTTAAAATTCAATAACAAAACCCTATTGAACTTTAATTCAATAGGGTTAACAATATTATTTTAAAACAATATTATAAATTTTATTTTTAACATAAATTTCTTTAACAATAGTCTTTCCATCTAATTTAGAATCAATTGCTTCATGGACTTTATTCTTAACAGAAGACTCATCTTCATCTATGCTAATAGATATAGTAGATTTTAATTTACCATTAAATTGTATTGGCAAAGTAATATCGTTTTTAATAGTTTTATTTTCATCATATTCAGGCCATTTTTCATAACTAATTGTATTGTTATGTCCCATAGCTACATTCCATAATTCTTCTGTAATGTGTGGAGCAACTGGATTTAATAATTTTAAAAATCCTTCTGCATACTCTGTAGGGAAAATATCTTCCTTATTTACTGAATTTATGAATATCATCATTTGTGAAATAGCTGTATTAAAGTTCATAGTTTCATAATCGTTTGTAACTTTTTTTACTGTAAAATGATATTCTCTTTCCAAGTTTTTATTTTCTTCATTTTTTATTTTCCCAGATTCAACATATAATCTCCAAACTTTATCCAAGAATTTTTTAGAACCATCAATTCCATTAGGATCCCAAGGTTTAGCAGCATCTATTGGCCCCATAAACATTTCATAAACTCTTAATGAATCTGCACCATATTCTTTAACCATATCATCTGGGTTAATTACATTACCTTTAGATTTACTCATTTTTTCACCATTTGTTCCTAAAATCATACCTTGGTGACGAAGCTTTGCAAATGGCTCTTTAACAGGAGATAGACCTTTATCATATAAATATTCATTCCAAAATCTAGAATATAATAAATGTCCAACTGCATGTTCAGGACCACCAACATATAAATCAACAGGCATCCAATGTTTTAATAATTCTTGATTCGCAAATTCTTTATCATTATTAGGATCAATGTATCTTAAGAAATACCAACTAGAGCCAGCAGCACCAGGCATTGTACTTGTTTCTCTTTTAACGGATTTACCATTTAAAGTTGTATTAACCCAATCTGTTGCTTTATCTAAAGGAGATGCACCAGATTTTGAAGGACTATAATCTTCTAACTCTGGTAATACTAAAGGCAATTCATTATCTGATAACACATAAGCATTGTCATCATCATCATAAACAATTGGAATAGGCTCTCCCCAATAACGTTGTCTTGCAAAAATCCATTCTCTTAACTTATAATTTATTTTCTTATTACCAATATTATTATCTTCTAACCATGAAATCATTTTATTGATTGAATCTTCTTTATTTAGACCATTTAAAAAGTCGGAATTTATATGTAATCCATCACCTATAAATGCTTCTTTTGAAATATCTCCACCTTCTAGTACTGGAATAATTTCAAGGCCAAATTTAGTAGCAAATTCATAATCTCTTTGGTCATGTGCTGGTACGGCCATAATTGCACCAGTACCATATGTGACTAAAACATAATCCGAAATCCAAATTGGAATTTTTTTATCATTAACAGGATTTATTGCATAGCTACCTGTAAATACACCAGTTTTGTTTTTATTCAATTCGGTTCTTTCTAAATCTGATTTAGAAGCTGCTTGTTTTATATAATTTTCAACAGCTTGTTTTTGTTCAGATGTAGTTATTTTAGATACTAATTCATGCTCAGGTGAAAGTACACAATAAGTTGCACCAAATAAAGTATCTGGTCTTGTTGTAAATACAGTAAATTCTAAATTTTCTGAATTTGCAACTTTAAACTTAACTTCTGCACCAATTGATTTTCCAATCCAGTTTCTCTCAATTTCTTTTGTTGATTCAGGCCAGTCAATTTCATTTAATCCATCTAATAATTTTTCAGCATATTTTGGGATATCCAATACCCATTGCTTCATATTTTTACGAACAACAGGGAATCCTCCTCTTTCACTTTTACCATTAATAACTTCATCATTAGATAATACGCATCCTAGTTCTTCACACCAGTTAACAGGCATTTCAATTAATTTTGCTAATCCATCTTTGTATAATTGAGTGAAAATCCATTGAGTCCATTTATAATAATCAGAATCACAAGTAGCAAATTCTTTATCCCAATCAAAAGAAAGTCCAAGCATTTTTAATTGCTTTTTAAAAGTAGCAATATTTTGCTTTGTAAATCCAGCAGGATGATTTCCAGTTTTAATAGCATATTGCTCAGCAGGAAGTCCAAAAGCATCCCAACCCATTGGATGAAGAACATTATATCCTTGCATTCTTTTCATTCTAGATACTATATCTGTTGCTGTATATCCTTCTGGATGACCAACATGTAGTCCTTGTCCAGATGGATATGGAAACATATCTAGTGCATAATATTTAGGTTTTGAAAAATCCCATACGTCTGTATAAAATGTTTTGTTTTTATCCCAATATTCTTGCCATTTTTTTTCTATTTCACTAAAATTATATGCCATTTTAATTTCTCCTTTCGCTTTTAAATAGTATTATATAATAAAAATACTATGGTTTCAAGATTTTTTTTAAAAATAGTAAATAACCTTTAAAAATAAAATATTATATGATAAAATACGAAATAGGTGATAAAAATGGATATAGAAATAGAAAAAGCAAGAGATGAATTCTTATTATACACAGAAAAATATAATTTAAATGATAAAAATATAAAAAGAAAACAATTACACTCTTTAAGAGTAATGAAAATTTCAGAAGAAATATCCAAAAGATTAAAGTTATCTGAAGAAGAAATAAAATTAGCAATGTTAATAGGACTATTGCATGATATAGGAAGATTTAAGCAATATCAAACAATAGGCTTAGGGGATGTAATAGATGGCTTTGACCATGGAGACTATGGCGTAGAAATATTAAAGAAAGACATAAGAAAATATATACAAACTGATAAATATGATGAGATAATAAAAAAAGCAATTAAAAATCACAATAAATATAAAATAGAAGAAGGACTATCTGAAAAAGAATTATTATTTGCTAAAATCATAAGAGATGCGGATAAAGTAGATATTTTGTATGAATCAATAGATATATACTTTAAAGGACAAGAACAAAATGTAAACAAATCTATATTGTCAGATAATATATATAATGAATTTAAAAGTGAAAATGTTATTAAAAGGGAACGAGGTGTCAATTTAGAATATATAAATAATATAGTTTCTGTTATAGCATTTATATATGATATATATTTTAAAACAACATTTAATATTTTAAAGGAAAAAAATTATATAAATAAAATAATAGATAGATATCAATTTGAGGATAGAAAAACAAGAGAAGAAGTTAAAAATATAAGAAATATTGCAAATAATTATATAGATATGAAAATAAATGAAAAAAAGGATGATCAATGCAAATGAATAAAAAATTACTAATAACAGAGAAACCATCAGTTGCAATGGAATTCGCAAAAGCTTTAAAAATAAATGCTAATAGGAAAAATGGTTATTTAGAATCAGATGAATGGATAATAACTTGGTGCGTAGGACATTTAGTAACAATGAGCTATCCTGAGAAATATGACGAAAAGCTAAAATTTTGGCGTTTGGATACACTTCCATTTATTCCCCAAAAATGGAAATATGAAATAATACCCAATGTCCAAAACCAGTTTAATATTGTACAGAATTTAATGCAACGAGAAGATATAAAAGAAATATATAATGCAGGTGACTCCGGACGTGAAGGAGAATATATACAAAGGTTAGTAATGATGATGGCAAAACCAAATCCAAATGCAAAAATAAAAAGAGTTTGGATAGACTCACAAACAGAAGAAGAAATATTAAGAGGAATAAAAGAGGCAAAAGATCAATCGGAATATGATAGTTTATCTGATAGTGCATATCTAAGAGCAAAAGAAGATTATTTAATAGGAATAAACTTTTCAAGATTATTATCAATTACACACGGAAGAAACTTAGCAAAAAAAATAAATGAAGAAAAAGCATCAATTTCAGTAGGACGAGTTATGACGTGTGTTTTAGGAATGATTGTATCAAGAGAAAGAGAAATAAGAAACTTTGTAAAAACAAAATATTACAAGATAATTGGTGAATTTGGAGATGAAAAATCATCATTTAAAGCAGAGTGGAAAGTAAACGAAAAATCAAAAGTATTTAATTCATCAGTATTATATAATGAAACAGGATTTAAAAACATAGAAAAAGCAAGAGATTTTATAATCTCATTACAAGGTAAAGAAGCAGTAATAACTGAATTAAAAAAATCAAAACAGAAAGAAAATGCACCATTACTATTTAATTTGGCAGAAATCCAAAATGAATGTACAAAAAGATTTAAAATAAAACCAGATGAGACATTAGATGTAATACAAAATTTATATGAAAAGAAACTTGTTACATATCCAAGAACTGATGCCAGAGTATTATCAACAGCTGTTGCAAAAGAAATTTCTAAAAACTTAAATGGAATAGCAAAAGGATACAAAGATGAAGAAGTACAAGGATATATAAAAAAAATGATTGATGAAAAATATCCTACAAATAATTTAGCAAAAACAAAATATGTTAATGATAGCAAAATAACAGACCACTATGCAATAATACCAACAGGGCAAGGATATGAAAATTATGATAAATTACCAGAATTACAAAAACAAATTTATAAGCTTATAGTAAAAAGATTTCTTGCAATTTTTTATCCACCAGCAGAATATAATAAGATACAAATAACTATAGATGTAGACAATGAAACTTTTTATGCAAGTGGTAAAGTATGTATTAAACAAGGATATCTAGAAATTGCTAAATCAAACAATAAAAAAATAGATAAAGATTCCACAGATAATGAAAAAAATGTGGAAAAAGAAGATGATACTAGCTTAGAAAGTTTAAAAAATTTAAAAAAAGGACAAAAAATTGAAGTACAAAATTACGAAACAAAAGAAGCGGAAACTTCACCACCAACAAGATATAACTCAGGCTCAATAATTCTTGCGATGGAAAATGCCGGAAAGCTAATAGAAGACGAAGAACTTAGAGAACAAATTAAAGGTGCAGGAATAGGTACTAGTGCTACTAGAGGAGGAATTATTGAAAAATTAGAAAAAATTAAATATATTGATATAAATAAAAAAACACAAATAATTACTCCAACAAATAAAGGAGAAATTATTTATGATATAGTAAATTATTCTATGCCAGATATGTTAAATCCGAAACTTACTGCTAGTTGGGAAAAAGGTTTGGATATGGTTGCAAAAAAAGAAATAAAACCAGATATATTTATGGAAAAATTAGAAAAATATATTAACTCTAAGTTTAATAAATTAGTTGTAAAAATGTAAAAAAGAAAGGGGGAGAGATAGTTGAACTAACTCTCCCATTAACTTTAAAGATTATAGGGACAATGGGAAATATGCCCTTCCCCATTTACGCAATTATTTGGAATGTGTCCAAACATCTTGATTGCTGCCGCTTGAGTTTCAGCGTTGTTATTAAGACCTTTCCAGCATCTGCCCTGACAAGCTTTACAATCATCGCTTATTGATAATAAGCTGGTAGAATAATTGCTATTAAGTTTACTCATAGTGTCTAATCCTTTCTGCCTTCTATAACTAGAAGGTCTTTGTGCAAGTTATTTGTTATAAATAAATTATACTATAATTTACATAAAAAGTCAAATTTTATTTATAAAAACTCTTTCATTTTATTAAGAATTGTAGTATAATATAAAAATCATTAAATTAGGAGAATAAATAATGAATACAATAATAGGAGAGCTAGGCAAATCAAAAAAATTTATTGATCTTAGCAAACAAATACAACTTAAACAAAGTCCGATATCTATATCGGGCTTAACTTCCGTGGGAATGGCACAAATGGCTGTTGCAATAAATGGATATAATAAAAAGCCAATTTTATTTGTAACTTATAATGAAATACAAGCGAAGAAATTATTAGAAAATATAAAATTCTTTGAAAAAGAAAAAGTAGTATTTTTCCCAAAAAAAGAAATTGTAACATATGACTATATTGCTGAAAGTAAAGACTTACCATATGAAAGAATAGAAACATTGAATAAGATAATAGAAAATAAAAATTTAATAGTAGTAACAACAATAGAAGCACTTATGCAAAAATTACCATCAAAAGATATTTTATATAAAGATATATTAGAATTTAAAGTTGGTGATATATGTAATTTAGAAGACATAAAAAGAAAGTTAGTAAATTTAGGATATTCAAGATACGATTTGGTAGAAGGAAAAGGACAATTTAGCATAAGAGGAGGAATTATTGATATATCTATTGACGAAAAAATAGGAATTAGAATTGAACTTTGGGGAGACGAAGTAGACTCAATCAGAAACTTTAGCATAAGCAGTCAAAGATCAATAGGAACTTTAGAAAAAGCAAAGATATATCCAGCACATGAATATGTATTAGAACAATCTATTGAAAATATTTGCAAAAAAATACAAAGTAAAATAGCTGAACGGGAATCAAGAAGAAATAATTAACCAAGATATAGAACAGATAAAAGCAGGAAATTATATAAGTAAAATAGATAAGTATTTTAATGAATTTTATGAAAAACAAGAAAGCTTAATAGACTATTTAAATAATGATTGTTTAATACTATTAGATGAAGTAAATAAGATAGAACAAAGAGAAATAAATATTTTACAAGATATAAAAAACTTAAGCAAAAATTTAATAGAAAAAGAGAAAGTGCTACCAGAAGCAATAAATATAATATCATCAGTAGAATTTGATATATTAGAAAATAAACATCAAATTATATACTTAGAAAAACAAGATACTATAACAAAAAAACAAGCAGAAAGATATCATTTTGAATATAGAGAGATTAATTACTATAAGAGTGAAATAGAAAACTTATTTGATGATATAAAAAAATGGAATAAAGAAAACAAAAGCATATATGTAATATTAGAAACAAGGGAAAAAGCCAATAAACTAAAAGATTTATTTGAAAAAGAAAATATATTATGCAAGATAGAAGAAAAATTAGACCAAACAATAATAGTGAAATCAACTCAAAATGTTATAAAAATAACAATTGGAAAAATAACAGAAGGATTTGAAAACTTTGAAATAAATCAAGTTGTCATTTTAGCAGATGAGCTTATTGATGGAGGAAAAAAGAAAAAGAAATTTACTAATAAAGCTTTTACAGAAGGAGAAAAAATTGTATTTGCCGATTTAAAAGTTGGAGATTATGTAGTACATAAAAATTATGGAATAGGAATTTTTGTTGGAGTAAATACAATAACAGCAGATGGAGCTACAAAAGATTATATAAAATTAAAATACAAAAACGATGATATTCTGTACATACCAACAAATCAATTAGATGCTATAAGGAAATATATTGGAGGAGACTCAATAAATCCTCCAATAAATAGAATAGGAAGCAAAGATTGGATACGAACAAAAGAAAAAGTAAAAAATAATTTAAGAGCAGTGGCGAGAGAGCTAATAGAATTATACGCAAAGAGAGAAAAATCAAAGGGATATGCATTTAGTCCTGATTCACCATGGCAGCAACAATTTGAAGATAAGTTTCCATATCAAGAAACAGATGATCAATTAAGGTGTATAGAAGAAGTAAAAAAAGATATGGAAGCACAAAGACCAATGGATAGACTTCTATGTGGAGATGTAGGATATGGAAAAACAGAAGTAGCAATAAGAGCTGCTTTTAAAGCTGTTATGGATCATAAACAAGTAGCATATCTAGTTCCAACAACAGTATTAGCGCAACAACAATATGAAGAATTTAGAGATAGAATGAAAGAATTTCCAATTAATGTTGAAATATTAAATAGATTTAAAAGTAAGAAATATCAAAATGAAGTAATTAAAAAATTAAAACTTGGAGAAGTTGATATTGTAATTGGAACACATAGATTGTTAAGTAATGATATTGAATTTAAAGATATTGGGCTTTTAATAATAGATGAGGAACATAGATTTGGGGTAAAAGCTAAAGAGAAAATTAAACAATATAAATCAAATATAGATGTATTGACGATGACAGCAACACCAATACCTAGAACAATGCATATGTCTATAGTTGGAATTAGAGATATGTCAGTTATATATGAGCCACCTCAAAACAGAAAACCAGTTCAAACATATGTGTTAGAGTATGATAGTGAAGTAATAAAAGAGGCTATAACTAAAGAATTAGAAAGAAATGGACAGGTATTTTATATATACAATAGAGTGGATTCTATACAGAAAAAAGCTGATGATATATCAAGATTGGTTCCAGAAGCTGATGTTGCATATGCACATGGACAAATGACAGGAAATCAAATTGAAGATATAATGAAAGATTTCATTGAAAAGAAAATAAATGTATTAGTATGTACAACTATTTTAGAATCTGGAATAGATATACCAAATGCAAATACAATAATAGTAGAAAATGCAGATAGAATGGGCTTAGCCGCTTTATATCAAATTAGAGGGAGAGTAGGAAGATCAGATAGGCAAGCATACGCATATATTACGTATAGAAAAGACAAAATGTTATCAGAAGAAGCGGATAAAAGATTAAAAGCAATAAAAGAATTTACGGAATTTGGCTCAGGATTTAAAATAGCAATGAGAGATTTAGAAATAAGAGGAGCAGGAAGTCTACTTGGAGAAATTCAATCAGGACATTTAGAACAAGTAGGATATGATACATATTGTAACTTATTAGATGAAGTTGTAAAAGAAATGCAAGGAATTGAAGTAGAGCCAGATTTAGATATACAGATTGACCTAAATGTTACAAGTTATATACCAGATGAATATATACCAGACTCATCACAAAAAATAGAAATATATCAAAACATAGCATTATGTAAAAACGAAGAAGATATACAAAATGTAATTGATGAAATAATAGATAGATTTGGTAATATGCCTGCAGAATTAGAAAATTTATTAGATATAGCAAGAATAAAATATCTAGCAAAAGCACAATATATAACTAAAATAGCAAGTAGGAGAACATCAGTTATTTTTATGTATGAACGAGGTAAAGTTGATATTGATATTTCTAAATTAGTTGAAAAATATAAAAATAGAATAAAATTTTCACCAGGAATAAATCCTATGATTACTTTAGAAATAGGAACATCAAATGAAAGACAAATATTAAATGATATCACAGAATTTTTAAAAGTAATATAATATGAATTTTAATAAAATAAATTGAATGTGATACAATATAAAAAAGGAGATAGTAATGCAAATAATTTCAAGTAAAGATAATGAATTAATAAAACATATAAAAAAGTTAAAAGACAAAAAATATAGAGACTTAAGTAAAGAATTTATTATTGAAGGAATTAAATTAATAAAAGAAGCAATAGAAGAAAATGCAAATATAAAGAAAATAATTATATGTGAGAATTGCGAGAATTCAGATATAATTCCAAAAGAACTGATGTACGAAGTAGCAAAATATGAGTGTATATATGTTACAGAAAGTATATTAAAATCAATATCTGATGTAAATACTCCACAAGGTATTTTAGCAATAATAGGAATAGAAAATAAAGAAATGCAAATTGATTATTCTCCAGACATTATAGTAGCATTAGATGATATACAAGACCCAGGAAATCTAGGAACGATTTTAAGAACAATAGATAGTGTAGGATTAAACCAAATATTAGTATCAAAAGGTACGGCAGATTGTTATAATCCAAAAGTTATACGTTCAACAATGGGAGCTATTTTTAGAGTTAAAATAATAGAATGCGAAGATTTATTTCAAACATTAAAAGAAGTAAGAAAGCATAAATTTGATATAGTTATAACTTCATTGAAAGCAGAGAATAGTATATATGATATAAATTATAGCAAAAAAGTTATAGTTATTGGAAATGAAGCAAATGGAGTTGAGAAAAAAATACAAGATATATCAGATGTAAAAGTAAAGATTCCAATGTTAGGGAAAACGGAGAGTTTAAATGCTTCTGTTGCAACTGGTATAGTATTGTATGAATATGTAAGACAGAAAGGAAAATAGATATGAAATTAAATGTAGTATTAGTAGAACCAGAAATACCTCAAAATACAGGAAATATAGCTAGAACCTGTGCGGCTACAGGAGGAAAATTACATTTAGTACATCCATTAGGATTTAGTATAAATGAAAAAGCAGTAAAAAGGGCAGGATTGGACTATTGGGATAAATTGGATATAGAAGAACATGAATCTTTTGAAAAATTTTTAGAAAGATATGAACCAGAAAAAAACAATATGTTTTTTGTAACTACGAAAGGAAAACATGTATATTCAGAACCAAATTATAAAGAAATGGAAGAAGTATTTGTACTTTTTGGAAAAGAGACTAAAGGCTTACCAGAAGATATTTTAGTTAAATACATAGATAAAACTATAAGAATTCCTATGAGACCTACATTAAGATCACTAAATTTGGCAAATTCAGTTTCAATAGTAGTATATGATATTTTAAGACAAAAGAATTTTGAAGAATTAGAAGAAATAAGTAACTATTTTAATAATAAACATATGATTTAGACAAAATATTACAATATTTTACAATATAATACAAAAAAATATTATAACATTGGTAAGAGTTGCAGAGATAATTGCAATTCTTACCATTTTATGTTAATATAAATTTACAAGCTTTTTTCAAATAAGAATTAATATCAATTAATTTTAAATCTAAAAATATCCAAATAATATTGACAAAAGATGGAAAGGAGGGAGTTATGCTCTATTTTTCTTACAATGATTTTATAGATTGTGTAGATAATGGAGAAATAAATGAAGCAATAAAATTAGAAGAAAAGGCAGCAAAATATGAACTAAAGAATAAAGAAAAGAAAGTACACAATAATAAGAATCAAATCATAGAAATTTTGAGAGAAAAATTACAACTAAAAAAATTTTTAAAAGAATTTTTTAATTTATTCGAAGTAGGAAATATAGATAATATAAATTTTTGTAGAAATATAAAAGCTGTTACAGATAAAGCAACTAACGAAAATATTACATATAAAATAGAAAATAAAGAAATATTTATTTTTATAAAAGTTATAGAAAAAATTGATAATAATATATCATATAAAATGTTTGAACATAGTCTAAATATAATAAAAAATTGGGATAAAGAAGAAAAAAAACAAAACAAAAGATATCCAATAGTAATTCCTATTGTTATATATACTGGAAAAAAAGAATGGAAAAATAGTAGAATATCTAAAAAATTAAAATATACAACATTTGAAGATAATAGAATTAATTTTTCATATAATATTGTAAATATACATGATATGTCTCTAGAACAACTAGAAAATATGGAAAGTAAAGTTGCAAAAAAAATTATAGAACTTAAAAGATAAATGTTTACAAATAAATTTAAAATAGTATTGACTTCTTACCTAATAAGTGATATATTAACACACAAGGAAAGAGGAGGAGATATAAAATGTCACCAGATTATAGTGTTATTGGAAGAAGAATCAAAACTGCTAGATTAGAAAAAAAATTAACACAAGAAGAACTAGCAGATAAAATAAATGTATCAGTAGCTTTTATGAGTAGAGTAGAAAGAGGAAGTAGTAAAATAAATTTAAAAAGATTGATTCAGATAGCAGAAGTTCTAAATGTTTCTCCAGGCTTTTTGCTTACAGGTAGTAATATAAGATCTAAAGATTATTTGAAACAAGATTTTACACTTATTTTAGAAAAATGTACGCCTGAACAACAGAAGCTAATATATCAAATTTCTGAATTAATAAGCAAAACAAGATTGCAAACTGAAAAAATCTAAAAACAAATTGAAAATTATATTCATGTATGATACTATTATAATAGAAATAATATAGTATAAAAACTAAGGAGTAAAATCATGATACAAGAAAATGCAAATAGATCAAATACATATATTTATGATAATTACACAACTATTTATGAAAAATTAGGTAAAGTTACAAATTTGTTTTTAAGATTAAATAGTGCTGAAGGAATAAGAAGATTTATATATATGCAGACAGAAGAAAATGAGGATGGTTTAGAAAATACTTTAATAGAAATACCAACAGATAATATAAAAAAAGTAATAAAAGATACATACTTAAAGATAGATTATTTGGAAGGAAAATTGGGTATAGTAAATGCTACAGATCAATTTGATGGAATTACTAATATGGCATTATTAATGCTAATGTCAAATAGAATGTCAAAACATTATAAGAAAAAAATAGAAAATGAGAATCTTCCTGAAGAAAAATATAATGCTTATCACAAAAATGAAGTATGTTTATTAAGATGGAAAGATATAGCAATGAAAGATTTAATAGCAAGTTTATATATTTTAACAAAAACAGACAAAGAGTATGAAAATTTAATGTCTTATGGATATAGAAAGGATAATCAAAATAGAGATTCATTTGTATTAGATTTACCTTTTTTTGGACAAATATGTGTACATTTTGGAAATAAAATGAAGTATATTTTAATGGATGCTGAAAAAACAGCAGAAAGTATATTGGAAAAAAAATTAGAATTAGGGCAAATATCAGAAGAAAAGAAAGAAGAATTAATAAATGGAATAGAACAAGAAATATTACCAAATTATACAGGAAAATTATATGAATATAGTGCAACTATGCCAATAGAATATGAAGGAAGAAAGAATAGAGAGGTAAAAGAATATTTAGGTTTAAAAGAAAAATTACCAGAAGAAATTAATAAAAGAGATATTTCAAACTTGTATAGTCTAGGATTAAATGCTAGAGAAATTTATTATTTTGCAATAAAATTAGGATTACCAAAAAGACAATTAGAATATATAGTAGAAATAGAAAATAGTATTTTGAATGCTAAAATCATAGGAAGAAAATCATTGGATTCTACTACTGCTGAGGAAAGAAAATTGGTAAGTGATAGCGAAAAAAGTATACTAGTTAATTTACAGCAAGAAGGTATTGATAAGTAAGGAGATAATTAATGTTAAAGAATTATACAAAAGAAGAATATGCTAAATCATATAAAGAATTAGTAGAGATATTAAAGCATATTCCAAAAAGTGATTTAAATAAAATACCTAAAGAAAAAGTACAATATTATATAGAAAATCAAGATAATAATTATGAATTTATATATAATATAAAATTAAATTTTGAAGAACAAAATATTACAAAATTAACAAAAATATTAATAGCTAATTTATATATAGAATATTGGGCTGATAATGAAGAAAAACAGCAAATTAAAAAAAATGACGAAAAAGAACTTTATATAATAGAAAGTAAAAAAAGAGAATTATATCCCGTTGAAAATATATTTAAAACAAAAAAGAAAACAAGTAAAGAAAATAGTCAAGAGACAAGTTTAACAATAATAAAAAAGAAAAACATACTAGAAAAAATGCTGATTAAAATAAAAGAAAAACTAAAATTGACATAAAATGTAAAAAATGTTATAATATAAGAGCTTAAATAAGCAGAAAGGAGAAGAATATGAATGTAGATTTCATTAAAATCAAAAAAGAGATAAAAAAGTTTTGTAGTCATGTTCCGGCTGAAGGATTTGAAATAGAATACCTTGAGAAAGCCGAAAAAATTTTAGCTTTATATGATGAAGCAAACGTTGCTCTTGATAAAAATGAAATTGATAGTTCAACTCTTTATCAGATATATGAAAAAATAAAATCTGAGGTAGAGTAAAGTCTCCAGAAAGGTGCTACATTGCACCTTTTTTTTATAGGAAAATAAACTATAAAGAATGAAAATACTATTTTGGAATGTAGTAACCACAAAAATATATTTTACATAAAATATATTAGGATAAATAAAAGGAGGCAATTTATGAAGGAAATACTAGAGGTGAAAAATGTAGGAAAAAAATATCAAAGCAAAGAAGGAGAAGTTCAAGCATTAAAAAATGTAAATTTTAGAGCAAAAAAAGGAGAATTTATAAGTATAATAGGACCAAGTGGATGTGGAAAGTCAACATTATTATCACTAATAGCAGGGTTAGAAGAAAAAACAGAAGGAGAGATATACATAGAAAATGAAAAATTACAAGGTATATCATCTAAAATAGGATATATGCTACAAAGAGACTGCTTATTAGAATGGAGAACCATCTTAAATAATACATTGATTGGACTAGAAATAAAAGGAATAAAGACAAAGGAAAATATAGAATACGTAAAAGAACTATTAAAAAAATATAATTTATATGAGTTTATAAAAAAATATCCATCAGAATTATCAGGAGGTATGAGACAAAGAGTAGCACTAATAAGAACATTAGCAGTAAAACCTAAAATACTATTATTAGACGAAGCATTTTCAGCACTAGATTATCAAACAAGAATAATGGTAACAGAGGATATATATTCAATATTAAGAAAAGAAAATATTACAACAATAATGGTGACACATGATATATCAGAAGCGATAAGCATGGCAGATAGAGTATTAGTATTAAGCAAAAGGCCAGGCACGATAAAAGATATACACAAAATAGATTTTGAAATGGAAAATAGAACTCCAATAAATTGCAGACAAAGTCCTAAATTTAGCGAATATTTTGATACATTATGGAAGGAGCTTGGTGTAGATGAAAAATGATGGAATATCAAAAGAAAGAAAAAAATACCTAAAAAAAATGAGAACAAATAAAATATTAGTAATATTAACGCAAATATTTATATTAGTAGGATTTTTAACAATTTGGGAAATACTTGCAAATCTTAAAGTGATAGATAGTTTTATAACAAGTCAACCAAGTAGAATATGGAACACATTTATAAATTTATCATCAAATGATTTAATAAGACATATGAAAGTAACTATTTATGAAACAATAGTAGGATTTTCAATGGGAACTATTTTAGGAGTAGCAATTGCAATTATATTATGGTGGTCAAAATTTTTAGCAAAGGTATCAGAACCATTTTTAGTTGTATTAAATAGTTTACCAAAAGTCGCATTAGGGCCGATTATTATTATATGGGTAGGTTCAGGTATGCCTGCGATAATAGTAATGGCTATAGCAATATCATTGATTGTAACAATACTAGAAATGTTAAATGGTTTTCTAAAAACAGATAAAGAAATAATTAAAATGGCAAGAACATTTAATTGTAATAAATTTCAACTATTAACAAAAATAATTATACCAGCAAATATGGGAACATTTATAAATTCGTTAAAAGTAAATATAGGACTTTCACTTGTAGGTGTAATATCAGGTGAGTTTTTAGTATCAAAAGCAGGATTAGGATATTTAATAGTATATGGAGGTCAAGTATTTAAATTAGATTTGGTAATGACTAGTGTAATAATATTAGGAATTGTAGCAGGAGTAATGTACGGAGGAGTTTTATTACTTGAAAAATTTATCCGAAAATAAATTATCAATTAAGGAGGTTAAAGGTGAAAAAGAAAATAATATTTATAGTAATTGCATTGCTTATAATAGCAGTAATAGCTGGAATTATAATTATTAAAAATGAAAATACAGACACAAATGAAGGAAATACACTAATAAAAATGAATGAAGTTACACGTTCAGTATTTTATGCACCACAATATGTAGCAATAAATAATGGATATTTTAGAGAATATGGGATAGATATAGATTTAACAACAGGCCAAGGTGCAGACGCAGTAATGACTTCAGTATTATCAGGAGAAAGCGAAATAGGATTTGCAGGACCAGAAGCATCAATATATGTATATAATGAAGGAAAAGAAGACTATACTCAAGTATTTGCACAACTTACAAAAAGAGATGGTTCATTTTTAGTATCAAAAGAACAGATAGAAGATTTTGATTGGACTGATTTAAAAGGTTCAACAGTTATACCAGGAAGAAAAGGTGGAGTACCATATATGACATTAGAATATGTTATAAAACAACATGGATTAGTACCTGGAACAGATTTGATATTAGATGATAGCATAAAATTTGATTTGATGGCAAGTGCATTTACATCAGGAGATGCAGATTTTGTTACATTATTTGAACCAACAGCATCAAATGTAGAACAAATAGGAAAGGGATATGTAGTAGCATCAGTTGGAGAAGAATCTGGAGAAATACCATATACAGCATATTTTGCAAAGAAAAGCTATATAGAAGAAAATGAACAATTAATTCAAAATTTTACAAATGCAATATATAAAGGACAAAAATTTGTAGAAGAACACTCAGCACAAGAAATAGCAGAGATAATACAAGATTTCTTCCCAGATACAAGTTTAGACTTATTAGCAACAGCTGTACAAAGCTATAAAGATATAGATGCTTGGAATGATACACCAATATTAAAAGAAGAAAGCTTTAATAAATTACAAGAAGTTATGAGTGAAGCAGGAGAATTAAAACAAAAAGCTCCTTATGATAAAATAATAAACAATAAATACGCAGAAGAAGCAATTAAATAGTTATATTATTATAATGCTTATTGTTAAAAACGAAGTTAAACTAAATAGTAAAACTTCGTTTTTTCTATTTTTACATTCAATATTCTACAATAATAAAAAAACGAATTTTAAAATAATAAAAGTATTGTAATAAAATTTGAATTATGATATAAATAGAAATAAGAAAAAACAAAAGAAGGAGTGAAAAAATGATGAAACGTAGAAAGTATGTGGCTGTAGAGAGAGAGAGAGAGAGAGAGAGAGAGAGAGCTATAGTTTAGAGAATGAAGGAAGAAA
>CANRBK010000032.1 GCA_947628845.1 uncultured Clostridia bacterium | reverse complement strand
CAAAACAAATGCAATACTTGTAAAAACAATAAAAAATGCTGGAATGGTACAACAGCTAAAAAACATAAACCTATAATGAAAGGGATAATATAGAAATAAAAAATGCTAGGTTGTATAAAGTATGAAACAACGAAGAACAAGAAGAAAAAAATATAATTGGGAAGTAGAAATAGCAAAAGGAAATACAAATAAATTTTATCATTCAACAGATTGGGATGAATTAAGAGAAAGAGTATTAACAAGGGATAAAGGAAAATGCCAATTTTTTTTAGGTAATTGGAATGATGGAATACATTTTCCTAAAGTAATAAAAATAGTAGATGCTGATACAGTTCATCATATAAAATCAATAAAAGAAAGACCAGACTTAGCACTAGATATTAATAATTGTATTAGTCTAAGCTTTGAAGCACATGAAATTATAGAAGAAAGACATAGATGGACATGGAGAAAGAAAAAGAAACCTTTAACAAAGGAGAGATGGTAAGTGAAACTAGAACATTTAATACAAGCATATAAAGTAAATAATATAGAAGCGGAACTAAAAGAAATGAATAAAGACAATGAAAAGGTTGGAGTAATAACATTTGCAAATGGAATATCAGCGAGTTATCTATTAGATAATGAAGAAATAGTAGTAGCAATGAAAATATTTTTTAATTGCTTAGCAAGAGGAAGTATGAAATTAGATGCTCAATTAAGTCATGTAATAAAAGTATTAACTATAATGCAAAATACAATAATGTTATTAGGTAATATACCACAAAAAGAATGTAATATGATATTAGAAAAGTTAGGATTATTTAATAATACATTTCAACAAGGAAAACAAATAAAACATTTAGAACATGCTTATAGAATAGAAGTAGTTGAAGGTTTATTATGCTTAAGTATAAATGAAATAGAATTAGAAAAAAGAGAATAAAGAATATGAATAATATAGATGATTTAGTATTAATAAGAAAAACAACAAATAAATATGAACAGACAAGAAAAAGAGTTACACAAGATTCTAGATATAGAAATTGTAGTGATAAAGAAATAATAGAATATCTAGCAGATGAGATAGAATAAAGAATCAACAAAGAATAATATATGAATCAATTAAGAATAATATACAAAGTGAAGGAGTAGTATTAGATACTACAGATGATGAATTAGTGGATGAAGATATAATAGAAATAATATCAACTACACAATATGCAGAAGGAAAGCCTATAATATCAAAGCTAGAATATAAATATAAAGAAAATAAATTACTGGATGAACCAAAGAAATTAGAAAATATACAATTATATTAGAAGCGGAATACCCCCAGTCAAATCTCAAGCTAAAAAAGGCTAAAGGGGAGCGGGTGTGAGGGTAGTAACTATTTAAAAATTTTTATTTTCTCACGTGAAAGGGGGTATGTAAATGGCAACCAAGAAAAAAACATCAAAGTCTACAAATAAAAAGGAAGAAAAACTTGAAAAAATAGTAGAAAATTTAGAAGAAAAAATAAGAAGAATAGAAAATGAAGATCAATTAGAACAAATGATAGAAGATAAAAAAGAAGCTATAAAAGAAGATTTAAAAAATCAATTGATTCAACAAAATAAATTTGGAAAGCAATTTGATGATATGATAGAAGATTATATTTATTTTGTAGAGTTAAAAGAAAGACTTAAACATGATATAAATATTAATGGAATGAGATATAAGACAACGGGAGGTAATGGATTTACAACATATAAACCTAATGAAAGTGTTGAAAGGTTACAAAAAACAAATGGACAGATGCTAAAGATACTTCAAGATTTAGACTTAAAAGCACCTGATGAAGGTGGTGGAGAAGAAGGAGATGATTTGTTGTAATGAAATAAATGAATACATAAAATTTGTTGAAGAAAATCCAAATGAAGTTGATGAAGAAATAAAATTATTAATTAAAAATATAGTAAAACCAACATTATCGAGAGATGATGTTTTTTTTGATGGAGAAACTTTCAACAAAGCTGTTAAATATTGTGAAAAATGGTATTATAAATTATTTCCATATCAAAAGTTTGCATATGCATTATTTTTTATGTATGACAAAAACAATACTGACATAGCTATTTTTCCAGATATATTAATTTTAATGGCAAGAGGAAATGGAAAAGATGGTATGATAATGCCATTAGCTAATTTTTTGCAAACACATTATTATGGTGTGAAAAATTATCATATAGATATTGTAGCTACATCAGAAGAACAAGCTTTAAATTCATTTAATGTTGTTTACAATATGTTAGAGAGCAATAAAGATATAATGAAAAAATATTTTTATTGGAATAAGACAGAAGTAATAAACAAAATAACTCATTCAATACTCAGATATAATACAGCAAATGCAAAAACCAAAGATGGTAAACAAACAGGTATGATTATATTTAATGAGTTACATGCGTATGAAGATTATAAACAAATAAATGTATATAGTTCAGGATTGGGAAAAATAAAACATGCAAGGACAGTAACAATAACAACAAATGGAACAGTAAGAGATGGCCCTTTAGATGAAAAATTGTCTATGTCAAAGTTGGTATTAAATGGAGAAGAAAACTTTTTAGGATTATTACCTATTATTTATAAAGTAAATGATTTAGATAGTGTTGATATACCAATGAAAAAGTTTTTAGAAACAGGAAATAGAGAAGACATTGATATAACAATATGGTGTCAAGCGAATCCAAGTTTAAGATATATGCCAATATTAAAGAACGAAATAATAAGAGACTATATAAAAATGCAAAAGCAAAAATCTTATAGGATTGAATTTTATGCAAAAAGAATGAATTTACCGCAACAAGATGAAGAACAAGTAGTAACTGATTGGCAAAACATATTAAGAGCATCTTATGAAGATATAGAAAAAGAAATACCAAGAATAACTGGAGATATTACAGGAAGATTAGCAATAGTAGGAATAGATTTTGCATCTTTAAATGATTTTGCGAGTGCTGGTTTTTTATTTAAGAAAGATGGAGAATATATTTGGAGACAAAGAACATGGATATGTGCAAAAAGTAAGTTTTTTGGAGATATAAAGTTTCCATTTGATAATATTGGACAAGAAGGATTTGAAGATTTTGAAATAGTAAATAAAGATTCTATTGATGGTAGAGATATGATTTTATGGATTTTATCAGAAATGTCAAAATATAATGTAAAAAAAATTGTACTTGATACATATAGATATAAATTACTTGAACAAATTTTTAAGGAGATGGGATTGTCTGTAGAGACAAAAGACATGCCTTATGGATTAGTAAGAATGATAAAATATCCTGCAAGTATTGCAGCAATAGTAGCTCCACGAATAGAAGTAGCATTTGCAGAAGGAAAAATAAATATAGGGAATAGTGCAATTATGAGATGGGCAATTAACAATACAGCTGTAAAAGATGGTAAAGATGGAAATAAAAAATATGAAAAGATAGAACCGAAATTAAGAAAAAATGATCCCTTCATGGCTTTTGTAGCTGCAATGAGTGTACAAGAGTTACTAGATGAAGATGTTATTTATGTTTAGGAGGTGAAAAAGTGTTTTTTGATAAAAAGAATGAAAAACGGAGAGACTATAATTGATGTGTTATTAGGAACAAATAATAAAACAGATTATATATATACTTTAGCTGAAGCTCATGCAATAGATTTAATAGCAAAAACAATAGCAAAATGTGAAATACAAGTATTTGCTAAAAATAGTAAAACAAATAAGATAGAAGAAACAAAAGATGATGTGTATTGGAGATTAAACTTACAACCAAATAATAATGAAAATGGTACTATGTTTTTATATAAATTAGTGACTAGACTTCTAACTGAGAAAAAAGCCTTAATAATAATGAACAGAGATTTTACTAATTCAAAATTGTTATATATTGCAGATGACTTTAATTCAACTAGTTCTATATTATATGGAAAAGTATTTTCAGATGTAGTTATATCAGATGATGAAGGCAATAGTTTACTATTGAATAAGAAATACAATTCGGAAGATTCAATATATTTTTCATTAAAAAATAGTAATTTAGTTGCAGCAAAAAGTGACTATAAAAGCAATAGTTCTAAAATTTTAAATGCAGTATCAAAAAGTTTTATACAATCTAACACTCCAAAATGGAGATTAAAGTTCCCAGGTAATCAACCAACAATGATAGATGCTGAGACTAAAGAACCTATAAGCTATGAAAAATATAAGGAAAAAATAACAGAAGGACTTTTTAGTGAAGAAGAAGCAATAGTAATGTTATCCGAAATGTTTGAATTAATTAACTTAAATAAAGATACAAAACAAAGTTTATCAGACTATAAAGACGAAATTGAACAAATAGGAAATATAGTTGCTAAAACATGGAATATTCCATTGGATGTATTTAACGGAAGTAAAACTGAAAAATCAACAGGAAATAATGACTTTATAACGTTTGCAGTGTCTCCATATTTTGAATTACTAGAAGATGGATATAATATATCGTATGTAGGAAAAAAAGATTATCTAAGAGGAGAATATATAAAGTTTAATAGATTTAATATAAACCATAGAGACATTATAGATTCAGCAAATGGAATAGATAAACTAACAGCAGATGGATTTAGCAGAAATGAAATTAATAAGTTTTTAGGATTGCCAAGAATTGATGAACCTTGGGCAGATGAACATAACCTAACTAAAAATTATGCAAATGTGAAGGGAGGTGTAGAAGAAAATGGAGAATAATTTTTTGAATTTCAAAAAGAAAAGTGACAAAGAAACAGAATTATACATTTATGGTAATATAGAGCCAAAAACATGGATTGATGATTGGTTAGGAACTGGTAAAGAGAAAACAGATGCTTTTACATTAAAAAATGCGTTAATGCAAGTAGACACGCCTAATCTTATAGTAAGAATAAACTCTTATGGTGGTGATGTTTCAGAAGGATTAGCAATCTATAGTTTATTATCTGAATTTAAGGGACATTTAAAAACTATTGTAGATGGATTTGCTTGTAGTGCAGCATCTGTAATCTTTATGGCAGGACAAGAAAGAATTGTGCCTGAAAATGGTTTACTTATGATACATAATGCTTGGACTGAAGCAAGAGGAGATTCGAACAGAATGAAGAAAGTAGCAGAAGATTTAGAAAAAATAACACAACCTTCTCTTAATATTTACACAAGTAAGACAAAATTATCAGAAAAAGAAATAAAAGAAAAGATGGATAGAGAAGAATGGATTACATCACAAGAAGCATATGAATGGGGTTTTTCTACTACTCAAGAAAGAAAAAATGAATATATGCAAGCTTTAGAAGCAGATTTTGTTCACGACTTAGTTATGAAAAATAAAGCTTTACAAAAGGAAAATAAAGATTTGCAACAAAGTAATTCTGATATAGTGCAAGTAGTTAAAAAAGCTACTAAAGAACTATTAGAAGAACAAATAAAACAATTTGAAAAGGAATTATTAAATGGAAATTCAAATTCAAAACAAGAACCAATAGGATTACTTAATAATTCAAATAATAATCAGATTAAAAGAGACTCATGGGAGTCTTTTTTTAATACAAAAAATTAAGAAAAGGAAGGTAAAAAAATATGAAATTTAACGAAAAGAAAATTGAAGATTTAGTAAAGGAACTAAATGAAGCTCCAGCAGAGCAAAAATCACAAAAAATTATTGAAGCAATTCAAAGTGTAATAGATGAAAGTTATGCAGAAACAATTGCTCAATACCAAAAAGAATTTGAAGAATATTCTGCAACAAAAGAAAATGACGCAAAATTTGGATTACGTTCATTAACAGAAAAAGAAAAACAATGGATAGATAGAGCAATAAAACAAGAAGATACAACAAGTTTAACAGGTAAAGAAATAGACTATTTACCTGAAACAACAATCAATTATATATTTGAGGATTTAAAAACAGCTCATCCATTATTCAAATATATAGACTGGGCACCGGCAGGAGTACAAAAATGGTTTTTATCTGAAAGAAGTGGAAAAGCTACATGGGGAAAATTAACAAGAGCAATTGTAGATAAAATAGAAGCTGGTGTAAGTACACTAGATTTAGAAGTAAATTCATTATCAGCATTTATGTTCGTTCCAAGAGCAATAATTAACATGGGATACAAATGGATAGATAGATTTGTTAGAACAGTTATAATCGAAGTAAATGAAGAAGGAATAGAAACTGGAATTGTAGCTGGAAACGGAAAAGATGCACCAATTGGATTATTAAAAGACTTAAAAGGTTCAGTACAAGAAGGAGTATACCCAGATAAAACAGCTGTTGAGATTACAGATTTAGGACCAGATAGTTTTGGTGCTAAAGTATTACCAACTTTAAATAAAAATGGAAAAAGAAATGTAGATACAATAGTTATTATAGCTAACCAAAATGAACTTGATACAACAATTTATAAAGCAACACATGTATTAAGTTTTAATGGTTATGTAAAAGCTGATAATTATAAAAATTTTGTATATGTTGCATGTCCAGATGTACCAGCAAAAAAAGCAATTGCTTATATACCTAAAAAATATGTTGCAGGTATTTCAAGAATGGGAATAGATTATAGCGATCACTATAAATTCCTAGAACAATTAAGAACATATAGTGTAGTAACATATGGAAATGGAAGATTAAAAGACAATGATGATGCAGTAGTATTAGATATATCAAAATTAGAAGCATTAAAACCAATTGTAAAAACAGAAGAAGTTACCCCCTAGCCAAGCCACTTCTATAAAAGTGGCAATTCCAAGTAATGAAACATCATTAAATTTAGGAGAAAAAACAGTTCAAGATTTATGTGAAAATTTAAGTATTGAAGGTGATAATGTAACAGGTTCATTAAAACATATTGAAGGTTGGAAAGAATTTTCAAGTAAATCTGATGAACAAACAGGAAATTATTTACCACTATACTTCGAAGAAGCAAAAGGACAACCAAAAGGAACTATTAAATGTGAAATCAAAGGAACAGGAGCAAAACTTAAGAAACCAGTTGCAGTGGATGAAAAAGATGGCTTAATAGTGTTCCAAATTCATAATAAAGATAATACTATAGAAATTACAAGTGAAGGAAAAGAAACTAGAACACTTATTTTAACTCAGTTAGAATTGAAAGAATCATAGGAGCTTAATATTAAGCTCCTTTTTGCAATCAAAGAAAGGAGACTAAACTAGATGGAAACAAATAGAGTTATAGAAAATTTCAGAGATTCAGAAGATACTAATTATCCACAAAAACTTTTGCAAGAAATAAAAAATGAACAACATCCATTAGAGGATGACAATACAATTATAGGATATATAAAAGATGGAGAAGGGGATATTAATGAATTTTCAGGAGCAAAGATTAATTATGAAATTGATACAATAGCAAAAAGTTTATTAAAAAATTATGTATTATATGCTAGATATAAAAAATTAGCAGAATTTAAACAATTATACGCAGGTGAATATGCTTTTTTACAAGCAAAATATTACAAACCTACCAGTGTATAATGATGGTTTTTTTAAACTTTTTGAAATAAAGCAAACTGATGACAAATTTGCAACGGAGTATTTACATGATGTTGGTAAGCCAGATATTTGGTTTGAAGAATTATCAATTTCAGATAAATTAAGATTTGAAGCAGAAGAAAGAGAAAAAAAGATAACCTATAAATTAAGAATACAACAATTGAAAGAAATAAATTCATTATGTGTATTAAAAATTGGTGATGAATATCACAAAGTATTTAATGCTTATCATTTTACAAATAAAGATGGATTCAAACAAACTGATTTAACATTAGAAAAATATCCACGAGTTAAGTTGGAGGCTGAATTATGAATGAAGAAGAATTACACAAACTTATGACGAAAAAAGAATTAGTAGACTTATTAGATGAACTAAATATTTCAGTAAGCGAGTCTACTCCAAAAGATGATGAAATGGAAGATGAAGTAAGACTACATTATTGGGATTATGTATGGGAAGACTTGATAGCGAGTGGACAAGTATATAATACAAAAGTTACATACCAAATATCAATAATAGCAGATAAACCTAGACATCAAAAACTATTAGAATTAAAACGAAAATTGAATAAAAGAGGATATTTTCCTACTATACAACACGAATATACCGCAGATAATAGAAGAATACATTCATTTTTCTCTCTAGAGATATTAGAAAATATAGGAGAAGAAAATGAATAATGAAGTATATGGATATTCTGGTTTTGAAGCTTTATTAGAAACTATAGAAAAATATGCTGATAAAGTAGATAATTTTATAGAAGTTTTAGAAATTGGAGCAAAAGAATTTGTAAATGATTTGCTTAAATTGCCTAAACCAATGTCAAAAATAAGAAAAGCAGGGTATACACATTTAGTAGATAGTTTTGCTTATAGAAAAAATAAAAAAGAGATTGAGGTTGGTTGGGGGAAATACTATGGTCCTATGGTAGAACATGGAACTGAAAAGATGGATGAGAATCCGCACGTTTATCCTTTATGGGATAGAAACAAAGAAAAATATTATAAAATAATGCTTACTAAACTAGATCTACAGACCTGGTAACACTAAGCATTTTTATTAAAAAGGAGGAAATAAAATGTCAGAAAAAAAAATTATAACAAAAAAGCCACCATATAAAGAGTCAATAGGAGCTCAATATTATAACTTTAATAAGCCTGAAGAAGGAATGGATTTTGATTTAACAAAGTATGAAGATGAAACAATAAAAAACGAAAGTATAAAAACAATTACTATAACCGAAAGCTCTGAAAGTACTCCAATATATGGAAGTGGAAAAGTTTATGATACAAGACAACAAACTTCATACATAGATATAGAAGTCGAAACACTTGCAACAGATATAGATGATTTATGCAAAATGAGAGGAGATACTATAAGTGAACATGGATTAATACAAGATCAAGCTTCAGGAAAAAGACCATATTTTGCTTATGGAAAAGTAGTATTACTTTCAAATAATAACAAAAGATTTGATTGGTATCCAAAATGCCAATTAGTAGACAATACAGATGAAGCAAAAACAACTGAAGAAAGTTTTTCTGAACAAAGTGATACTCTTACAATTAGAGCATATGCTTTTGATGAAGAAGGAAAAACATTCAAAAATTCTATTGACACTTCTTCTACAAAATTCCCAAAAGGAGTTACAGAAGATTTATACTTCAAGCAAGTTATAACATGTGACGAAGATTTAGTTTCAATTATTCCCAGTTAATGCCGATCAAGAATCGGCTAATCAAATAATTGTAAAAGTTCCAGAAGGTGAAACACAATTATTAGGAGAAAAGAAAGTTCAAGACCTATGTGAAAATTTAATCTTTGAAGGCAATAATGCTAAAGGTACATTAAATTACATTGAGAATTGGACTGAATTTTCAAAAGACTCAACTGATAATACTGGAAATTTTATACCTTTATACTTTGAAGAAGCTAAAGGACAACCAAAAGGAACTATTAAATGTGAAATCAAAGGAACAGGAGCAAAACTTAAGAAACCAGTTGCAGTAGACACTAGTGATGGTTTAATAGTTTTTCATGTACACAATAAAGACAATACTATTGAAATAACAAGTGAAGGTAAAGAGACTAGAACTCTTAACTTAAGTGGATTAAATTTAAAACAGAATTAAATAATTTATATTAATAAGAAAAATAAAAGCCTTAAAATCGATTTTCATTATTGATTTTAAGGCTTTTTGAAAAAAATATAGGAGGTAATTTATGGAAATAGAATTAAAAAATGGGGAAATGCTAATTTTAGAAGTGACACCACTTTTTTTAGAATATATAGAAGATTATGAAGGTGGATTAGAACAATTAAAAAAAGATTCACAAGGACAGAAAGATAAAAATGGATATACAAAGAGGATGTATGCAACTAACCAAATATTATATGCAGCAGTAGCATCTAATTATAATACACCATTAACATACAAACAAGCGGTGCGACTTGTAAAATTAGAAGATATAGATAATATAGTAAATTTTGTTATTCAAAATACACCATCTGAAAATCAAAGCTCTAGTAATATAAAACAATTTAGACATAATCATAGAAACTAATAAAAATTTATTTTCGACATAATTCGACAAACAAATATAACTAAAAGTGATATAATCCTTTTATAATTTTATAAAAGGGGGGAAGAATATGAAATGTTATAATTGTTCACAAGAAATAAGTGAGGTAAATATTTGTCCTTATTGTAAAAAAAATCAAATTTATGAAAATTTAAAATTTAATGTAAATGGAGTAACATTTGAAAATGAAGAAGGAAAGGATATACAAAATGAAATAAGGAAAATATGTTTAGAATATGAAAGAAATGGTTGTTTTGAAAAATATGGTGGATATACGAATCAAGAAATTAAAGAGTTTGTAAATGAAGTTTCTGAATTTGAAGATTTACAGATGGAAATGGATTTAAAAGAAGACACGTTTGAAGAAAAAACATGTATAAAAATATATATTAAAAGATATGATAATAGTTATTGTCATATCGGATATATGCCAAAGGGATTAGTAAAAAATTATTTAAAATTGAAAAAGAATTTTAAACAAATAAAGAAGAATATAAATCTAGTAGGAGGAAAAGTTAAGCAATTAGTTTATGATGATGAAACAGATAAAGATAAAATTGAAATTATAGATCTTATATATGGATTTGAAGTTGAACTTATTTTTTATAATAATGAGGATAAATTTAAAAAGGAAGTGGAAAAAAATAAAGCAAAAGCAATTGAGCAATGGAATAAAATTCAGGTTGAAAACATAAAGCAAGAGGAAAATATAAAAAAAGAAGATGAAGATAGAGGGGATAAGAAAATAAGTTCAAGAATAGGTTTACTGATTTATTTGGGCTTATGTATATTTAGTTTTCATATAATGCCATTTGGAATAATTACTTTATTAATTAGCATTATAGGATTTTTAGTATGCTTAGCAACAGCATTTTAAAACACTTACTTAGGTAGGTGTTTTTTAGTTTATAAATTTTTTATGGACTAAAAAAGGAAGATTGTTTTTATATAATAAATTAAAAGAACAAGGAATAATTCCTAAAATAGAGCAAGAGTAGTTAAAAAATAGCATCAGATTAATTTCTGGTGCTTTTATTATGTCCAAAAAGAGGTGATAAATTTGTCAAATGATTTGAAAAGAGTTGGATTAGTATTTACACAAGAAGGTGCAATTGATTTTAAGAAAACATTACAAGATATAAATCTTGAAATGAACAAAAATTATAATACTTTCAAACTAACTCAAGCACAATGGGATAGTTCTACAAAAAGCACAGAAAAATTAAGAGCAGAACAAGAATATTTAAAAAATGCTTATGAAATACAGGAAGATAAAGTAAAAACATTAAAGATGCAGTTAAGTGATTTAGAAAATGCAGAAAACAAAAACACAACTGCAATAAAAAAGAAAAGAAATGAACTAACTAATGCAGAAGTAAAACTAGAAAATTATAAGAATAAAATAAAAGACATAGAAAATCAATTAAATAATACAGGACAAAAGATAGAGGAATTTGGAAAAAAAGTAGAAAATGTAGGAAATAGAGTAGAAGGAGTAGGCAAGAAATTGTCTGCTTTTTCTGTTGCAACAGGAACAGCTTTAGTAGCAAGTGCAAAAAGTGCAATAGATTTTGAAAGTGCGTTTACTGGAGTAGAAAAGACAGTAGATGGAACTCAAGAACAAATGGAAGAATTAAAGCAAGGCATAAGAGATATGGCAAAAGAAATTCCATCTACTACAACAGAAATATCAGCAGTAGCAGAAGCAGCAGGACAACTTGGAATTAAAACAGAAGATATATTATCTTTTACAAGAGTAATGATTGATTTAGGTAATTCTACTAATTTATCTGCAGAAGAAGCTGCAAGTTCTCTTGCTAAATTTGCAAATGTTACAAAAATGAGTGCAAAAGACTATGATAAATTAGGATCTACTATAGTAGCCTTAGGAAATAATTTTGCTACAACAGAAGCGGATATAGTAGAAATGGCAACAAGATTAGCAGCTACTGGAGAATTAGCAGGCTTAAGCCAATCTCAAATATTATCATTAGCAACCGCAATGTCTAGTGTAGGAATTGAGGCAGAAGCTGGTGGTTCAGCTATGTCTAAACTATTAAAACAAATACAAGTAGCGGTAGAAACAGGTTCACAGGATTTACAAAATTTTGCAAAAGTAGCAGGCATGAGTTCAAAAGATTTTAAAGAGGCTTTTGAAAAAGATGCAGTAAGTGCATTAAGTTCTTTTATTGGAGGGCTAAATGATACTGAAAGAAATGGAAAATCAGCAATATCAATACTAAATGATATGGGATTAACCGAAGTTAGATTATCTAATACAATACTTTCTTTGGCAAATGCTAGTGATGTAATGTCAGATGCAGTAAAGTTAGGAAATGAATCTTGGGAAGATAATACAGCTCTAACAAATGAAGCAAATAAAAGATATGGAACATTAAAAAGTCAAATAACACTGGCTATAAATAAAGTAAAAGATTTAGCAATAACAGTTGGAAACAAATTAATGCCATACATAACGAAACTAGTAGATAAAATAGAAGATTTGACAAATTGGTTTGCAAATTTATCAGATAAACAATTAGATTGGATTGTAAAAATAGGAATGGCAGTAACAGCAATAGGACCATTATTAACTATAATGGGAAAAATCACTTCAACCACAGGCACAGCAATAAAAATTATAGGGACATTTACACAGACTATAGATGTAATGAATGGAAATGTATCTACAACTTCAATAGCTGTTAATAAATTGGCTACTATTATGACATCATTAAGTAATCCAACAACTTTTGCAGTGACAGCAATAGGACTTTTGACAACTGCTACAATGGCATGTTGTATAGAAATAGAAAAAGAGAGAGTTTCATTAGGAGGATTAAGAGATGAAGTTGACTCTCAAAGAAAAAGTTGGGAAGAATTAGGAAACACAAGAAATGAAAATTTAGCAAATTCTATGAAAGAGATAGATTCTTGTCAAAATTTAGCAAGTGAATTACAAAGAATTACAGATGAAAATGGAAAAGTAAAAGATGGATATAAAGAAAGAGCACAAGTAATATTAAATGAGCTAAATAGTGCATTAGGAACGGAATATAAACTTAATGGAAATATTATTGATAGTTATAAAAATCTAAAAGAAAATATAAATCAAGTAATTGCTACTAAAAAAGCAGATGCAGTATTAAATGCTTACCAAGCAGAATATGGTGAAGCAATAAAAAAAGAATCAGAAGCTACTGAAACATTGATAGGACTAAAAAAGAAATTAGCTGAAGCAAGTGAAAAAATGGTAACAGGTTCGGCATTAGAAAGAGCGGAAGCTAAACAACAATATGAAAGTATAGCAAGAGAAATAGGAGAACAAACTGATTTAATAAGTGAATATGGAAAAACTATAACAGATTACGAAAAATTACAAAAAGCAAGTGCAGAAGGTAATGCAGAAGCCATCCAAAAAGCAACAAATAGTATTACAACTTCATATGAAAGAGTAAAAGAAACAATTAAAAATTCTACTGCAGAACAAGTGAATAGTCAAGCCGAATATGTGAAATATTTAAAAGAAAGCTTACAGGAAGCAGCAGAAACAAATAATACATATCAAGAATTGATATTAAATAAACAATTAGAAACGGAACAAGCAAAATTAGATAATTTAGTTGATAGTTTAGTTAATGAAACAGCCAAGATACAAGAATTAACACCAGAACAAGTGCAAGCATGGAGTTCTGTAGCTGAACAAAGTTATACAAAATATAGTGAAGGATTATCAAAAGTATCTGATGCGACTAAAACAGAGATAGAAAAATCAACAGGAATTATTGCTATGGATACTACTTTAAGTAACGCATCAGGAGAAACAGCTGATGAAATTACTACAGCATTTGGTTTAAAACTAAAAATATCTGACAAAACCAAAGATGAAATAGCATTAACAAAGAATAAAATTGATACAGATACAACATTAATAGAAGCATCAAATAATAAAGCATCAGAAGTTACAAATGGATATAGAAGAAATTTAAATCTTTCAAATGTTGCAAGAGATAATTTAAAAGATACATCGACAGCTATAAGTAGTGATACACTAGTAGAAGAAGAAGCAAGAAAACTTGCAGGTAGGACACAATTAGCAGTAAAATCCAATAATAGCAAAAAATGGGGAGAAGATATGGTTGAAGGTATAGGCAACGGAATCTCTAATAAAAGCAATAGTTCATGGTTTACTAGCAAATTGAGTGCATTAGCTAGTAAAATCGCTTCTTATCTACACTTCTCTAAGCCAGACGTTGGGCCTTTAAGAGAATACGAAAAATGGATGCCTGATATGGTAGAAGGTTTATCAAAAACATTAGATAAATCATCTCCAAGATTAATAAATTCAGTAAAAGATATGTCACAAGAAATGGCAGATGAATTAAATAGTAATGAATTTAAATCTATAAGAAATTATAATTCAAGTTCAGATAAACAAGTACAAACAATTGACTACAATAAAATGGCAAATGCAATATTAAAAGCTCTAACAGGATGTAAATTAACTTTAGATGAAGATGGATTTGCAAAAATAGTAAAAGATGAATTATATAAGGTGGTGTAATATATGTTTATTTTTAAAGGAATATCGAGCGAAGATATGGAAGTAGTAATTGAAGAAGAAGAACATTTTTTAGGGAAAGCAAGTCAAAGATATTCACAAATTGATATAGAAGGAAGAAACGGAGCATTGTTTGAAGAACAAGGATATACAATAATAGACAGACCAATTAAGGTACAAATTTTAAATCCAGATAAATTATATAAAATATTAGCTTGGCTTGATGGAGTAGGAATTTTAGAATACAAAGGCAGAACAACAATAGCAAGATTTTATAACGAAATAGAGCCAATTAGAACTTCTAATATAAAAATAGCAGATTTTACTTTTAAACGAGATCCATTTTGGACTAAAAAAAGAGATGATTTTATAGAAGTAAAAGATATTGTTATCAATGAGGGGACTATATATAGTCAACCAATTATAAGGTTGGAGAAAAAAACCGAAAATAAAATAGATATTACAATAAATAACGTTAGATTTATATATAATTTTCCTGAAAATGAAAATTATGTAGAAATAGATTGTGAAGAAAAAACTACTGAATATGATAATTTAAACAGGAATAGACAAATAGAAATAGGATATGATTTTCCAATATTACTTCCACGGACAAAATAAAATTATTATACACTCTGGAGATGCAAATATAAAAATAAAAAGAAAGGATAGGTGGCTATGATTAAAATTTTTAATGCAAATGATAAAGATTTTACTACCGCAGGAAATATAATTATAGAGCCTATCAAATGTTTAGAAACTAAGAAAAAGTCATTAAATGGTTGGTACATTGAAGTAGAAATACCTATAAAATATAAAGAATACATAGAAAAAGATAAACTTTGTGTAGTACCAACAAAATCTAAACTAAAACCACAGGCATTTAGAATTTCAGAAAATATTGAATATACGAATAGAAAAATAAAATTTACTGCTAACCATGTAATGTTTGATGCTAAAGATTATATATTAGTGGATGTGAGACCTACAAATCAAAATGGAATAAATGCTTTAAATTATATAAATGAAAGGACTGATAATATCAGTCCTTTTAAAATGTTTTCTAATGTAGAAAATGTTAATACAGCTTATTTTATAAGAAAAAATTTATTAGAAGCATGGGTAACTATTGAAGAAAGATGGAATGGCTTATTTGATGCAGACAACTGGGATATTAGCTTTTTACAAGAAGTAGGTAACGACAATGGAGAAAGTATAATCTACGGAAAAAATATGCAGTCTATGGAAATTTACGAAGATTGGTCAAATGTATGCACAAGAGTATATCCAGTTGGGTATGATGGAATTACATTACCAGAGGAGTTTTTAGAAAGTGATATTCAATATGAAAAACCATATTCTCGAGTAGTAGATTTTCAAACTGATATAGAATCTGACGAACAAACACAAAGTAAACTAATTAAAGAATTAAGAGAAAAAGCACAAAAATATCTTGAAGAAAATAAATATCCAAAAATAAGTTACACTATAGTTTCGAATATAAACGATAGAATGGAAATAGGAGATACAATATCTGTTTTACATCCACTAGTAACAATAAAGACTGAAGTATTAGAATATCAATATGACATAATTTCTAAAAAGGTCAAATCATTAACATTTGGAAATTATTCGAAAGATGTTAAAGCAAAGTTTGATAATATAAAAAATTCTATTAATGAAGTTACTCAAACTTTATCTAAGCAAGAATTAGTAATAAAACAACAAACGGACTTAATAAACTCACTAAATAAGACAGGTTATGTTTATATAGATGAAAACGAAATTTTAATATTAGATAAAATTCCAAAAGAAGTTGCAAATAATGTTTGGAGATTCGGCTTAGGTGGTTTAGGATTTAGTTCAAATGGATACGAAGGCCCTTTTGAAATTGCAATAACTATGGATGGGCAAATAAATGCTAAATTTATAACAACTGGAACGATGTCCGTTAATAGAATAGAAGGCTTAGCAAATAAAATAAATGAATATGATAGTAGCATTTCTAAAATAGATATAAGTTTAGGAGAAATAAAACAAAGTGTAAGTGAAGTAGAAACAAAAGTAGAAAATATAGAAGCGGAAACAATTACAAATGTAGATGTTGAATATGCTTTAGGAACGAGTGAAACAATAGCACCAACAGAAGGGTGGAGTACAATAGCACCAACATGGGAAAATGGTAAATATATGTGGCAAAGAACAATTATAACATATGTTGATGGCACACAAGAAATAAGTGATGCAACATGTATTGCGGGAGCAAGAGGGTTAGACGGAACTAACGGAGAAAATGGTATAGGAGTAAAAGAAATAGAAGAACAATATTATTTATCTAGTTCAGATACGGAACAAATAGATGGAAATTGGAAGACAACACAAGATGAATGGACTATTGGTAAATATATATGGACAAGAAGCAAAATAACATGGACTGACGATAATATAACATATACGACACCAATATTAGCAACAGGAATAAATAATGCAAATAGTGTAGCCAGTAATGCTAATACAAATGCAGAAACAGCAAGAACAACAGCAGAGAATACAAATAAAAATTTAAGTGAGAACTATTATACAAGAACACAAACAGACTCGCAAATAACACAAAAAGCAGATAGTATAACAAGTGAAGTAAATAAGACAATTTCTACTGCTAAACAAGAAGCAATAGATAGTTCAAATAGCAGTACAGATGAAAAATTAAAAGATTATACAGA
>CANRBK010000031.1 GCA_947628845.1 uncultured Clostridia bacterium | reverse complement strand
AGATATTTTATCAAAAAAGTTAATATTTGTCATTATTTTTTTCTGGTAATTTTTGTAAGAGAATTATTTTACCCTAATTGTTTATTTTTTATATTTATAGTATAATTATAAAAAGGTGAGGAATATGAAAATATTATTTAAAAATAAAACAAAATACACTAAACAGGCATATCAAAAATTTTTACAATTTCATAAAGAAAAATATGGTCAAAAATATAAATTTGATACTATAGTTATTATCATGTTATTATGTTTTTGCATCATTATAAATTTGCAATATTTAAACTTTTTTACAGCATTTTTATTAACAATTTGTTTATTAATATTTTGCTTTTATAGATTTTTTTATCCTACAAAAAAGGTTCAAAGAGAATTAAAATCCGAAAAGTTTGAAAAAGAAAAAGAATTTACTTTTAAATTTTATGAGAAATGTTTTGTTATATCTGATGAAGAAACTTCTGATAAAATACAATATTGGAAATTAAAGAAAACTTATGAAACAGATGAGTATTTTTATCTTTATATTAATAAAGATCATGCTTTTTTATTAAATAAATCGTGTTTTTCTACAGGTACACCTTCCGAATTTTTAAAATTTATAAAAAGAAAAACATGGAAACTAAACAATAGTGGGCTGTTTAAATTTGGTTAATTTTTTATTTTGTTTTCAACCCACGTTAAATTGTTAATCTGCAAAAAAATGTTGCCTTAAGCTTAAAGCTTTGGCAACATTTTATATTTTAATATGTTCTTTTATATTTTATATAGCTAAATATTGCTATTACTATGCATATTGCTATAAAAATTATTATATTTCCTGATCCTGTATATGGTAATGAACTTTGTGAAGCAGATTTACTTGCTACATTTGTTGGTGTTGTTGTTGTTCCCTTATTTCCACTATTTGTTGTTCCAGTACTTGTATTACCGCTATTTCCTCCAACTATAGTACCATTATTATCTCCACTTGCTGTGTTATCATCTACAATATTTGTCTCACCATCATCACTTTTTTCTATTTTTACTGATAACTCAATATCTTGTGTTGGAATATTTTCCACACCATTAGATCCTTCAAAATCTTTTATTTGTATTTTTGTATTTCCTATTGTCGCATTATCTTTTACTGTAAATGTTATTTGTGCTATTTCTTGTGACTCATTTGTACATATACCATCTGATTTTACTGAAGCAAATCTACCTTCATTCTCAGTTGGATTATCCCATGAATCATTACCTTTCATTTTTAATCCTTCAAATACATTTTCATCATATACTATTGTACCCTCATAAGATCCAATACCTTTTTCTCCACTTTGTATGTTTATATTACTTATTTTTAATGATATTGTAACAGTATCTCCAGGATTAAGTGTTGTTTTACTTGGTTCTAATCCAATTTTATAGCTATCATTTTCAGCTGCATTTACAGTAAAACTTATGCTTAATAATGTTATTATTATTATTAAAATTATACACTTCTTAGTTTTCATAACTTCTCCTTACATATTTACTATTTTTCTTTTTAATAGCAACAAGTCTGTTGCATTTATATTTTTATCTTGATTCATATTTGCAGCATTAAATTTATCTCCTGTTAATATCCAGTCTGTTTTGCTTCCAGCTATTATATGTCTTTTTATTAATAATAAGTCTGTTGAATCTACTTTTCCGTCTTTATTTATATCTCCTAATATAATTGATTCATCTTGAATTTTTACTTTAAAATTTGTTGTCTTTTCTTTATATACAACTTGTATTTCTTGTTCTCCTACAATTGCTTTATTTAATTCTGAAACTTGTACTCCTGTTTTTTTCATGCTTATAGGACTTGTTGTATCATCTGTATAAGTTAATGTTAATCTTCCTCCTGTTAAATCTAGCTTGCTATCTTCTTTTGTATATATTACTTTGTCTGGATTTGTTTTTACTGATATACTTTTTATTGTCTTATCGATTAATTCATAATTCATATTATGTTCTTTTGCATATTTTTCTGCTGCTGAACCTGTTGTACATTCTATTGTTACTTCATCGCAACCATCAAATGCATCGTCTGCTATGTCTGTTACTGTACTTGGAATTTGTACTGTGTCTAAATCATCTCTATCTTTAAATGCTCCTTCTCCTATTCCAGTAACTGGCTTTCCTTCAACATTATCTGGTATAACTACTACTCCATCTTCTCCTTCTGTCCCTTGTACTACTAGTCCACTTTTATCTTGTTTTTCTTGATAAGATAATTTAGATACTATATTAACTTCAAATGTTGTTGATTTTCCTCCATAACTTATTGTTATTGTTTTTGGTCCTAATGTACTATTACTAAATCCAGTTGTCTCTACTCCTTGTGCTGTCATTTGTAATTCTTCTGTAGTATTATTATCATATTTTAAAGTTAATATTCCTCCATCTAATTTTAATTTTTCTTCGTTTAAAATATATGTTGTTTTTGTTGGTTTTTGTTTTACGCTTATGCTACTTAATGTTTTTGCAGGTTCTGCAACTATGGTTACTTGGAATGTTGTTGACTTTCCTCCATAACTTATTGTTATGGTATTTTGCCCTACTTTGCTACTATCAAATCCACTTGTTGTTACTCCTTCTGTTGTCATTGATATATCTTGCGTGCTTTCATCATCATAAGTTAATTTTAATATTCCTCCATCTAATTTTAAATCTTTTTCATTTTGAATATATGTTGTTTTTGTTGGATTTTCTTTTACACTTATGCTACTTAAAACTGGTTCTACTAACTCATAATTTATGCTGTTCTTAACTGCATATTCATATGCTGTTGAATTTTTATAGCATTGTATTTTTAATTTATTACATCCACTAAATACTGAATTTCCAATTACTGCATCATTTGTCTTACAAATTACTTTTTCTAAATTGTTACATCCATTAAATGCTGCATACTTAATTTCTTTTACACTTTTTGGAATCTCTACAAATTGTAATTTTTCACAATAGAAAAATGCTTGAGATGAAATTTTCGTAACACCCTCTGGAATTTTTATACTTACTAACTTACACATTGCAAATGAAAATTGATCAATTTCTATAACACTTTCTGGTATTTCGTATGTAGTATCTGTTCGAGCTTCAGGATATTGATAAATTATTGTTTTATCTTTATTACATAATACTCCATTAATACTACTAAAAATCTTATTATTTGGATCTACATTTATATTAATTAAATTTTCACAATCATCAAGATTTAAATAATGACCATTATTATCATCAAATCTTATTACACTTTCTGGAATATTTAATTCTGTTAAGCCTGTTCCTTTAAGCGAATAATTATTTATTTCTATTACACTTGTTGGAATTGTTATATTGGTCAATGTTTTACAATTTACGAATGAATATTCTTCTATGATACTTACTGTTCCAGGTATATTATATTCTGTTAATGTTGTTTTTTCTGGGCAACGAATTATTTTTGTTTTTTCTTTATCAAATAATATTCCCTTGTCATCACTGCTATAATTAGTATTACTTTCATCTACTTTTATTTTTTGTACTTTACTACCCGTAGTAATTCCTAATCCAGATGCAGTAGCTGTTACATCTGTTATACTACTTGGAATAGTAAGATTTGTTATACTTCCTGACCCTATGTTCCAAAGAAATGATTTATCTAATTTTGTTACATTATGGCTATCCACTTGAGTAGGTATTGTTACATCAGTCTGATCTCCTTTATATTTTGTAATTGTAGCCGTACTATCATCATCATTTATATAATACTCCCATAATTGATCACTTGATGTTACATATTCCATTGCCTTTTGTTCTGTTGCAGAAATTTGTACAATTTCCTTATTTTTTGTAAAATAAGTCATCATACCTAATGCAACTACAAGAAGTACAATTAATAAAATAAGTACTACAAGTCTAACTTTTCTAAAACGTTTAATTGTTTGCATAAAAATCTCTCCTAACTTTTAATTTCTTCACATTAATTATAGTACAATTAATAAATTTGTAAATACACTAATTTATATATGTCTTCCTTTTGCCTACGGAAACGATTATAGCGAGTTTTATTAAATTTTTATTACAATTATATTACATTTGCCTTATATAAAAACCTAGATAATCTATTGATTACCTAGGTTTTTTATATTGTAGGAAAGTTCTCCTAGTAGGAGGACTTTCCGTACAAGATAAATATGGGAATTTATAGAATTTCTTTTCGGTTGCCACCGCTTAGAAATTCTTAAATTCGTTTTTTATTATTCTGAAAATATTTTTTCAAATTCATCTGCTTCAATCTTTTCTTTTTCAAGCAATATTCCTGCAACAGCATGTAATTTTTCTACATGATCTGTAAGTATTTGTTTAGCTCTATTATATCCTTTATCAACAATTGCTTTTGTTTCTTCGTCTATAATAGCTGCTGTTTCTTCTGAATATTCTTTTGCTTGTGCAAAATCTCTACCTAAAAATACTTCTTCTTGATTTTGTCCTAACATTAAAGTACCAACTCTTTCGCTCATACCATATTTTGTAACCATACTTCTAGCTATTTTTGTAGCTCTTTCTATATCATTGCTTGCACCTGTTGATATATCATTTAAAATTAAAGCTTCTGCAACTCTACCACCTAAAAGTGATACAATGTTTTCTTCCATTTCTGTTTTTGACATAAATGATTTGTCTTCTGTTGGTCTATACATAGTATATCCTCCAGCCATTCCTCTTGGTACAATTGATATTTGGTGTACAGGATCTTGCGTCTCTAAGTAATGACTAACAACTGCATGACCTGCTTCATGATATGCTACTAATCTATTTTCTTTTTCGCTTCTAACTTTTGTTTTCTTTTCAGGTCCCATAGTTACTTTTACCATGGCATCTTCTATTTCTTTCATTCCAATTTCATTTAAGTTTCTTCTTGCTGCTAATAATGCAGCTTCATTTAATACATTTTCTAAATCTGCTCCTGCAAATCCAGATGTGTTTTTTGCAATAATTTTTAAGTCTACATCATCTGCTAATCTTTTCTTTCTGCTATGAACTTCTAATATTTGCTCTCTTGCTTTTACGTCAGGCGCTCCTACTACTATTTGTCTATCAAATCTTCCTGCTCTTAATAAAGCTTTATCTAATACATCAGGTCTATTTGTTGCTGCTAATACTATAACACCTTCATTATCAGAGAATCCATCCATCTCTACTAATAATTGATTTAATGTTTGTTCTCTTTCATCATGTCCACCACCAAGACCTGCTCCTCTTTGACGACCTACTGCATCAATTTCATCTATAAATATAATGCATGGTGCATTTTTCTTAGCTTGTTCAAATAAATCTCTAACTCTTGAAGCTCCAACACCAACAAACATTTCAACAAAGTCTGAACCACTTATTATAAAAAATGGTACTCCAGCTTCTCCTGCTACTGCTTTTGCTAAAAGTGTTTTTCCTGTTCCTGGTTGACCTACTAATAGCACTCCTTTAGGAATTCTAGCTCCCATATCTGTAAATTTCTTTGGATTTTTCAAAAATTCTACTATTTCTTGTAATTCTTCTTTTTCTTCATCAACACCTGCAACATCTTCAAATGTTATTTTATTTCTGTCAGCTGGTGTCATAATTCTTGCTTTACTTTTTCCAAATGAAATTGATTTTGTTCCACTTTGATTATTTGCTGTTCCTCCCATCATAAAAAACCAGAATATAAAGAAAATTATCAATATTCCAAATGGTGTTAATAAGCTTATTATTATTGAAAATACTGATTCTGAACTTTCTTCTAAAGTAAATGCTCCACTTTTTATAAATTCTTCTGAATAATTCATAAAGCTTTCCATATTTGGAATATTTACTTGTTTTTTAGTTTTAGAATCAGAAAGCTCTACAACTGCTGAGTTTCCATCTGCATCTATAACTATTGATTCAACTTTTCCTTCATCTATTTTAGTAATTAATTCTGAATATTTTAATTTTGTATTTGTATTTGTCATTATAGAAGATAATAATACAATAAATATTACTCCTATAATCAGCCACATGGCTAATGTTTTAATTCCGTTTTTCAAAATAATTCCTCCTCTTTACTTTTGTTGTTGATTAGCAAGTTATATAACATATATATTTTTGTTTTTCAATATATTTTTTATTACTTTTTGATTACAAAAATAGGCTATTTTTCAAACTATTACGGATACTCATATTTGATTTATGAAATAGATTTTATGATCTTTTATTAAAATTTTAATATTTTTATTAGGAGTCAAATATTTATTACCTATATTATTTTCACATAATTTTATTACATCTTCTATATGTATTTTTTCAATTCCTTTAGCTGTTCCTAAAAGCCTTGATATAGTATATATCAAAAGCCTTGATTTTATAACTTTATCTTGTTTATTAAAGTTTTTTAAATCCATAATAAATTGTTTTTCTTTTTCTTCTAAAATTAATTCTTTATATTTATCTATAATTGTATTTTCTAAATATTCATCTTCTTCTTTTACTAAATTAGATAATCTATCCATAGTTTGAATTATATTAGGATTAAATTCTTTTTGTATATATGGAATTATTATATTCCTTATTTTATTTCTAGTATATATATTTTCAAAATTTGTTTTATCAATTCTTGCTTCTATTGCTTTTTCTTTGCAATATTTTTCAATTTCATATCTTTCACATTCAATAAGTGGTCGTATAATTTTATTATTTTTTATAGGTTCAATTCCTTTCAACCCTGATATTCCGCTACCTCTTAGGATGTTCATAATAATAGTTTCAACTTTGTCATTTTTATTATGTGCAATAGCTATTTTATTTGAGTTAGTTTTTTCTAAAATTTGATTAAAAAAATCGTATCTAGCATTTCTTCCTGCTTCCTCAGTTCCTATTTTGTTATTATTAGCAATTTTTTGAACATCTATACTTTTAGAATAAAACTCTACTGCAATTTTATTACAAAAATTTTTTACAAAGATCTCATCTTCTTTAGCTTCTTTTCTAATCATATGATTAACATGCGCTACTATTATATCAAATTCTATATGTAATTTTTTGTCATTTCTTATGTCATTTAAAATATTTAACATACAAATTGAATCAGGTCCTCCAGAAACGCCTAAAACTAGCTTGTCTCCATTACTTATTAAATTTGATTTTTTTATTGTATTTAAAACTTTTTTTGAAAGGTCATTTTCTTTTTGTTCCATCAATCATCAAACCTTCTTTCAAGATTAGCAAATTTTGTAAAACTTCCAAGCCAACTAAGGTCTACTGTTCCAATTGATCCTCCTCTATGTTTTGCTATAATTACTTCTGCTATATTTTTCTTTTTACTATCCTCATTATAATAATCATCTCTATATAAAAACATAACTATGTCTGCATCTTGTTCTATTGCTCCTGATTCACGCAAATCTGAAAGCATTGGTCTATGATCAGTTCTTTTTTCTACTTCTCTTGATAATTGTGATAATGCTATAACAGGTACTCCTATTTCTTTTGATAGAATTTTTAATGATCTACTAATTTCAGATATTTCTTGTTCACGATTTCCATTTCTTCTATTATTTCCTTGTATTAATTGTAAATAGTCAATTACTACTAGGCCTATGTCTTTTTCTAATTTAAGCTTTCTACATTTTGCTCTTATTTCTGTAACAGTTATATCTGCTGTATCATCTATATATATTCCAGATCCTGAAAGTGGTCCAACTGCTTCTGCTAGTCTTTCCCAATCTTCATCATCTAATTTCCCTGTTTTCATTTTATTACTATCAACCATTGCTTCACTGCATAAAATTCTATTAACAACTTGTTCTTTTGGCATCTCTAAACTAAATACTACAACTGGGATATTTGATCTTAATGCTGCATTTGCTGCTATATTTAAAGCAAATGCTGATTTTCCCATTGCTGGTCTTGCAGCTACTAATATTAGTTCTGAACCATGCAAACCTGCTGTTCTATAATCCAAATCTATAAATCCTGTAGGCACTCCTGTTACATGTTCTTTTTTATTATATAGTTCTTCTAATTGTGTAAAACTATCCACTAATATATCTTTTATTGGTAGATATCCTTTTTGATTTTTATCTTGCATTAAATTAAAAATCTTTTTTTCTGCACTTTCCATAATATTTTCAACTTCTTCTGTAGGATCATATCCTAAATCTATTATTTCATTTGCAGTTTTTATTAAATTTCTCAATATAGACTTTTCTTCTACAATTTTTATATATTTTGCTACATTTGCAGTAGTAGGTACTTTCTCTGGTAATTCAGTTAAATATTCAAAACCTCCAACTTTATCAAACTTTCCCATAGACTCTAATTCAGATTTAACAGTAATTAAATCGATTGGCTCTGCTCTATTGTATAAATTAAGCATTGCTTCATATATAATCTTATTATCTTCTCTATAAAAATCTTCTTCTTTTAACACTTCTATACTATTAGTTACCGCTTCTTTATCTGTAAGCATACTTCCTATTACTGCTTGTTCAGCATCTATATCATGTGGTGGTATTTTTCCTATATCCATTTTTATTCCCCCATTAAATATCTATTCTGATATTACATCTATTTTGACTTTTCCTACTACGCCTTCAAATAATCTAATATCTATCATAAATGTTCCTAAATTTTTTATAGTATCTTTTAATTCTATTTTCTTTTTATCAACTTTTATTTGATATTGTTTTTCTAAATTTTCTGCTATTTCTTTTGATGAAACTCCTCCGAATATTTTTCCATTTGCACCTGATTTTACTTTTATTTTAACTAAAATTTTTGATAATCTTTCAGCTATCTTTTGTGCTTCTTCTTTTTCTTGTGATTTCTTATATGCATTTGATTCTTGTTTTGCTTTCAATTTACTCATATTCTCTGCATTTGCTTCTACTGCTAAATTTTTTGGGAATAAAAAATTTCTTGCATATCCATCTGATGCATTTATAACTTGATCTTTTTTTCCTACTCCTTTTATATCTGTTTTTAATATTACTTTCATTAAAATCACAACCTTTCTATGTTTTTCTATTTTATACTATTTTAGCATTTTTTTCAAGCTAAAAGTAACTTTAAGTTTTGGTTTTTTAATTATAGAATATTAATTATGAAAAAAGTAGTATTTTATACAAAAAAAGCAACTCAAATTTTTAGAGTTACTTTTTTATATTCTTTTTAACTTTCTATTTCTGCAAAATATTCATTAATTCTTATAATTAATTCTTGTTTAACTTCTTCAATTGTCATTCCCTCAACTTGGGCTCCTGCTAAAGTTATATGTCCACCACCGCCCAATTTTTCTAAAATAACTTGAACATTTATATCTCCAATTGAACGTCCGCTAATAGTAATTTTCTCTCCAGTATTTCCTAATACAAATGATGCTGTAAAATCACTAATTGTAAGTAATTCATCCGCTGCTTTTGCACATAATAAACTTACATCTTTTGCCTTTTCTTGTTCACATATAGCTATAGCTATTGTATCATTTACAATTTCTGCACTTTTAACAATTTTAGCTATTTTATTAAATGATTCTAAGTCACTTTGGAACCATTTTTTTACTTTTATAATATCTACGCCACATTTTCGTAGATAAGCTGCTGCTTCAAAAGTTCTTACTCCTGTTTTAAATGTAAAGCTTTTTGTGTCCATCATTATACCTGCATATAAGCTTTCTGCTTCTATTTTCTTTAATTCCACATTAACTTCTGAATATTGTAATAGTTCTGTTACAAGTTCTGCTGCTGATGAAGCATATACTTCTTGGAAAGTAAGTGTGGCATTTTCTATATAATCAACACTTCTTCTGTGATGGTCTATAATTACTATTTTATTTGCTTTTTTTAATACTTCTTGTGATTCAACATAATTTGATTTGTGTGTATCTACAATTACTAATAGAGTATCTTCATCAATATTTTCTTCTGCTACTTCTTTACTTATTAATACATCTTCATATTCTGGTTCTTCTAATAAATTTTCTTTAAAACTTTGCAAAGTTGGTGTATTACTTGTAATAATATAAGCATTTTTCTCTAAACTTTTTGCTAATCTATATATACCTATACTAGAACCCATAGCATCTATATCAGGATTTAAATGTCCCATAATCATTACTTTATTTGATTCTTTTATAAGATTTTCTAATGCATGTGCTACTACTCTTGCTTTTACTTTTGTTCTTTTCTCTACTTCTTGAGCTCTACCGCCATAAAATTTATATGTGTCATTTTGTCTTATTACAGCTTGATCTCCACCTCTACCAAGTACAATATCCATTGCTGTTTGAGCAGATTTATATTTATCTTTATCTACTTTTCCTTCATTGGAAATAGCTATACTTAAGGTAAATTGGACTTTTTGTTTTGGATCTAGTTCTTTTATTTTATCTAATATACTAAATTTATCTTCCTTTATTTTATCTAAATATCGTTGTTCAAAAGTATATATATATTTATCTTTATCAGATTTTATTAGAATTCCATTTGTCTCATCTGTCCATTCATATATTTCTTTGTCTATTTCTGCAATGTATTGTGCTTTTTCTTCTGTCTCTAGCATTTGCATATTTTCTTCATAGTTATCTATCATAATAATTCCAACACATGACTTTGAATCAGTATATTCTTTTTGTAATTTTATATTTTCGGTTTCGTCTATAAAATAGATAATTGCCATATATTCTTCATTATTATTTTTGTTATATTTTTTTGATTTAACAAATTTGCCTACTAATTTATAAACTTTTTTATTTACTTCTATGTTTCTTGATATTGACTTATCATTGCTATCTTTTTTACTTTGTATTTCTTCTTTTAAATCATATTTTAAATCATTCAAAAATGTATTTATATCTATGTCATTAAATTCAGATGCAAATTTTGAACTTTTCCATATAATATTTCCACTAGTTTCTAATATTATAAGAGGAAATGGTGAATTTATTAAACTTGTTTTTGCTGCTGAATCCACTGTTAAAGTTAAGTCTTGTAATGTTTCTGATATTTTACTTTTTCTTTTATTATTTGCAAAATACGTATAGCAAACTACTAAAACGTATAAAACAATAGATGGTACTATAAATTTAGAATTTTGCCAACATATAATAACTAATAAAATAAATATTATTACTAAATATATTTTTGTTCTTGATATTAAATTATCAAAAAAATTTTTATTATTATTTTGCATAAATATCTCCTTTTCCATCATATATTTTACTTCTAAATACGCTATTTGTCAAGGATATTAAATCTTTAAAATAGAAAAAGAGGGTTTTTGAAGCCTTGCTCCATATCCCTCCTTTTTTAATCTTTTATTCCAAAAATTAATTTTACAAAACCTCGTAAAAATTTCGGAACTTTTTTTACAACTATCGTCATATGTAATACCTCCTTTTTTAGCAAGCTAGCCACATTAGCCCAACACAAGCTAAGGCAATACCTATTATAAACAGCCAACCTGTAAGTGGAAGTAATAATACTAATAATATTCCTAGTCCTATACCAATCAGCACAACGCCTATTGTCTTTTTTAATGCACAGAACATATTATTACCTCCTTTTTTATATATTATATTATCTTGTTTATATTATTGTTCCTTTTTATGTTACTACATATTTTTCTTATTGATTTTTGCTAATTTTCCTTTTATAATATAATAAAATATATTTTTTAGTGAGAGGTAATAATGAAAAAAGATGATATTATAAATTTTGTTAATATATTAAAAGAGACTTATCCAGATGCTACATGTAGTTTGGATTTTGAAACTCCTTTTCAAATGGTTATAGCAGTTATGCTTTCTGCACAATGTACTGATGAAAGAGTTAATAAAACAACTCCTAAGCTTTTTGAAAGATGCAAAACTATACAAGATTTTGCCGATATTGATATTAAAGAATTAGAAGATATTATTCATCCTTGTGGTTTTTATAAAAATAAAGCCAAAAATATAAAGCTATGTGCTAAGCAAGTTTTAGAAAATTTTGATGGTCAAGTTCCTAATAATATGAAAGATTTGCAAAGCTTAGCTGGTGTTGGTAGAAAATCTGCAAATGTTATTATGTTAGAAGCTTTTGGGATTGCTAATGGTATTGCTGTTGATACTCATGCTAAAAGAATATCAAATTTAATTGGGCTTTCTAAAGAATCTGATCCTTCTAAAATTGAACAAGATTTGATTAAAATTTTTCCTAAAGAATATTTAAAAGATATAAATCATCTATTTGTTTGGCATGGTCGAAATACTTGTATAGCAAGAAAACCAAAATGTGATATTTGCCCTGTAAATAAATATTGTAACCATTATAAAAAAAGGATTTAAGGATAAGCCTTAAATCTCTCTTTCATATTTTATAACTTCTATATTGCTATTTTTACTTCTTTCTACCATGCAATTGTATATTTTATTTCTCAAATTTTCTTGTTGTTCTTTTAATGTTAAATTTTCATCTGGAAAAAATGGTCCATCTATATATGCTACTATCTTTACTTTTTTATTGTTCTTTCCATAACTTTGGTATGTATTTGTCATACAAAAAGAAGGTGTTCCCAATTTTACAGGATATTTAAATGAAACTGATTTAAATGGTCTTATCTTTGTATAATATGGCCATATATGTGCTTCCGGAAAAATTGTAATTGATTTTCCACTTGTTATTCTTTTTTCAATTGTAGTTAAAAAATTCTTCATTGCTTCTTTATTACTTGGTATTGGTATAGCTCCTAGCATTTCAACAATATTTCCAAGGAATTTCATTGATACATTTTCTGGATTTACTATAAGATAGTTTACTTTTGGATAAACTGCATTACTTATTAAAAATGTATCAGCAAAAACTTGAGTATGATTTCCATATATAAAATATCCTTGTTTTTTATATGCTTTTAATTTTTCTTTTCCTATATATGTTATTTTAAATTTAATTTTTGCATATAAATATTTTATTGGAATACTTATTACATTTTGTAAAAGGAATGCTAATGCATTCCATATCACATTTTTATGAATATATTTATAATTTTCATCAATATTTCTAGGTATTATTTTAGCTGTTGAAAATTCCTCATTTAATTCATCATGATAATAAATAACTTTTTTATCATTCATTTATTAATTCTTCCTTTTTAGTGGTGTATTCAAGTGGAATTTTGTAAAAATCTTCATAAATATTTTTCCATACTTCAAAGTTTTGTTGTAACATATCATCTATATTTTCTTTTGGTTTCATATTCATATCTGGATAAATTGGTTCACTTATATTAACTATATATTCTTGAATTGGGAAACCATCATCTCCTATAATATTGCTATCTTCCATAGTTATAAATATTGGAATGATTGGTACTTTGTTTCTTACTGCAAGTTTAAATGCTCCATGTTTTAATGGTTTTGGTTTTCTATAATTCCACCACAAGCTTTGTTCTGGATATATTAATATAAAATCCCCATTTTGTAAAATAGTATCTACTGCTTTCATAAATTCTACCATTGTTCTTTTATTTGAACTTAGTGGTAATGTGTCGCAATTTCTAAACAAGAAGCCATAAAGCCCTGGGAAGTTAGTATAATTTCCTTCTCTTATTACTTTATATAATTTCTTTGTTTCTATTTGTCCAGACAATCTAAATATTTTTTCTATAGTAAAGCAATCAAATGCATTAAAATGATTACATGTCACAACTGCTCCAGTTTTTACTTTACTTAAATTTTCTAAACCATTTATCTGCTTTATTATTAATTTATTATTTTTTAATAAATCGTCTAAAAATTTTTCTCCTACTTTGTTTGCAAATACTCTTTTTATTTTACTTGTTGTTTTTGTTCTAAGATAATCTATATTTTCTGGAGTCAAAACAATTGTTGGAGGATCATCTTCTGCATCAATATCAAATTTTCCTTCTCGTTCAAGTATTTCTATTTTTTTTAATACTTCTAATCTATCTTCTGCCTTTGTAACTGGTGCTTCTTGTTCTTCCACTTTATCTTTTTTTATTTTTATCAATTTTGTTAGTTTTTCCATTGATTTCATAAAACTATCTCCTACTAATTCTATCGTCGCCAACGCAATCCGACTCTCTTTTTGCTAATTCTATAAGTTTTGAACTACTTGCGTCATCTCTTTCCTTATCTTCTTCTGTATAGTTTCTTCTGAATTCTTTTATTATCTCATAAAATTCCGTTTTTTCTGCATATTTCCAAAAATATTCTTGATATGGAACATCGTCAAAATGCCATGGTTTAAATCCTAAGTTATAATGTATAATATTTGGTTTTTTATCATTTACTCCCATAATTGGCATTTTATTCCAAGAATCATCTAATAATTTTACTCTGCCCTTACATAGTCTATTTAAATAATCTTGATCTTGAGCAACTTCAAACTTAACTTTTTCCAATAAATATAAGAATTTTTCTTGAAACTTATATTTTCTTAATTCTTCTAAATTCATTAAAAGTATTCCTGCATTAAAGTAGTTATTATAGTCTATTACTCCTACTACTTTTTCCACATATTCCTGAAAAATTTCTATTGTTTGAACTGCACCATCTGGTATTGCTGCCACTAAATTATCTCCAATTTCTTCATTATATAATTCTGCAACATCTGATAAAATTGTCGTATCACTATCTAGATATAATACTTTATCATATTGTGGATATAATTCAGGTATAAATAATCTGAAATATGTTGTATTTGAAAAATAATTACGTGTATAAAGTTTTCCTTGTACTTCTTCTAATTGTTTATTTAAATTAACAAAGTCTATTTTTACATTTTGTTTTTCGTATTTTTTTATTTTTAATTTATTTTCCTCTGCTACTTTTGTGAATAATATTTTTATTATATATTTATTTTCTTCTGATGAATTATCTATCAATGATTGTAGTGATACCGCTAAAAATGGTATATATGTATCATCAACTGCAAAAAATACTGGTATTTCATTCAAATTCTTATTCATTTATCTTTTCCCCTTTATTTGTTTCATAATTTTCTTTCAATTTAATATATTCATTCAAATCTCCATCAAATGTATTGCATTTTAATACATTATGAACTTGTTCTATATGCCATTGTTTATAATTTTCTGTATGTGGATATGGCTTCCACAAAAGTCTTTTACAAAAATGACACAATATGGTATCCTGTCTATTAAAACTAGATTGTTCATTATATATCCTTGGTAATAATAGTTTTTTTGTAGTAGCCCTATATATTGCATCTTGGTCAGCAAATAACATTTTTTTGGTTTTTATAAGATTTCTTGCTTTTTGTAACAATTTAGTCTTCTTTATTTCTTTCATATTTAGTAATAGCATACCTGCATTTATATAGTCTGGCCATATAAATATAGAGCCATATTTCTCTTTTACAGCTGCATATTCATATTCATTAATATCTATATTATATAATTTTGAAATATCATCTGCTGCCATTATATCTATATCAAGATATAAAATTTTATCTGGTAATTCTGGTACTAAATCAGCTAATAATCTTAATAATGTATATGGAGTGCAATATGCATTTTCATTTTTGCAATGCCCAAATTCCATTTCATATAAATCTGTAACATCAACTTTTTGTACTTTATTTTCTATGTTTTTTGATTTTATAACTTGATTTAGAAATTGTATTTGTTCGTCCTTTATTGATGTATATTCTGGTTTTATTCTAGTAATATCAGCTGTAAAAATATAAACATTTATAGCTTCTTTTGTTTTATTAGTTATTGATATTAATTGTGTTAGTGCCCCATCAAAAACTTTTTCATTCCCACATAATAGTATATTCATAATTTTCCCCTATTATTTTTTAATTAAAATCTTATATATTATATATTATATTTCTTCTTTTTTCAACATTTTTTTCTTTTTGAATATATTTACTAATGTTACTATTCCACTTATTATTATTAATAAATAAAAGCTTAATCCTCTATTTAATAATACTGCACTATTTATAATGCTTTGTGGTAATATTGTTTTATATATTTCTATAAAGCCTCCTTCTGTAACTCCTACTGCTCCAGGCGATGGTATTCCTGATACTATTGCATATAATATTGATTGTATTGATACTATTTCTATGAAATTATATCCGGATAGCCCAAATGAGCAATATGTCCAATATGAAATACTGTAAAATACTATAAATTGTATATATGTAGTTAATATTATTTTAAATATTACTAATTTATTCTTTTTAATATAATCACTACTATTTTGGTATTTGCTTAGTTCAGCTTCTAATTTCATTTTTTTATCATCTACATTTTTTATTTTCAGTTTTGTAATTATTTTTATTACTAGATTTATCAATTTATTTAGTAATTTTTTTGAAAATATTGAGATTAAAAGTAAAGTTAAAGCACTTGCATTTAATGCTATTCCTAAAATAAAAAATATGGTTAATGTATTATTTAAATATTTATAATTAAATAGTACACTTATTAGTGCCATTGATATAGTTACTATTTGCATACTACTTAAATTTATTAATAATGCTAGTGTTGAATTGGCTACTGAAATGTTTTCTTTATACATATAGTATATTTGCATTGGTTGCCCTCCACTTGCTGCTGGCGTTATACCGCTAAAGAAAAAGCCTATTAACGCATATTTTATATTTTTAAATATTGATGTTCTCTCTCCTAATGTCTTCAGAGTTCTTCCAATATTTATAGCTTCACATATAATATATATACACATACATAATGCTGCTATTAATATATATTGTATTTTTACATTTTGTAATATATTAAATATCTCTGTTATATCTTGATCCTTTAACATAATATAAAATGTTAATATAATCAATAGTATGAAAATTATTATATTCCTAATTATTCTTTTTGTTTTCTTCATTCTCTTTTCTTCCATTACTTTTTTTCTTCATATATTATCATTTATTTTTTCTTTTTTGTCAACATATATCTTTTTTTATGCTATGTATAAAAAATTGATAGTTAAAATTACTATATTATTGAAAATTAGTTTCAACTTATTAGTAGAATAGCAAAATTTAAGAAACTTTTAAATATCATACAAAAATTACATCTAAACAAAAAACGTAAGTTTCCAAATAAAAGAAACTTACGTTAGCCTATGACAATTTTCAAATAAAAGAATCTTTATTGCAAAAAATTTGGCCATTACTCAAAGATAGCTATTAGATCATAATAACTTTTATGTACTTTGCGGTAATCAGCAAAACAATCCATACTAGTATTGAGATGATCTAACTCTACTTTGAAATATGTCAATCGTTTACCTTTAATCCGCTCATCATCCCTAAAATAGTTTATAATTTCTTCTTGCGTGGTGGGTTTTTTACTTGTAATAATATTCTTATAAAGCATCATTATTCTGTCCTCCTGCCATTTAGGCTATTTTATTGTATTGATACCATATTAGGTTAACCACATATATTATAACATAGATTAACATAATTTTCAACTTTT
>CANRBK010000030.1 GCA_947628845.1 uncultured Clostridia bacterium | reverse complement strand
AACAACGAACGATATCTTGAAGTATTAGAGTACATCATGTCAAAAAAATCATTTAAGGTAGAGCATATAAGAAAAAAATTGTATGAGCATGAACAAATTATACCGGAAGTGATAAAAGCTTTAGATGAGAAGAAACTTATTTTGTATGATTCTGAAGCAGAAAATTATGAAATTCCATTAGCAACACGGATATGGTATACTTTGTTAAAGTCAAGTAAGCCTATCCAAGATATGACTATTGCATATTCATTGAAAGTGCAATTAGACAAAAATTTTATACAAACTCTTAGAAAGGCGATAAGTTTAGGGTTGATTGAAGAAAAAGTAACTAAAAAATGTATATATTATACCGCAAAATTAAGGTAAAATATGTAAAATTTAGTACAAATCAAATAAGTGGAAAGTATATGCTTTCCACTTATTTGATATATTTATCTATTTCATTCCAAACATCATTCATATATATTTTTCTTTCTGAAGAAAATGCAAAAGTTGGAATATCTCCAATAGGATTAAGTTGCTTTTGTAAATCTTTAGTAAAACTATCAACTTTAGTTATAGCAATTTTATCAGCTTTATTAGCTAAAATTATACATGGTAAACCTGAACGTATTACATAATCATACATAAGTCTATCATTTTCAGTAGGAGAATGACGAATATCAACTAAGAAAATAATTAACGAAATTTGATTTCTATTAAAAAGATATTCCTCAATAAAGTTGCCTACTTGTTCTTGTTCTTTTTTTGACATTTTACTAAAGCCATAACCAGGTAAATCAACAAAATAAAATTTTTCATCTATATTATAAAAATTGATTTGTCTAGTTTTTCCGGGTTCACTGCTAGTTCTAGCTAACTTTTTTCTATTTATCATAGTATTTATAAAACTTGATTTTCCAACATTAGATTTCCCAACTAAAACAATTTCGGGCAAATTATTTTTAGGATATTGTGAAGGTTTTACAGCTGAAATTTCAAATTTAGGATTATTTACTATCATAATATTCTCCTTATTTTTTTACAATAATTTTTTCTAATCCTCCCATATAAGGTCTTAAAACTTCTGGAACAATAACGCTACCATCTGGTTGATAATTATTTTCCATAATAGAAATAAGCATACGAGGAGGGGCAACAACAGTATTATTTAATGTATGTGCAAAATAATTTCCATTTTCCCCTTTAATTCTAATACCAAGTCTACGAGCTTGTGCATCAGTTAAATTAGAACAACTTCCAACTTCAAAGTATTTTTTTTGTCTAGGAGACCATGCTTCAACATCACAAGATTTTGCTTTTAAATCAGCCAAATCTCCAGAGCAACATTCTAAAGTTCTAACTGGAATATTCATACTTCTAAAAAATTCAACTGTATATGACCACATTTTATCATACCATTCCCAAGATTGTTCAGGTTCACAAACAACAATCATTTCTTGTTTTTCAAATTGGTGAATTCTATATACACCGCGTTCTTCAATACCATGTGCACCTTTTTCTTTTCTAAAACAAGGAGAATAAGACGTCATAGAATAAGGTAAATCTTCTTTTTTTAGAATTTGATCTTTAAATTTACCAATCATTGAATGTTCACTAGTACCAATTAAATATAAATCTTCACCTTCAATTTTATACATCATTGCATCCATTTCTTCAAAACTCATAACACCAGTAACAACATCACTTCTAATCATATAAGGTGGAATACAATAAGTAAAACCTTTGTTAATCATAAAATCCCTAGCATAAGTTAAAACAGCAGAATGAAGTCTTGCAATATCACCTATTAAATAATAAAAACCATTTCCAGCAACACGCCTAGCACTATCTAAATCAAGCCCACCTAGAGCTTCCATAATTTCACCATGATAAGGAATTTCATAATCAGGAACAATTGGTTCTCCAAATTTTTGAATTTCAACATTTTCACTATCATCTTTACCAATAGGAACAGATTCGTGCATAATATTAGGAATTTTCATCATTCTAATTTTTATATCTTCTGCATATTGATTTTCTAACTTTTCATTTTCTTCTAACTTTTGGTTGATTTCTTGTACTTTAGCCTTAATGCTTTCAGCTTCATCTTTTTTTCCAGCTTTCATAAGATTGCCAATTTCAGAACTTAAAGATTTTCTTTCAGCTCTTAAATTATCACCATTTAATTTAGCTTGTCTACTTTTTATATCTAAATCAATAACTTCATCAACTAAACTTAGTTTATTATTTTGAAATTTATTTTTTATATTTTTTTTAACTATATCTGGATTTTCTCTTAAAAATTTTATATCTATCATATTATTACCTCCTGTCCCAATGTCCCAATGGGGACGTTTACCTGTGGGACATTTTAAATATTTAATTAATTTAAACTATATTTTTGAACTATTAAATTATTACGATATATTATACATTATTTATTTATAAATAGCAATAAAAAAATATTTAATAATAAAATTTTCAGATAATGTTTAAAATATTAAAAAACAGATATATAATATATATTGCAAGGAGGAATTTAAGTATGAAACAAGGAAAAGTAGTTTTAGTAGGAACAGGATTTGTAGGAATGAGTATGGCATATTCTATGTTAAATAGAGGAGGTGTAAATGAATTAATACTAATAGATATTGATAAAGAAAAGACAAAAGGAGAAGAAATGGATTTATCTCATGGATTACCATTTGCACCACAAAAAATGATAATAAAAGCAGGAGATTATGAAGAATGTAAAGATGCACAAGTAGTTGTAATTACAGCAGGAGTAGCGCAAAAACCAGGAGAAACTAGATTACAACTAGCAGAAACTAATACTAGAATAGTAAAAAGTATAACTCAAGATATAATGAAAAGTGGATTTAATGGAATTATAATTGTAGCAAGTAATCCAGTAGACTTAATGACTTATGTAGTTGCAAAAGTATCTGGACTGCCTAAAAATCAAGTGTTTGGGTCAGGTACTGTTTTAGATACTGCTAGATTGAGATATATAATGTCAGATTATTTAAAAGTATCTAGTAAAAATGTACACGCATATATAATGGGAGAACATGGAGATTCATCATTTGTGCCTTGGGAACATGCATATGTTGGATGTAAAAAAATAAAAGATGTAATGAGAGAAGATAATCGCCCAATGGAAGATTTAGAAAAAATACATCAAGATGTTATAAATGCAGCTTATGAAATAATAGAAAAGAAAAAAGCAACATATTATGGAATAGGAATGTCATTAAGTAAAATAGTAAAAGCTGTTCTAGATAATGAAAATTCTATTGTAACTATTTCAACTTATTTAAAAGATGGAGAATATGGACAGGATGATATTTATATTGGAGTTCCTGCAATCATAAATAGTAAAGGAGTAAGAGAATTATTAAAGCTTGATTTAACAGAAGAAGAACAAAATAAACTTAATAATAGTTGTAGAATTATAAAAGAAATGAGAGAAAAATCTATAGATAAAATAATAGAAGAAAATTAAAATTTTGTTTAAGTATGATAAAATAGGATAAAATATAAAAAATATAGGAGAGAAATACATGTTTTTAGAAATTATAAAATTTATATTTTATTCTATTTTAATTGTTGCTATTTCAAAATACATATTAGTGAGTACACTCAGAAAACTAGCCGAAAGCCTAGATTTAAAAGCAAAAACTATAGGAAATATTGCAGGATATGCAACATCTGTACCAGAGTTTTTAACTATTACAACATCAAGTATAAGAGGGCTTACTGGAGCAAGTATGTATAATATTTTGAGCTCAAATATAATAAATTTAGTTCAATATTTAGGTTCAATTATCTCTAATAAAAATGGGTATAAATTAAGAAATAAAGCGATAAAAATAGATTTAATTTTAGTAATAATTACAATAATAATTCCAATTATTTTATTAAGGCTTAATATAGAATTAGAATTATGGATTGTACCGATTTTTATTATTCTATATGCATTATTTATATTTTTAAATAATAATGTTCATAAATTATATTTAGAAAAGCAAGATAATGAGATAGAGTTAGAAATAGAAAAAGAAAAAAAGTGGGAAAAAAATAATAGAAGAAAAACTATAAAATATAGTATTATACTAATTGTAGTAGGAATAATTTTATTTATTGTTGGAGAATTATTAGGAAACACTTTAGAAAATCTATGTAATTTATTTAATATTTCTGAAATAATTGTAGGAATATTATTAGGATTTATAACTAGTTTACCAGAACTTATAACTTTTATTGAATCACAAAAGCATCATAAAAGATCTAATGATGATATGTTGGGAGTAGTTGAAGCAACAAATAATTTGTTAACATCTAATATTGTTAATTTATTTGCAATTCAAACAATAGGAATTTTAATTATTAGCATAATAAACTAGGACCTTTGAAGGTCCTAGTTTGAATTTTGTTGAATATGCCGTTTTATTTCTTCTCTGAAATATTGGCTTAAAAAAATAGTTTGATGTGGGGGTATTGTAGCGATAGGATATATCGTGAAATCCCTAAAATCTGATATCACAAAAGCTATTTTTTCAAATTGATTTTTTTCATTTCTAAAAGAAACATAATTAAATTTTTCGACTTCTTGAGGTTCAATTTTAATTTTTACCAAATCATCAAAATACTTTACAATAGACTTCCTTTCAGATATACGTAAGAATTTTGTGAATTTGATTTCAAGCTTATCGCCACAATATAATCTTACTGTAGCTACTTGTTTAAACTTGCCAAAAAAATTTCTCCGGCATACTTTATAATGGAAAATATATCCATCATAAATTGAAACGATTTCAGAAAGTTCAATTTTGAAAAGTTTTTCATTCATACAGCCTTCTCCTTTCATTCTTGAAACAATAGTTATTATAAATAAATTATACCATATTATAAGCTAAAAGAAAATAGTTCACAGAAAATTCACATAATTTTTTAGCAAAAGGTATTGACAAGTGCTAAAAAAGGATATAATATATACAAGAATTAGCAATCTGAAACAAAGAGTGCTAAAAGAGGTGATAAAATGCTAGAAGATAGAAAGAAAAAAGTACTACAAGCAATAGTAGAAGAATATATAAACACAGCAGAGCCTGTGAGTTCTAGCTCACTAACAAATAACTATGACTTAAATTATAGTAGTGCAACAATAAGAAATGAAATGGCGGATTTAGAAAAAGCAGGTTACATAGAAAAAACGCATACATCAAGTGGAAGAATACCATCAGAAAAAGGATATAGATACTATGTAGATGAACTGCTTAAAGATGACAATATAAGTGTAGAAGAAATTAAATATATAAGTGAAAAACTAGAAACAAAAGTAAATGAAATTGAAGAATTAACAAAAATTACAACAACAACAATTTCTGAAATAACACATTATACAACTCTAGCAATAGGACCAAGCACAGAAAATTTACTAATAGAAGAAATAAAGTTTGTTTTGTTAGGACCAAGAATGTTAATGGCTATAATACTAACAAATACAGGAATGGTAAAAGAAACAATAATAAAATTCGAAGAAGACATTTCAGAAAAACAAGTTGAAACAATAAATTATATGTTTAATCAAAAATTAAGAGGTCAGCCACTAGATATCATTGATGGACCACTAGAAGAATACTTAATAAATGAAATGAAATATAGTGTAAAAGTTATTAAACCAATAATACAGCAAATAAAAAAAGTAATATCTGAAGATAGACAACTATATTTAGAAGGTGCTAATAAATCTTTTGAGTTACCAGAATTTAATAGTTTGTCAGTAGCAAAAAATTTTGTAAATATAATTGATGAAAAGGAGTTAATGACAGATATTTTAAATTCAGGATTTGCAAAAGATATAAATGTATACATTGGAGATGAAAATGAAAAAAAGGAGCTTAAAGATTTTAGTATTATAACGTTTAAACATAAAGTAGGAAATAAAGATTTAGGAACAATAGGAATAATAGGCCCTAAAAGAATGGATTATTCAAAAGTAATTTCTGTTATGAAATATATAAATAAAAAATTGAAAGACAAAGGAATATAGAAGGGAGTGATAAAATGTCAGAACAAGAGGAAGTAGAAAAGAAAGAGGTACAAAATGAAGAAAATACAGAAATAAATGAAATACAACAAAAGCAGCAAGAGCTTGACGAATTAAATGATAGATACAAAAGAATATTAGCAGAATTTGAAAATCATAAAAAAAGAAGTCAAAAAGAAAGAGAATTATTATATAATTCAATATTAGGAGATATAATAGAAGTTATACTCCCAATATTAGATAATCTTGAAAATGCTGCTAAAGTAGAAACAACAGATGAAAATTACAAAAAAGGAATTGAGCTTGTATTAAAACAATTCCGAGATGTACTTAAGACAAAAGGAGTAGAGGAAATAAAAGCACTTGGAGAAACTTTTGACCCTGAATTACATGAAGCAGTAAGTAGTGTACAAGATGATACAAAAGGAGAAAAAGAAATTGTCCAAGAATACAGAAAAGGTTACAAACTAGGACATAAAATTATTAGACATAGTATGGTAGTTGTAGCAAATTAAATAAAAATTTTAAGGAGGAAATTAAAAATGGGAAAAATTATAGGAATTGACTTAGGAACAACAAATTCATGTGTAGCAGTTATGGAAGGAGGAGAAGCTGTAGTTATACCAAATGCAGAAGGTAATAGAACAACACCATCAGTAGTTGCATTTAACAAAAATGGAGAAAGATTAGTAGGACAAATAGCAAAACGTCAAGCAGTTACAAATCCAGATAATACTGTAATATCAATTAAAAGAAAAATGGGAACAGCAGATAAAGTATCAATAGAAGGAGATAAATTTACACCACAAGAAATATCAGCAATGATATTACAAAAATTAAAATCAGATGCAGAAAACTATTTAGGACAACAAGTAAGTCAAGCAGTTATTACAGTACCAGCATATTTTAATGATAGCCAAAGACAAGCAACAAAGGATGCAGGAAAAATAGCAGGACTTGAAGTATTAAGAATTATAAATGAACCAACAGCAGCAGCTCTAGCTTATGGAATGGATAAAGAACAAGATCAAAAAATATTGATATATGATTTAGGAGGAGGTACATTTGATGTATCTGTACTAGATATTGGTGATGGAGTATTTGAAGTATTGTCAACAAGTGGTAATACTCATCTAGGAGGAGACGATTTTGATAATGCTATTATAGATTATCTAGTAGATGAATTTAAAAAATCAAATGGAATTGATTTAAAAGCAGATAAAATGGCTATGCAAAGATTAAAGGAAGCAGCAGAAAAAGCTAAAATAGAATTATCAGGAGTTCAACAAACACAAATTAACTTACCATTCATTACAGCTGATAGCACAGGACCAAAACATTTAGATGTAACATTAACAAGAGCAAAATTTGAAGAATTAATTCATGATTTAGTAGAAGCTACAGCAGGACCAGTTAATCAGGCATTAAAAGATGCAGGTTTAACATCAAATGATATACACAAAGTATTATTAGTTGGTGGTTCTACAAGAGTTCCAGCTGTACAAGAAGTTGTTAAAAGAATAACAGGTAAAGAACCAGATAAAGGAATAAATCCAGATGAATGTGTTGCAGTAGGGGCAGCAATTCAAGGTGGTGTATTATCAGGAGATGTTAAAGATTTAGTATTATTAGATGTAACACCACTATCTTTAGGAATTGAAACTTATGGTGGAGTATTTACAAAATTAATTGAAAGAAATACTACAATACCAACTAAAAAATCACAAATTTTCTCAACAGCTGCAGATGGTCAAACATCAGTAGAAGTACACGTTTTACAAGGTGAAAGAGAAATGGCTGCATATAATAAAACATTAGGAAGATTCCAATTAACAGGAATACCAGCAGCACCTAGAGGAGTTCCACAAATAGAAGTTACATTCGACATAGATGCAAATGGTATAGTTCATGTATCAGCTAAAGATATGGCAACAGGTAATAGTCAAAATGTATCAATTACAGCATCAACAAATTTAACAGATGAAGATATAGATAAAGCTGTAAAAGATGCAGAAGCACATGCTGAAGAAGACAAAAAGAAGAAAGAAGAAATTGAAGTTAAAAATAATGCTGAAAGTTTAGTATATAATAGTGAAAAAACATTAAATGATTTAGGAGACAAAATAAGTGGAGAAGAAAAAGCAAAAGTAGAAACAGAAATTGAAAATACTAAAAAAGCATTAGAAACAAACGATACAGAAAAAATTAAAGAAGCTACTGAAAAATTAACAAAAGTATTCTATGATATGTCAGAACAACTATATAAAAATGCAAATCCAAATGCAGCACAAGGAGAAGGAGTAGATCCAAATGCTACAGGAAATGACGGAACAAATGGAGATAATGGAAATGTATATGATGCAGATTATAAAGTAGAAGATGATAAATAATTGAAAGAGGGATTAAGGGTTGTTCCCTAAAATCCCTTTTTCTCTTAATCTCTAAGGAGGAAAAAAATGGCAGAAAAAAGAGATTATTATGAAGTTTTAGGTGTTAACAAAAACGCTACAGACGATGAATTAAAAAAAGCATATAGAAAACTAGCAAAAAAATATCATCCAGATGCAAATCCAGATAATAAAGCAGAAGCAGAAAAGAAATTTAAAGAAGTAAATGAAGCTTATGAAACACTATCTGATCCACAAAAAAGAAGAATGTATGACCAATTTGGACCTGATGGACCACAAGGCTTTGGAGGTGGTCAAGGTCCATTTGGAGGAGGATATTCATATACTACTTCAGGATTTGATGGCTTTGGTGACTTTGGGGATTTAGGAGATATATTTTCATCATTTTTTGGTGGTGGATTTGGAGGAAGACAATCTTCAAGAAAAAATAATGGACCAAGAAAAGGTGCAGATTTAAACTTAAATATGGATATTACATTTGAAGAAGCATTTCTGGGAGTCGAAAAAGAAGTTGTAATAACAAGAAATGAAACATGTGATATATGCCATGGAACAGGAGCTAAACCTGGAACAAACCCTATAAAATGCCCACAATGTCATGGAACTGGTCAAGTAACACAAGTACAAAATACAATATTAGGTCAAGTCCAAACAACAAGAACATGTGGTAATTGTCATGGAACAGGAGAAGTTATAACTGAAATTTGTGAACATTGTAAAGGTAAAGGAACAATTAGAAAGCAACCAAAAATAAAGGTAAAAATACCAGCAGGAATAGATGATAATCAAACAGTAGTACTACGAGGAGAAGGAGAACCAGGAACAAAAGGTGGAGCTAAAGGAGATTTATATATTACATTAAGAATAAAAAGACATAGTATTTATACAAGAAAAGGTAATAATGTATTATGTGATATTCCAATAACTATAACGCAAGCAACATTAGGGGCAGAGCTTGAAATTCCAATGGTAGACGGAAGTAAAGAAAAATATAAAATACCAGAAGGAACACAAACGGGAACTAAATTTACGATTAGAAATAAAGGATTTAAATATGTAAATTCTAATAATGAAGGAGATTTTGTATTTACAGTTCAGGTTCAAACACCAAAGAGACTAACAAAAGAGCAAAGGGATTTATTAATAGAACTTGCAAAAACTATGAATGAACAACCTCCTATAAAAAAGAAAGGAATATTTGGATAAAAGATAGTAAAAACTTACTATCTTTTTATATGTGTAGGAAAGTTCTACTAGTAGGAGGACTTTCCGTACAAGATAAATATGGGAATTTATAGAATTTCTTTGCGGTTGCCACCGCTTAGAAATTCTTAAATTCGTTTTTTATTATGCAAAACTAGACAGAAACACAAATAAAAGGTATAATATACAAAAGTAAAATCAGGAGGCAAAATGAAAAAGAAAGTATTATTTATATCAAGTACAGGTGGACACTTAAATGAATTAATGCAACTATCACCATTATTTGAAAAATATGATTATAAAATAATAACAGAAAAAGATAAAGCAAATGAACACCTAAAAGAAAAATATGGAGAAAAATTATACTTTTTACCATATGGAACGAGAGCAAAACTATTTACATATATTTTTAAATATTTTTATTTATGTCTAAAAACAATATATCTATATTTTAAAATAAGACCAAAAGTAATTGTAACAACAGGTACACATACAGCAGGACCAATGTGTATTTTAGGAAAAATGTTTGGAAGTAAAATAATATATATAGAAACATTTGCAAATAAAAATAAAAAAACTGCAACAGGAAGATTAATATATCCTATAGCGGATTTATTTATAGTCCAATGGGAAGAAATGATAAAAATATATCCAAAAGCAGTTTATGGAGGATCAATTTATTAAAATGTCCCACAAGTAAACGTCCCAAATGGGTCAAAATGTCCCACAAGTAAACGTCCCAAATGGGTCAAAATGTCCCATAGGTAAACGTCCCCAATGGGTCGGACAGGAGGTAAAAAATGATATTAGTATTATTAGGAACTCAAAATAATAGCTTTCATAGGCTGTTAGAAGAAATAGAAAAAAATATAAAAGATGGAACAATTCATGAAGAAGTAATTGTACAAGCCGGATATACAAAATTTAATTCATATAAAATGAGAATAATTGATTTAATTTCGAATGAGCAACTAGAAAAATTTCAAGAAGAAGCGGATTTAATAATAACTCATGGTGGAGTTGGATCAATAATAACATCAATTAGAAAAGGTAAGAAAGTAATAGCAGTTCCTCGTATACATGAATATGGTGAACATGTTAATAATCATCAAATAGAAATTGTAAAAACATTTAATGAACAAGGTTATATTATTGGAATAGAAAAAGTAGAAGATTTAAAACAAGCTTTAGAAAAAGTAAAAAAATTTCAACCTAAAAAATATGAAATAAATAATAAACTAATGTTAAAAACAATAGAAGAATTTATAGATAAAATAAAATAAGGGGAACTATCAATATATGAAAATAAAGGAGATACTAAATAAAATATTAAATTCTAAAATATTTGTACTTTGTATAGGATTAATACTTTTATTAAAAACAATATATTTTTATAAAAATACAATAGCTATAGTGGATCACATCGAAGGTCAAACAATAATAGGTACAATATCATTTTTAATAACTATAATGTGTTTCTTAATGATATTTCCTAATAAAATTAGAATAAAAATATGTTTAATAGTAGATTTTTTAATAAGTATATTACTTTTCTCAGATAATGTATATTATACATATTCAAGCAATTTCTTATCAGTAGAACAAATATCTAATATACAATATACAGAACAGATAATAGATACAATACCAAGTTTAATAACTTTTAGCCATATTATATACTTTTTGGATTTTATATTGATAGTGATTTTGTATCTAACAAAAATAATAAAAACAAACAAAGAAATGAAAACTACTAATAATGAAAAATTAGTAAATTTAGTAGTAATAATATTTGGAGTAATTATATTTTGTTTAAATGGATATCACTATGTAGAAAAAGGAACAGAAAAGATATATAATAAAGATATTCTAATAGCAGAATCAACAATATATGGATATCATATATCTGACATAATAAACTCATTCAACTATGAAAAGAGAGCTATATACAAAAAATATAGTGAAATGATAATAGATTATAATATTTTAAAACAGCAATATCAAGAAAAGTATTCACAAATGCAATACGATTTTCAAGGGAAATTAGAGAATAAAAATATATTGATTGTTCAATTAGAATCTATACAAGAATTTGTAGTTAATAAAACAATAAATGGAAAAGAAATAACTCCAAATCTAAATAAATTTTTAAAAGAAAATATACAATTTAATAATATGCATATGCAAAGCTATTCATCAACTGCAGATTCTGAATATACATTTGTAACTTCTACATATCCAATGGAAAATGGAATGTCATATAGCAAATATTTTTTAAACAAATATGATAATATATTTGAAATGTATAATAATGGTAACTATTATACATCATATATGCATGGAAATGTAGGGTCATTTTGGAATAGAGGAAATGTTTATTCAAGGATGAACATAGATAATATTTCATTTATTGATAAATTTGAAAATCAATCAGAAATGATATCAGGATACTTATCAGATGAATTATTTTATAAACAGGCAGTAGAAAAATTAAAACAACAAGAAACACCATTTATGACCTTCTTAGTTTCATCTTCATCACATACAGCATTTGATTTACCAGGTATAGAAAATAAATATGATAAAGTGAATATAGATGTAGGAAAATATAAAGATACTTATTTTGGAAATTATCTAGAAGCAGCAAATTATGCTGATTATGCATTTGGAATATTAGTAAATGAATTAAAACAAGTAGGTTTATATGAAGATTTAAGTATATTAGTATTTGGAGACCATAATGGAATGTCAATGTATGATGAAGAAATGCAAGAATTTTTGAAAGAAAGTAATCCGGATTTAACAGATATAGATTTAAAATTAAATTATACAAGATTATTATGTGGAATGAAAATTCCAGGAATTGAAGAACATATAGAAATAAATAAGCTAATAAATAAATTAGACTTAAAACCAACATTTGCCTATTTGTGTAATCTAGAAGACGGATTTTCACTAGGCACAAATATTTTTGCTAGTAAAGATTTTATATGCTTAAATAATGAAATAATTATAACTCAAGATTATTACTATGATGGAAAATGGTTTGAAATATCAACAGGAAATGAAATTAATGTGGAAAACCTTTCTCAAAATGAAAAAGAAAAATTAGAACAATATTATAATTACATGAAAAAAGAATTAGATATTTCATTTTCTGTAAATATAAATAATTTATTAAAGTAGGAGAAAAGAGGCATAAATATATGAATGAAGAAAGAATTATAAATCCAGAATTAGAAGATGAAGGAGAAGAAAAACTTGAAAATACAATAAGACCTCAAACTTTAGATGAATATATAGGACAAGAAAAAGTAAAAGAAAATATGAAGATATACATAGAAGCGGCAAAAAAAAGAGGAGAAGCATTAGATCATGTATTATTATATGGACCTCCAGGACTTGGAAAAACTACTCTTTCAAATATTATAGCCAATGAAATGAATTCTAATATTAAAATAACATCAGGACCAGCGATTGAAAAACCAGGAGATTTAGCAGCACTACTTACCAATTTATCAGAAAATGATGTACTTTTTATAGACGAAATACATAGATTAAGCAAAAATGTAGAAGAAATATTATATCCAGCATTAGAAGATTATACATTAGACATTATAATAGGAAAAGGACCAAGTGCAAGGTCAATAAGATTAGACTTACCAAAATTTACATTGATAGGAGCAACTACTAAAGCAGGCTCACTTACCACACCACTAAGAGACAGATTTGGCATAGTAAATAGATTAGAATTATATTCTGTAGAAAATTTAAGTAAAATAGTAAAAAGGACAGCGAAAATATTAGGAGTAAAAATAGAAGAACAAGCAGCAGAAGAAATAGCAAGAAGGTCAAGAGGAATTCCAAGAATTGCAAATAGGTTATTAAAAAGAGTTAGAGACTATGCTATAGTATTAGCAGACGGAAATATAGATTTAAAAATAACAAAACATGCTTTAAATGAATTAGAAATAGATGAATTAGGATTAGATGAAATAGATAGAAAAATATTAGAAACTATGATAGTTCAATATGCAGGAAGACCAGTAGGAATAGAAGCATTAGCAGTTACAATAGGAGAAGAAGTAGAGACAATAGAAGATGTATACGAGCCATATTTAATACAAATAGGATTTATATCAAGAACATTAAGAGGAAGAACAATATTACCTCCAGCATATGAACATTTAGGATATCAATATAAGGAGAACTAATGAAAAATAAATATAAAATTATATTATTACTAATAATAATTGGACTTAGCTGTATAAGCATAATATCTTCACCATTTTATAAAGGAACAATGTATAATGATCCATCAGTATTTCAAATTATGGGAAAAGGAATGCTGCAAAATCAAATAATGTATAAAGACCTATTTGATCATAAAGGACCAATCATCTACATAATAAATGCCTTAGCATATTTAATAAGCCCACATATAGGATTATTTATAATAGAGATAGTATTTATATATATAGGAACGATATATATTTATAAAACTTCAAATTTAATATTAAAAAAAGGCTCATTTTTAATAAGTTTATTATACCTAATGTTAATATTCAGATACATAGATGGTGGAAATTTAACAGAAGAATATGCAATAACATTTATGAGTATAGCACAATATTACATATTAAAAATATTATACGAAAAAGAAACTAATATAAAAAAATCTTGGATTATTATAGGAGCTACATTTACAATAAATTTCTTTATTAAACCTACATATATTTCAATATGGATAGCTTTTGGAATAACACAATTAATATATTATATAAAAGATAACAAAATAAAAGAATTGATAAAATGTATATCATATATATTTATAGGAGTAGCAATAGTATTAGTACCAATAATAATATATTTATTAAAAAATGATGCTATAAAAGATTTTATAAATGCGTATTTTATAATGAATATGAAATACTCTGAAGCTTCTATAATAAAAAAGATAACATGCTTTATAGATATGATTAAAATTTATGGATATGAAATTTTTATAATATTTGCAGTATTAAGTAATATTGTAGTTATTTTTAATAAAAAACAAACAAAAATAAAATTATTTATAACACTATATTTTATTATATCTTTAATATTAACAGCATGGGCACCAAAAACATATATTCATTACTTAATACAATTAGCACCATGTATAACATTAGAGTTAACATTTTTAATTTGTAATATATTATCTTTAATGGAAAAAACTAGAGTAAAAAAGTATAAAGAACAATTACCACTTAAACTAATATATATATGTATAGCAATTTCTATATTATTTTCGTCTGTACAAATAAATAACTTTTTAATAAATTCAAAAAAAGGTGATACTAAGAGGAGTGCAATGGATGAAATAAAAACATATATAAACCAAGAAGATAAAATTTTAGTATTAGGGAATCAACCATATTATTATATATATTTAGACAAGCAACCAGAATTTAAATACTTCTTTCAGATGCCTATAATTATGTATGATAGAGCAATAGCAGAAGAAACACAAAAATATGTATATGATAAAAAACCTAAAATAATAATAGATACAATTAATATATACAATAAAAATGCACAAATATTATATGGAATGAAACTGATAGAAATAATAGAAGGAAACTATGAAAAACATGAAAATGGAGTTATCACATATTATGTTTTAAAAGATAATATCATTAACTCAAGATAAAAGAGGTTATGGGTAAATCCAATTAAAAAACCTAAATAATTGAAAAGGAAAATAATAATGAAGAATGCAAGAATATTAATAATTTTGTTAATATTTATATCAATAATTTCTATAATTATTATACGACCAATAGATAATTTAGATGAAATATGGAATTACAACACAGCGCGAGCTATTTCTGAAGGATTAGTTCCATATAAAGATATAAGTATGATAACAACACCATTATTGCCAATGATAACTGCAATATTTTTAAAACTAATTGCAAATGAAGTAATAATAACAAGAATTTTAGGAGCAATTATGTGGACGGGAATATTGTATACAACATATAAAATTTTTAAATTATTACTAAAAGAAGAAAATATATCACTAATATTTACAGCATTGATAGGAAGCTTGTGTAGGAATATATACTATTTTGATTATAATGTAGCGGTATTATTAATAACAATAATAATATTATATCAAGAATTAAAAGATATATCGAATACACAAAAAGATAGCTTAAAGAAAAACTTTATGATACGGAATTTTAGTAGGAATTGCAATATGTACAAAACAGAGTGTAGGATTAACTCTTTCAATTATTGTTGTAATATATAAAATAATAACAATAGAAAATAAGAGTGAAATTAAAGAACATATAAAAATTGCAATGGTGAGAGTAATAGGAATAGTTATACCAGTAGCTTTATTACTAATATATTTAATTATTACTGGAGCAATTTCTGAATTTATAAATTATGCAATACTTGGAATAAAAACATTTTCAAATAAAATACCATATAAATTTCTATTAAATAATAATATTTTAGAAATAAAAATATTATCAAATTTAATACCAATTTCAATTTTAATATCAGCGATTATTTTAATAATAATAAAAATACAAAAAAAGGAAACAGACAATACAAAAAAATGGCTTACTATGCTAATGTATAGTTTAGCTATAATAATAGTGATATATCCAATATCAGATGTAATACACTTTTTAATAGGAACTATAATTGCAATAATACAAGTGCTATATATTTTAGCTTTATTAGGAAAATATGTATATAAAAAAATAAAATATAATAAAAAATATAAAGTATATAAAATTATAACATTGATAATATCGGAATTAATTTTATCACTAATCTTAGTTATTAGTATCAGCAATTTATACATATATATAAATATTGAAAAAAATACAGAAATAGAACATTATAAAAATATAAGAATAGATGAAGACCTTAAAAGTAGGATTGATACTATAGACCAATATATTTTAGAAAAAGAAAAAGAAGGTATAAAGGTTTATGTATTAGATGCAGAGGCAGCAATGCAAATGGTACCAATAAATAAATATAATAAAGATTATGATATGTTTTTAAATGGGAATATAGGAAAAGACGGACAACAAGGACAGATAGAAAAAATAAAGGTAAGAAATGAAAATACATTATATTTGATTAGACAAAAAGACATAAGTCAAAATTGGCAAACGCCAACACAGGTCATAGAATATATAAGAAATAATTTAAAACAAATTGACACAATAGATATATACGAAGTTTATAAATAGAATGAAAGGAAGAAAAAAATGAAATTATTGATGCATACTTGTTGCGCACCATGTAGTGTATATTGTATAGAATCATTGAGAAAAGAAGGAATAGAGCCAACATTATATTGGTATAATCCAAATATACATCCATATATAGAATATAAAACTAGGAGAGATACTCTAAAAGAATATGCAAAGAGTATAAATGTAGATGCTATATTTGAAGAAGAATATGGCTTAGATAACTTTTGCAAAAATGTAATAGGTGATTTAGAAAATAGATGTTCAAATTATTGCTATAGAGTTCGTTTAGAACAAACAGCAAAATATGCAAAAGAACATGGTTATGATACTATAACGACTACACTTTTTGTTAGTCCATATCAAAAACATGATATTTTAAAAGAACAATGTGAAGAAATCGCTAAAAAGTATGAATTGAATTTTTTATATAGAGATTTTAGAGTAGGCTTTAGAGAAGGACAAGCTAAAGCTAGAGAGTTAGGACTATATATGCAAAAATATTGCGGATGTGTTTTTTCAGAGGAGATGAGATATTATAACCGCAATCCTATACAAACCAGTAATAACAATGGTTACGAGATACCAAAA
>CANRBK010000029.1 GCA_947628845.1 uncultured Clostridia bacterium | reverse complement strand
TAAAGGGATAATATAATATTTAAGAAATTGATATTTATAGAACAATTATAATCAATAAAAATTAAAAACATAAATAAAGAAGGTGATAATTTATGGCAAATGAACAAAATTTAATTAAAAATGAAGATTTAACGCCGAAGCAACGCCGAGAAAATGCAAGTAAAGCAGGTAAAGCAAGTGCTAAAAAAAGAGCAGAAAGGAAAACTTTAAGAGAGGAATTATTGCTTTTATTATCTACAGGAAATACTCAAAATAAAATAAGCACTGCATTAATAAAGCAAGCAGAAAATGGAAATACAAGAGCTTATGAAATTATAAGAGATACTATAGGGGAAAAACCTAAAGAAAACTTAAATGTATCAGGAGAATTAAATAATCCATTTTTAGGAATGACAACAGAAGAATTAAGGAAGATAGCAGATAGTGAATAATATAAAAGAAGAATTAAAAAAACAAGCACGTTTAGAATTAGCTAGACGTGATTTTTTTGAGTATTGTAATTTAACTGCGGCAGATTTTTATAAAAAAGATAGATTATTTTTAAAAAATTTATGTAATGAACTACAAGAATTTTATCTTGGTAATGAAAAAATATTAGTTATTAATATGCCACCTAGACATGGAAAATCAAGAACAGCAGGCAAATTTGTAGAATGGGTACTAGGAAATAATAACAAAGAAAAAATAATGACAGGTTCATATAATGAAACATTATCAAGTACATTTGCAAAATCTGTAAGAGATACAATAGCATCAGAAAAAACAGATGGTGTAATAGTTTATAATGATATATTTCCAAATACTAAAATAAAATATGGAGAAGCAAGTATTAATAAATGGGCATTAGAAGGAAGTGGAGAAGCAAATTATTTAGCTACATCTCCAACTGGAACTGCTACTGGTTTTGGTTGTACATTGATGATCATAGATGATTTAATTAAAAATGAAAAAGAAGCATATAATGAAAATGTTTTACAAAAACAAATAAGTTGGTTCAACAATACTATGCTTTCAAGGACAGAAAGTAATTTTAAGTTAATTATTATTATGACAAGATGGGCAAGTAATGACTTAGCAGGTTATATATTAGATAATTATGATAATGTAAGACATATAAATTATAAAGCTATTCAAGATAATGGTTATATGCTTTGTGAAGAAATTTTAAATAGAAACGATTTTGATTTTAAAACTAAAAATATGAACAAAGATATAGTGTACGCAAATTATCAGCAAGAGCCAATAGATATAAAAAATAGATTATATAGTAATTTTAAAACGTATAATAAATTACCACCTGCTCATTATATTATGAATTATACAGATACTGCTGATGAAGGTGATGATTTTTTATGCTCAATAGATTATCAAATGTACAATAAAGAATATTATATTTTAGATATTATATATACCCAAGAAGCAATGGAAATAACAGAACCAGCAGTAGCAAAAATGATGACAAACGATCATGTAGGATATTCTAATATAGAAAGTAATAATGGTGGTAGAGGATTTGCAAGAAATGTTATTAGAGAACTAAAAGAATTAAAAAATATTCATACAAAAATAAATTGGTTTCATCAAAGCGAAAATAAGAAAGCTAGAATTTTAAGTAATTCAACAGCAGTAATGAATAATATATATTTTCCTATTAATTGGGAAGATAAATGGCCAGAATTTGCAAATCATATAAAACATTATTTAAGAGATGGGAAAAATGAACATGATGATGCAGAAGACTGCTTAACTGGTGTATATGAAAATCCAAAACCAAATACTATAAGTTTTGGTTACAACAAAATAGTATAGGAGGAGAAATAAATGGCGCAAAAAAGAATACAATATCAAGATGATTTTTTAAGTGAAGAAAATATAAATAATAATATAAGTATTTTATGGGGAAAAGCATTACCTATATTATTACATAGAAAATACTTATATGAAAGATTTACAAGAGAAAATGATACAAGTGATGTAATAGTGGCATTAGAACAATATATATCTATTATTGCATCAGGATATTTTGGAGGAAAAGAACCACAATATAAAGTACAAAAAGTAAATGAAACTCAAAAGGGAATACTAAAAAAAATTTTTAATAAAATATTTGGAGAAAAGAATAATTCAGATGAATTTCAAGCTATCGTTGATTATATTACAAAATATAATGACAATGGTAGCTTTTTCTATGATGTTGTATTAGATTTTATTGTTACAGGTGCATGTTATGGCCTAGTTTATGAAAATAAAGATAATGAGGAAGTATATGCTCATACTTCTAGCTTAAATTCAGTAGCAATTTGGAATTATGATACACCTTCACAAAAAATAGGATTACTAAGAGCATGGTTTGAAAATACTGCTAGTGGTGGAATAGAAACACACCTAGAAATAATAACTTCTACATATAAAAAGGAATTTGTTGATGGAATAGAAAAAAAATCAATAACTGAATCAGTTGAATATGAATTTAAAGAAGTAGAAAATAGTAAAAAAGAAGTTCTATGGAATGATGTACCTATATTTGCAGTAGAAAGCCCAACTGGACTTTGTTTCTTTGAAAATCAAATAAAGTTAATACAGAAACATGAACAAGTAATAAAGAATAACGCAAATACATTCGAATATAATGATAATGCAAAACTAAAAATAACAGGATTTACACCAGAAAATGATGCACTAATACCAGTTACTGATAAAAACGGAGAACCAGAAGTAGACGAAAATGGAAAACCTATTATGATACAAAACCCAGACAGAGTAAAAGAAGATAATGCTATACTAAATGCATCAGTATTTTATACACCTGATAATAGTGGAGATATTGATTGGGTAATAAAAAATATAAATGATACAGCGTCAGAAAATCATAAGAAAACAAGTTTAGATGAAGCGTTAATGACTTGTGGTGTACCAAATGTAACAGATCAAGGATTCACAAATGCAGATAATGCAGCAGCGCTTGAAAAGAAATTCTTTCCTCTTGAACAATTTTTACAACAACCACATCATTTATTTAAAAAAGAATTATTAAGAATGTGGGAAATGATAATAAATAGAATTAACTTAAAAAGAAATACAGAATATGATTTTAGAGACATAGAAGTAATACTAAACAGAAATCTTCCACAAAATAATCAAGAAATAATAGATATTTGGTTAAAGTTAAGAGGATTATTAAGTGATAAAACAATAATAGAACATTTGCCTTATGATTTAGATGCAGAGAGTGAATTAGCTGAAATGGATATACAAAATCAAGAAAATATCGAAAAAAATATTCAAAATATGGCTAAAATGGGACAAGATGTAAGCAATGTTGCATTAAATACAACGAAAGATAATCCTAATAAAAAATTTGAGCAAGATGATGAAGTAAAGAAAGATAATATAAAACAATCAGATACAATAACAAAAAAAGAAGAAAAGTAGGTGTTATAAATGGAAAATGTAATAGAACAAAAAGAAGATTCAATTGTTTCAACAATAAAGAAAGGAAATAAAATAAGCACATTAGTTCAGAAACAAGATAATAACGGAATACATTTTATTCATGAAGTAGAAGAAAAAATAGGAGATAAAACAATAATACAAAGAAAAGAATTTAGTTTAAGTTTTTAGAGAGGTGTTGTAGATGAATAATTGGCAATACCATGATAATAAAATGCGAGAACTAAAAAAAGTATATAATCACATTAGTAAGCAAACACAAAACAATTTACAAGAAATATTTGATAGTTATAAAATAGATTTTGAGCATTTATATAATATAGCTGATAATAAAACATTAAATAGAGTAAAAACTAAGATAGAAGAATGGAAAGACAAAGGCTTACTAAATGGTTACTTTGGTATGCTAGCTAATAATATCTATAAAAAAACAAGAGTAAAAAATAATGAAATACTAGAATTATTGATATATGGTTCATATATAGAAGAACAAGATAAATTAGAAGAAATAGAATTAAATACATTTAAAGATGTTGCAAATTATTACTATCAAGAAGGACAGAAGGAAGTTAATCAAACACTACCTAAAAAGAAAAGAAAGTTAGTATCTGTAATACCAGATGCTATTTTTTTAGCTTTATTAGATATGCAAAATGCAAGAGGATATATTTGGAAACAATATGTAGAAGCTATTATAAAGTACAACGCAGACCAAATATATAGGCAAATGTTAATTAACATTCAACAGGATAAAGAAAACAACATAGATGATAGTATATACCAAAATATAATTGCAAAACAACAAAATGCAAAATTATCAATCAACCAAGATAAAATATCAGGTGCAGTAGATAATGAACTAATAGGATTAAATAATTTAGCAAAGGTAGAAGGTATAAAAAGTGTTGCAGAGGATAATAGCAAAGTAAAATTTATAGCAACAATAGATGGAAGCGAAACTGAAATGTGCCATAGTCTAGATGGGCAAACATTTTATATTAACAAAGAAAATGAATTTAATAGATATTATGGAGAAACACAGAAGGATTTAAGAATAGAAAGAATAAAATGTTTTGGCTTAGTACTAGGATTAAATTTACCACCTATTTCTCATCATTTTCATTATTGTAGAAGTTCAATTACATATCAAGTACCAGTTGAAAAAAATGACAATATAGAGTATAATATACCTAATTATTTAAGAACAAAAGTAGTAAAAAGTTATAAAAATGTATTAAATGATTTAAAAGTAATACAAAAAGAATATGACATGTTACCTCAAAATGTAAAAGATAGACTAGAAAAGGAAAATATAACAATAACTTTAAATGATAATAGTAAAACATCCGGTTATAATCCATACACAAAAGAAATAATATTGTTACCAGATTTAGAAGAAGGAGAATTTATTCATGAGATAGGACATGCATTGTATTATAACTTAGATGTATCAAAATATAATAGTTATAAAAACATAGTAAATAATATTATAAATGGTAGTATAATAAAAGAATATACAGAAAGAGTAATACCATATTATGGATTAGAGACAAAATACCATGTAGCTAGCAATTATCAGACTTTTTTAGGATATGATAAACTCACATCACAATTAAAATTTAAGAATAAAGAACTTATAGAGATAATGAGTGAAGCATATAGAGAGTATTATTTTGGTAAAAACCAAAGCAAAGAATTAAATGATTTAGTAAAAGAGGTGGAAGGTAATGCTTAATAAGAAAGAAGAAAATATAAAAAAGGAAATATTATCAGAAACAAATCAAGAAAAGATAATTAAAATATATAAAAAAGAAGATATAACAATGAATATAGTAAATGATAAAGAAATTCAAGACCACCTTGCAAAACATATAACGATTGAAAAACCAAAAGATGCAGGACACATATATATAAGGAAAAGTTTTACTAAACAATATTTTAAACATGCAGATAAAATAATAAGAGAAAAAGCACTTACTAATAAGTAAGTGTTATTTTTATTGAAAGAAGGTGAAAAAATATGGCAGTACAAATAACAGCAATAATATGTGGTACTATAATAGCATTAGCAATAATAGGATATTTTGATAAAGATAAATAAGTTATTAAAATTTTATAGTTATAAATTAAAGAGCCAAGTCGACAGGCTCTTATTTTTATGCCGTTTTATCATAGTTAGGCTTAATAAAATAAATGAAATATCAAGTAACAATTGGGGTTTATAACAACGATTGGGACAAGGAGAAAAAATGGAAGATGAAAAGAAAGATGTTAATACTGGGGTAGAAGAACAAGAACCAGTAGGAACAGAAAAAAAAGTTGATTACGCAGAAATGATGAAAACAAACAAAGAATTTCAATCATTTGTAGATAGTCAAAAAACACAAGCTATGAAAACAGCAGTTGAAAATGCTAAAGCTCAATGGAAGTTAGAACAAGACACAGAAAAAACAGAAGCTGAGAAATTAGCAAAAATGAACAAAGAACAAAAGCTAGAATATGAAGCACAAAAAGAAAGAAAAGAAAAAGAAGATGCTTTAGCTGAATTAAATGCTTTTAAATTAAAAGATAAAGCGTTTGAAATAGCTAAAGAAAAAGGGTTGGATATTTCTTTATTAACTTACTTTAACTTTAAGACAATAAAAGCTGATGAATTAAATACAAAAATTGATGAAATATCAACAGCATTTAATAAAGCAGTAGAAAAAGCAGTTAATGAAAGATTAAAAGAAGATACTCCAACAACTAAAGTAGGCTTTGAAAAAGCTAAAATGACAGAAATGTCAAGAAAAAGTATATAAAATAGGAGGAAAAAGAAATGAGTGAAATTACACAAGAATCATTAAATATAATGCTAAAAGATGGTGAAACAAAAGATAAATTAAAAGAGGTATTAAGTGGAGTTCTAGAAAATGTTAGTGCAAAAGCAGTATCAGAACAAATTAAAGCTAAAAATGGCTCAGGAGATCCAGAAGGTGGAGTAATTGAATATAAAAGATTTGTAAATGCTGAATTAAAAGATAAAGGAACAGCAAGAACAGCAGGAAAAGGGGAAGCAGTAAAAGCTCAACCAGTAAAAGTAGTTATAGATACTGACAAAGAAATTGTTGAAGAATTACAAGGAAAAGATGTTAAATTATATGGAATTGGTGGTATGGCAGAAAAAAGAAAAGTAAATCATCAGTCAGCAATAATTAGATATTTAGATAGAGAATTTTTCAAAGAAGTATTAAAAGGAACAAAGGTTGAAAAGAAAGATAATATTCAAGATACACTTGATGAAATGTTATTAAAAGCAAGAACATTAAAAAATGACTTCATTGATGGTATTGAATCAGATTTATTGGTAATTGTTGTAGATAGTGCAAATAGAAAAGCTATGAAAAAAATATTAGATGAATTACCAAATGGAACAGACCCAAAAGAACAAGCAATTGGTATGTATGACTCTGTAAGAGTATATGAATCTACAAGATTACCAGAAGGAGCAAATGTTGTAGTAATGATGGATGGAGCAATTGCACAACCATTCTATGTATCTGAATATGGAGCAGAAAAAGTTCCATTTGATGATGCGGTTGCATTAGAAGATTATTTGTATAAAGGAACTAAAGCACTAATGGAAGATACAATATTCTATGCTGATACAATTACACCCTAGTAAAGCCACTATAGAAGTGGCAGTTCCAAGTGATGAAACATCAGTTATAGGTACAAATAAAACAGCAAAGGATATTCAATCAGGTATTCAAATAAATGGAGACAAAGTAACTGGTACATCTAATCATATAGTAGGAATAACTGGTGCAGGTGGAGATGGAAATTACTTAGTAATAGAATTACCACAGGCAAAGGATGTTGAAAATAAAGTAACTTGCTCATTTGAAGGTGGAAGCTCTATAACATTGAGTACAACTGATTATCAATACTTGATTAAATTAAATGAAAAGAAACCTATAACAATTACTATAAGTGGTAAGGTAAGTGCGACAAGAACACTTGATATATCAGGTGTAACATTATCATAGGCAAAGGAGGAGCAACTTATGTTAGCAATAATGGGAACAGATAGAAAAAATCAAAAAAAATTTAAAAATATGACGATACTAGAAATAAAAGAACAATTAGACAAATTAGGAATAGAGTACAATAAAAAAGCAACAAAAGAAGATTTATTAACTTTATTACCACAAAAAGGATAATTAAGGAGGCAATAGAATGTTAGAAAAAATAAAAGCTAATTTAGGAGCAAATTATATTGAAAATACAGATGAGGTATTACAGGATATAATAGAAGACATGACTTCTATTGCCTGTGATATTTCTAATAGAAAACAAGATGATAAAAAGTTATTTCCATACATAAAAAAGGCAGTAAGAAGTGAATATATAGCAAGACGGAGCAGAGGGATTACTTTCACGAAGCGAAGGAAGTATATCTAGTTCATATGAAGATATTGTTGAAAAAATGAGAAATAACATTATAAAAGCTCATTTAAGGAAGGTGAAATAATGTTATTACGATATTTAACAGAAGTATGGATTTCATACTATGAAGAAGTAAAAGAACATGGCGAAAAATCTAAAAAATGGTTCTTTAAACCATTAAATACTAAAACAAAAACAGCTTTTTTAAATTTACAACAAGATATAAATGAACTAGATAGAAATTCAGCAGGAGAAATAGATTATAGCATAGAGAATGCAAGAACTACTATGAATTATGATATACAAAAAGGTAATGGAATATCTTTTACAGATATTTCAAATTTAGAGAAATTTACACCAGATTATATTGTGACAGATAATCCTAAAATAGGAAATACAATATTATATAAATTAGAAAAATACAATGGAGATTAAAATGAGCATTAAATTAAATTGTGAAGTAAAAGTAAAGCATAATTTTAATAATATAGAGAAAATAATTCAGAAACTTCCAAAAACTATTGAACAAAGTATAGAAGATGTATTGAAAAATATTAAAGGTTGTGCAGTGAGATTAGAAAAAGGGCATCACGAAGATGGCATTCTTGTAGAAATGATAGATACTTCTACAATGAAAATAAAAGGAAGAATTTACACAGATAAAGACAAAATGCCTTTTGCGATGTTTGAACATTTTGGAACAGGACAATTTGCAGAAATGCAACATATAGGAACTACTAAACATTTTTTAGAAAGTGGATTTACAGAATGGTTTATTCCAACAAATAAAGTAGAAAGAGTTTTACATTATCCAATTGTTACAATAAATGATACACAATTTTATATTGCTCATGGTGTGTCTAGTAATCGCTTTATGACTGATGCTGAATTTGAAACAAGGGAAAAAAATAAAGAGATAGTAATAAAAAAATTAAATGAAATGTTTAAAGAGGTGGTTAAATGAAAGATTTCACAACTGAACAAATGTCAGATATACTAAACGATATATTAGAAAATATAGAAGATGTTAAGGAAACAAAAACAGAAACGACTTTAACAACACCTACAACAGAAAGTATATTTCCATGTAGAGTAATAGGAACACCTCTTGAAAGTGTTAATAAGTCAAGAAATGCAATACCAATAAGGAAAACATTTCAATTTTCAATTGAACATTGGAGCAATAAACAAAGATTTTGTATGGAAATGGCTAATAATACAGATTTAGAATTAAGAAAAAGTAATATAGTTAGGACTAATACTAGTCCTATTTTATTTGACTCTATAACAAAAAAATATAGACTGATAACAACTTATGAAGTTAGATATAATGCAATAACTAACTCATTTGAATATGTAAGATAGAAAGGAAGGAATAAATTATGGCAGAACCAAAAACATTTTATGATGAAATGCCTGATGTTAGTACATTATCAAAATTGTACTATTCAAAAGATGCAGAAGGAACAGATGTAACACAAATATGTTTAACAGAGAGTATACCAGCATTAGAGGAGGCACCAGAACAAATAACAGGAAGTGCAGTAGATATTGATTATGAATTTTCAAGACCAGGAAAAGTAAAAGCAGGTACAATAGAAGTACCAGTTTATTATACACATAAACAACATAAATGGCTAAAAGAAATTGAAAGACAAGATGGATATTTCTTTGTTAAATACCCAGATAATACAGCTCCACAAGGAGAACAACCACTTGTTAAGAAATTTCAAGGAAACTTAGTAACTATTGGAGATGAGCTATCAGATGAGGAATGGATAAAAGATACGATAACTATTTACAGAACATCAAAAGTAGAAGAAAGCTATGAACAATTTCCCAGTGCAGAGTAGTTCTATTTTAAAAACAAAAAGTAGGACTGCTAAAAGGATAAATATAAATAAAAGTAAAGAAGTAGAAGATACTTCAACAAATAACGAGCAAGAGTAAAATCTTGCTCTCTTTTGCAAAGGAGAGTAAAAATGGAATTAAAAACAAATAATAAAACGATCGTATTAGTATTTACAACAAGAAAAATAGTAAATATATCCAAATTATTAGGAGAAAAAAATTTTGAAGATTTATACTTTAAAGCTATGAATGAAAATGATTTAGATGCATTATCTAAAATTATGTATTCGTTTGCTGAAGATGTAGAAAATGGAGCAAAGTCATTTAAATCAAGTGAAGAAGTATATGATTTTCTTGATGATTATAAAAAAGAAAATAATAAAAGCTATGAAGATATTTTTAAAGAAATAGCAGAGGTAATAAATGAGGAGGGTTTTTTCAAAACCAAAATGAACAAAAAGGATTTAGCTCAAAAGATATCAAACCCATTAGCAGGAATAGATATGAACAATTTAATGAAAGAATCAGCAGAAAAGGCAATGACAAAAATAGTAGAACAAGAAGCAATGTCTCAAGTTTAGATGATATAGTAGATAATTTAAAAGAAGCCAAGACTTTAAATGATGTTATTTATTCTTTAGAAGCTTTAGCTTATTACTTCGGTGTTATACCAAAAGATTTTTGGAATAGTAGATTTAAAGATATATATTTATTTTGTGAAATACAATTTATAAAACAAAAAGAAGATTTTAAACAATCAGTAATATTACAAGAAGCGGTAACAGATAAATTATTACAAGGAGATAGTATGCGAAAGAAACCCAAAATAGTTCCTCTTAGAAAAATGTTTAAAGAATTATTTAAAAAATAATTTTTTCGACAAAATTTGACAAACAAATATAACTTATAGTGATATAATTTCTTATAATAAAAATAAAGGGAGGAAAATAAAAATGAAATGTCCAAAATGTGGGAGTGAAAATGTTCAAATTCAGCTTGTTGAAGAAGGACAACAAACTAATAAAAAAGGTATTGGATTTGGAGGACATATAAATAATAGTGCAAGAGGATTTAGTGCTATATGCACACTTGGTATGTCTAATTTATTTTGGAAAAAATCTAAAGGGACAAATAAAACTAAGACAATTAATTCTACTATGGGAATTTGCCAAAATTGTGGTAATACATGGATAATAAAGAAAGGGAAAATGGGGCATGCTCCAACAAGTATATTTAAGTAATAATATAATTAAAAAAGAAAAATAATGAAAACATATAATAATGATAAACACTATGTCTAAATCAATAATAAATGGTTGGAAATGCGAAAATAAATATACATTTCAGATAGATACAATTATAGAAAATATGAAAAATGGAGGGTATAAAGTCATATATATAAAATTTGGTTTTATACAGCAATCAGTAGCTAATATGTTTTTATTTAGGACGATAATAATATTAAATAGTAAAAAACACTTACTTAGGTAGGTGTTTTTATTTTATAGGAAAGGAGGGATTAAAATGACGATTGAGGAGATAGAAATAATTGTAACTGCAAGAACGGAAGAAGTAATGAAAGAAATAAAAAAATTGGAACCAGCACTTAAAGAAATGGCGAAAAAAGTAAAAGAAAGCATGGCAAATATTGATACAAAACAAATGACAAATAAAGTAACACAAGCAGTACAATTCATAAAAAAGAAAGTGGCAGATTTGAAAAAATCAAATGAAAACAATAAAATAAAACTAGTAGTAAATAACGAAGAAGCACAAAAACAAATTAATCAAATTCAAAAGCAAATAGATAGTCTACAAGAAAAAATAAATGCCCGACAGATGAAATTAAATATAATAAATCCACAAATAGATGAGATAGTAAGTAATACGAAAAAAGAAGTAACACCTAATGGAATATCTACAAATGACAAATCAATGGATAATATAGTAAATAATGCATTAGCTAAAAATAAAGACTTCACAACTTTAGACAAACAAGCACAAAAGTTGTATATAGAGATAGAACAATATAATAAAGAATTAAATGAAGCAAAATCAAGAATGTCTCAGTTAAAACAAGAAACATCACAAACAGGAGCTAGTCAAAGTAAATTGACTAGTTTTTTTAGTGTGTTTAAGAATAAATTGGAGCAAGCAAAAGAAAGTATAATAAGTTTTAAAAATGGTTTTAGTCAGATGCCCAAAATAACACAGAATATAACAAACAATATAAAAGGTATTGAAAAAAATTTAAAAAATGGGTTAAGACATATTTTAAGATATGCTATGGCTCTTTTTTCTTTGCGTGGAATTTATTCAGTTTTAAGTAGTTCAGCTCAAAGTTGGTTATCATCACAAAATGCAGGAGCACAACAACTTTCAGCAAATATTGATTATATGAAAAATGCTATGGGAAGTGTACTAGCTCCAGTTATTAAATTTGTAACAAATTTAGTTTATCAATTAATGAAAGCAATTCAAAGTGTAGTATATGCATTATTTAGAGTAAATATATTTGCAAATGCATCAGCTACATCAATGAGCAAGGTAGCTGGTAATACTAAAAAGGCAACAAAAGAAGCAAAGCAATTAGCAGGTGTACATGATGAAATAAATAATGTGCAGACACAAGATAATTCAGATAGTGCTAGCGGAGGCGGAACAACAACACCAAGTATGGATTTATCACAAGTAGATACTCAAATGAGTTCATTAGGTCAAAAATTATATGATTTCTTCAAACCTCTAAAAGATAGCTGGGATAATTATGGACAAATAGTTATTGAAGCATTTAAAAACGCATTTAATGGAATAGGAAAAACTATTAGTGCAATGTGGAGTAGTATAGAAACAATATTTACAAATGGAACAATATATTCAATAATAGCAAATATTTTAAATTCAATAGGTCAAATAGGAAATGCTTGGGCAAATGCTTGGGAAAATGATAATAATGGAACAGAAATCATACAGGGAATAGCTAATATGATAAATGAAATTACAAATGCTATTTTAAATTTAGTATCAAGTACAGGATTTCAATCATTTTTAGATGGAATTATAAGTTCATTTAGTGGTATTGTTCAATTTTTAGAACCAATAATCAGTGGATTTGCAAAAATGGCAGAAAAAATACTTGAAATAGTTATGTCGACAATAGGGGATGTGTTACAAAATGTAGGAAATGCTTTACAAGCAATTAGTCAAAATGAACCAGCAAGAGAAATATTAACTGCAATAGGAGAAGCTATAGCAATAGTAGTGGCAGGAATTGTTTCTTGGAATGTTGCACAACTTATTCTTAATGGTTTAATGGCATTGTTTGCAATACTAACTTCTCCAATAACACTAATTATTTTAGCTATTGTTGCAGCAATAACTTCAATAATTTTGATTATAAAAAATTGGCGGTGCAATTTCAGAATGGTTTGCAGAATTATGGCAAAAAATTACAGATAATATAAAAGAAATATGGGAAAGTGTAAAGCAGTTTTTTATTAATTTATGGGAAAGTATTATAAATAAAGTAAAAGAAGTATGGAATGGAATTAAGGAGTTCTTTTCTAATATTTGGAATGGAATAAAAGAAACAGCAAGTTCAATATTTAATGGCATAAAAGATATTATATCAAATGTATTTAATTCAGTAAAAAATACAATTACAAATATATGGAACGGAATAGTAAATACTATTTCTAATGTATGGAATACAATAGTAAATAAAGTAAAACAAGGGGTATCAGGTGCTTGGAATGCTATTACATCCGTTTTTGGAAACATAGGAAATTGGTTTAAAGAAAAATTCACACAAGCTTGGCAAGCAGTAAAAAATGTATTTAGTACAGGTGGAAAAATATTTGATGGAATCAAAGAAGGAATATTGAGTGGATTAAAAGCAATTGTAAATGCAATTATAAATGGAATAAACAAAGTTATATCAATACCATTTAATCGGAATAAATAAGGCCTTAAAATCAATAAAGAGTGTAAATATAATGGGCTTAAAACCATTTAATTGGATAAATACAATAGGAGTTCCACAAATACCACAATTAGCAAAAGGTGGAGTATTATATGAAGAAACAGCATTTATAGGAGGAGAGTATTCAGGAGCAAATAATAATCCAGAAATTGTTACACCTCAAAATATACTTAAAGATACATTTGACCAAGTATTATCAAATCATGAATGGAGTAATAACTCACAACCTATAAACTTAATAGTAAATGTAGGAAATCAAAAACTAGGACAAATATTATTAGACAATTTGCAAGATATGAAAAGAAGAACAGGAAAAGATATAGAAGCATTAGTAGGAGGATAATAATATGCTTTGGAAATTAAATAATAAATTAATGAAATCGCCATCTACATATAGTGATGATATTGAAGATACAGATAAAGATAGTTATTCTTCTATTGTAGATGGTTCTTTAATAGATAATCCGATAGCAGTTGGGTTATTAAAATGTAATATGACATGGGACTATTTAACAGAAAAAGAAGCACAAGAATTATGTCAGGCTACATATCAAAATCCAATGCTTGTAACTATTAAATGTCCTTCTGTTCCGCGGAGGAATGTTAGAAAATGCTAAATTTAGAGTAAGTAAAAGAAAAACTGAAATGATTGAAACAGGAGAAGATGAAGACACTTCCAAATCAAGATGGAAAGTGTCTTTTAATATGATGCAAAAAGAATTGACAGAAGCACAAAAACAAGCAGTACAGGAGGCTAATAATGTATAAAGAAGTAAGTTCAAAATGGGAAGATAATATATTTAAAAATAGACAATCAGTAATGAATGTTTATTTTGATGAAGTGTTAATAAATCCTAATTATATTACAGATTTCAAATTTGGAAACACATTATTTGAAAAAGAATTAGAATTAGGCAGTACACCAAGCCAATATATAGAGATACAAATACATAAAAAAGCAAATATTCAAATTCCTAAAGTTATAAGAATTGAATATGGAATATTGATTAACTATGCCCTAACAGTTGCCGAAGTAAATAGTATGCTTGTTGGAGATTTAAATGGTATTAAAGTCAAAAGTTTATCTAGAGATGATAGTAGTTTTGAAATAATACCTATAGGAATTTTCAATGTTGATGATTACAATGACGAAGACGATAATGTTATAAATATAAAAGCATTAGATAATGTTATTAACTTTGATAAAGATGATGGTTATTATGATGCAAGTGAGCTAATAAATCAAAAAGGATATGCCACTTTAGAAGAAGTTGCACAAGATATATGTAGTAAAAAGGGAGTAGAATTGCGGTTCTACTTCTTTTCTTAATTCAGATAAACAAATTGCTGTATATGACAATAGTATAACAGCTAGAGAGTATATGGGAATGATTGCAGAATGTGCTGGAGGCTTTTGTTGTGCAGGTAGAGATGGAAAGATATATTTTAAAATTATTGGGCAAGATGAAGCAGAAATGCCTTTAAAACTTTTCAAAAACCATAAATTCGGTGAAGAATACAAAATATCAAGATTAGCTTATGAAGATGGAACGAGAAGTTTTAAATTTGGAAATGAAACAAGAAATACTTTATGGGTTAGTCAAGATAATATTTTTATTGTAGATGAAGATCAAGTAGAAAAAATTTATAACAAAGTTAAAGATTTAACAATTAATAGTTTTGAAGGAACTTCGATAATTAATCCAGCATGGGATATGGGAGATAAAATCATAATAGATGAAAAACCTATTATTTATCAAGGTGAAATGCGTTTAGCTAATAGATTTATTGCAGATATAAAGAGTAATATTAATATTAAACAAAAACAAGAAACAACTATAAAAAGAGAGGCACAAAAATCAATAAATAGAAAAGTACAAAGTAGAATAGATGAAGTGGATGGAAAAATAACACAATTAGTTCAAGAAACAACAGAAAATTCTGAAAAACTAACTCAACACGAACAAACAATAGATGGAATGAAAGATGTTGTGAGCAATGTAGAAGAAAAAGTAGAATCTATAGAAAATACAACAATAGTTAAAGTAGATGTTGAATATGCATTAGGAACGAGTGAAACAATAGCACCAACAGAAGGATGGAGTACAACAGCACCAACATGGGAAAATGGTAAATATATGTGGCAAAGAACAATGATGACATATGTAGATGGAAATACAGAAATAAGTAATCCAACATGTATATCAGGAGCGAAAGGAGATACTGGAGAAAAAGGTTCTAATGGTCAAAATGGAGAAAATGGCATAGGAGTAAAAGAAATAGAAGAACAATATTATTTATCTAGTTCAGATACGGAACAAATAGATGGAGATTGGAAGACAACACAAGATGAATGGACTATTGGTAAATATATATGGACAAGAAATAAAATTACATGGACAGATGATAATATAACTTATACAACTGCTGTATTAGCTACAGGAATAAATAATGCAAATAGTGTAGCCAGTAATGCTAATACAAATGCAGAAACAGCAAAAACAACAGCCGATACAGCTAAAAATACGGCAGATGAAGCAAAAACAACAGCAGAGAATACAAATAAAAATTTAAGTGAGAACTATTATACAAGAACACAAACAGACTCACAAATAACACAAAAAGCAGATAGCATAACAAGTGAAGTAAATAAAACAATTTCTACTGCTAAACAAGAAGCAATAGATAGTTCAAATACAGCCACAGATAATAAATTAAAAGATTATTCAACTACAACGCAGATGAACTCTAAAATAGAACAAACTGCAGAAGGTATAAATAGCGAAGTAAGCAAGAAGGTGGGAGAAAATGAAATTATTTCAAAAATCAATCAATCTGCTGAAGAAACTCAAATCGAAGCTAATAAAATTTCACTTAAACGGAAAAGAAATAGATTTAACTGGAGATAATGTTATTATAAAAAGCAATAATTTTAATGTTAATGAAAAAGGACATGTAGAAATAATAGATACAGAAGCAACTGATGCTTATACTATCGAGGACACAAATTTAAAAATAAGAGATAAAAATGATGATGCTAATATAGCAATGTGTCCAAATAGAATATTACTTAAAAAATCTTCAATGTATACAACACTTTGGAATACAGGGGAAGCATCATGGATTATTGTGGAAGATATTAGTAAAGGATTAAGATGTCACATGGCTATTGCAGCAGATATGGCAGTTATTAGATGTTCAGATGGTATTAACCAAACACAAATCACATCTAAGGGAATAGAAACTCCAGAAGTTAAAATCACTAATGGTGGAACTGCAATGTATGGGATGGAAGAAGGTCATAAATATAGATGCCACTGGACAGGATCTCAATTACAATTTTGGGTAGACGAAACAAATGTAGGAACATTGTCAGATAAAAGACTAAAAGTGGAAATAAAAGAAATAGATAACAATTTTATACAAGCAATAAAAGAAATAGAAATGAAGCAATTTAAAATTGTAAATAGAGGTGGATTAATTTCATTTGGTATTTTAGCACAAGATTTAATAGAAGTATTTAAAAAGTATAATATAAGTCCATTTGATTATGAAATAGTGTATAAAACACAATATAAAACAGATGACGACACAATCTATTATGCTATTAATTATGAACAATTTTTAATATTAAAAACAAAAGCACAAGAATTAGAAATAAAAGAATTACAAGAGAAGGACAAGCAAAAAGATGAAATAATACAAAATTTACTAGAAAGAGTACAAGCTCTTGAGAAAGGAGCAAATAATGAGTGAAACAACAAACTTAAAACTATTTAAACATGATAATCCAGAAACAAATAACAACCTATTTGATGTAACAAAATCTTTAAATGAAAACTGGGATAAAATAGATAAATATGTATATGAACAAGAAGCAGGAAGGCAAGAAAATGAACAAATAAGACAAACAAATGAAGAAGCAAGACAAACAGCAGAGGAAACTAGAAACGCAAATGAAGATACAAGAATGCAAAATGAAGAAAAACGTAAAAGTGAAGAAAATAGTAGACAAAACAACGAAAGCCAAAGACAAGAAAATGAAGAAAATAGACAAACAAGCGAAAAAACAAGGGAAAGTGCTGAAAGTTCGAGAGAAACAGCAGAAACTGCTCGTAATGTTGCTGAAAATGAAAGAATATCATCAGAAACAAGTAGAAAAAATGCTGAAGAAAATAGAGTTAATGAAGAAACATTAAGAGAAGAAGCAGAAGAAACTCGTAAATCCAATGAAGAAAGTAGAATAGAAACAGAAATTAAGAGAGACGATGCTGAGAAAAATAGACTAGAAAATGAAAAAATAAGAGAAACAAATGAAGAACAAAGACAAATAAATGAAGAATTAAGAAAAACATCGGAAGCTGATAGAGTTGAGGGAGAAGAAAAAAGAGAAACAGCAGAAACAGAAAGGGGAACAGCTGAGGAAGAAAGAAAATCAGCAGAAACAATTCGTGAAAATAATGAAAA
>CANRBK010000028.1 GCA_947628845.1 uncultured Clostridia bacterium | reverse complement strand
ATACATACTAATAGATATAATAAACATATAAGGAATACTTGAAAAATTATTTTGATATATTCCTTTATCTATTATTTCTCCTAATAATATAACTGGAAAAACTTTTGAAATTCCTCCACCTAATACTATCATAATATTTGCAATCCAATATCTTAAATTATATTCTTTTATAAACCTTAGTACCCATCTCATTATAATGTTCTCCCTTAAAAATTATTGCTTATTTTACCTTACTTTTGATATTATCATAAAGTTACCTATTTATCAATGAATTGCCAATATTTGTCTTAAAATAGCTTAATATATCGAAAATTTCCTATAAGAATAATTCTCATAGGAAAACAAAGAAATTACTTATGCCACTTTTATCCCTGTATTTATAACTTCTTGAACAAAAGGAGTAGCAATATTTTCATAATAATATAAAGTATTCCAAAGAAAAATTACTATGCAATTTTTCGCAGACGAGCAATTTTACGTGGGCTGAATTCAAAATAAAAAAATTAACCAAATTTAAACAGCCCACGATTGTTCTATCAATCATAATATGTTCCCAAAAGTTTTTTAGGGTCAAAGTATCATTTTATTCCTAAGACTTTAACACCTCCAATGGCTATCGCTGAATTTGAAGATGAAAAAAATCTTATACTTTTTGTTTTAATGAAGTTTTGAAATGATATTTGTTTTTCGATAAAATTATCTGCGCTTCCATCATATTCAAATTCTTGTATATCTATCCAAATACCATCTTTAATATATTGTACTTTTACTGATGATTGTATATGCTTAAAAAATATAATCTTATTTATTGATACTTCATTTTCCCATTCATATGATACCCAAGCATTTGCAGTATTACTCAACCAGAAGGTACTACCATCATAAATATTTATACTTCTGCCACTAAATGCTTGCCATGCTAATCTTCCTGGATATTCATCACTTTTATCCACTTTTCCACTCGGCTCTGTATAACTTGTCATATTGGGTATCAATGATTCCGTAGATTTTAATATATTTATTATGAATTCTGCTTTTTCTTTTCCATCAGTCGCAGTAATTTTATTAGTTCCACTTGAAATTGCGGTTACTTTTCCATTATCTATTGTCGCAATACTTTTATCGTCAATATCCCAAGTTATTGCATTATTATCTTCATCAATTCCTGTTGTAATGAATTCTCTTGTCTCTCCTACATACATATTAATATATCTTTGATTGTCAGTTAGTTTGTTAAAACCATATACTTTTACTCCTGCAATAGCTAAATTATTACTTGATGATGCTATAAATCTTATACTTTTTGTATTAATGAAGTTTGGCAATGATATTTGTTTTTCTATAAAAGTGTTTGAATTTTCATCACTATCAAATTTTTTTATATCAATCCATTCTCCATCTTTTAAATATTGTATTGTTACATGGGGAAGTGCATTTTTGCAAAACACAATCTTATTTATTGATATTTCATTTTCCCATTCATAAGATAACCAAGCATTTTCTACACTACTATACCAAAAAGTGCTAGCATCATACATATTTGGAGTTTTACCACTGAATGCTTGCCATGCTAATCTTCCTGGATATTCATCACTTTTATCTACTTTTCCATTTGGTTCTATATAACTTGTCATACTAGGTATCAATGATGCTAATATTTCCAAATTCATATTTTCTTCTGTACTATTGTCAAGTCCATTTATAATAACTTCTATTCCATTTACTGTTACAATCCATACATCTTCATTATCTGATGTTAATGTATAATCTTTATCTCGTTCTCCAAATTCATTGTCTAATTCTTTAGCAAATAAATACTCTGTTACTTTTCCTTTACTCTCAATCAACGCAGAATGATATGCTAAATATACTTGTTCTTTTATTTGTTCCTCATTAGTAAGGTTTTTAGCCTGAATTACTTTTGAAAGTATTCCGATCTTCTCCAGATAACATTACTATGCTAATACCGGGATAAAATTAAAAGGATAATTATTGTTATTACTAACGCAATTAAAGTAATCCCTTTGTTTTTATTTTTTATTCTCATTATATCTGTTCCCCTTCTCTTTAGTTTTATTTTTACAATTTTCTAAAACATTATGTAACTAAGTTATACATATATTTCATATTAAAAATATAGCATTTATAAATTTATTTGTAAATACATTTTTAGTATTTTTGTAATCAATTTTTTATATATTTTGTTATACATACAAAAAAATAAACAACTTTCAAAAAATGAAAGTTGCTTATATGAATGGCTGGGCTGGCTAGATTCGAACTAGCGCATGCCAGAGTCAAAGTCTGGTGCCTTACCGCTTGGCTACAGCCCAATATAAATTTTTATCCTAGTTTTCGCATACTGACATTGTAACTCGCTGCGCTTCGAACAATCTCAGCAGCTTGGCTACAGCCCAATATAAATATTAAAACTGGGGTGGAAGATGGGACTCGAACCCACGGTCTCCAGTGCCACAAACTGGCGCGTTAACCAACTACGCTACATCCACCATAGTTTACGTGCTTGTTTTGTTGGCACTTATATATTTTAACTCATATAAAGTGATTTTGTCAACCCTATTTTTATAAATTTTAATAAAATATAACTGCATATTTATAATAATTATTAATATAATGTACTAATAAAAGTTTTGGAGGGAATTATGGAAAATATGCAAATTAAAGAAAATATGTATATTAATAATATATTAAAAGGAGTATTTCTATCATTAATAACAACTATAGTTCTATTGTTAATATTTTCTATTGTTTTAACATATACAAATGTACAAGAAAATGTTATTAGTCCAGTAATAATGATAATAACAGCTATAAGCATTTTAATAGGAAGTTCAATTGGTAATATGAAAATAAAGAAAAATGGCTTAATAAATGGTGGTTTAGTAGGATTAATTTATATTATTATAATATATTTAATATCAAGTATTTTAAATTGGAAATTCTCTTTAAATATGCAGGCTATAATAATGATATTAGTTAGTATAGTATTTGGTATTTTAGGTGGTATAATAGGAGTTAATAAAAGGTAACATTTATGAAAAATGTTGCCTTTAAAAAAGTTATGAAATATAGTATATGTCAAATTATTGCACATACGTGTTGTTTTTTGTCGAAATTTTTTTGTTGACAAATACAAATTTTGGAAGTATAATTAACTTACATTTTCATATTTTTTATATTTTAAATCAAAAAGCGGTTCTATTCAAAGAACTTTGCTTATCAAATTTAATCTAAAAAAATCCAAAAAAATTAAAAATCAAATAAAAGGAGGAATGCTATTGGGAAAAACTAAAAAAATAGTGTTATTAATTATTGCAATTATTGCTATAATATTATCATTTCTAGGAGGAGATGCATATGCAAAATATATGTCTAAAGTAACAGGACAAGGAAGTGCAGATATTGCTACTTGGAGCTTTAAGGTAAATGAAAAACAAGACAAAATGCAAACGATTTCTTTAAAATCAACTTTGAACAATTCAAGTATAAAAAATAATAAGATTGCACCAGGGACAGAAGGAAGTTTTCAAATAAAAATAGATGCAACAGAAGCAGAAGTTGGTATTAACTATATAGTGAAATTTGAAAATGAAACGCAGAAACCAACAAATTTAAAATTTTTATATGAAGGAAAAACATATAATACTTTATCAGAATTGCAAGAAGATTTAGTAGGAAGCATAAATGCAGATGATAAAGAAAAAATAAAAACATTACAAATTGGATGGAATTGGAACTATGTAACTGGAAATACAGAAAGGGATATAGAAGCAAATGACATGATAGATACACAAGATGGCAAAAAAATAACAAATTATACTTTTGATGTGGTTGTAACAGGAACACAAATGATGCCACAAAATTAATAAAGTAATATAAAAAGTATGAAAATGTATATATTTAAAAAGGAGGTAATATGAATAAAAAACAAAATATAAATTATACTAATATTCCTATAATTAGTAAAGAAAAGATAGAAAAGGAAGGAGATATAGATAAAAAAAATTCAAAATTATTTACAGGTTTTATAGTTGCATTTATAATTATACTATTATTGTTTTGCGGAAGTGCGATGGCTAAAATAGTGGATGAAATAATTGTAAAAACTAAAGCTGAAATTGCAGAAGCAATATTAATTGTTGAAAATAACCCTACCTTAGATATAACAGCAGAAAACAATGAAGGAATATATACTTTTAAGATAAAAAATTATAATGAACAAAATAAAATAACAGAGACTAACCTAAAATATTATATAGAAATTTTACCTAAACTAGATGATTCAATAAATTTGGAACTATATCAAGAAAATAAAAAAATAAATTTAAACAATAATAGAACAGAATATATTGAAATTTCTAAAGATAGAAAACAAGAAGTTGAATATAAAATAAAAATAACTTATGATAAAGATAAATCAAATTCAATTTATGATATTATGGAAAAAATTCAAGTTAAAGTTCATACTGAACAGGTAAAGGCATAAGGTGATAACATGAAAAGAAAGAAATTTATAAAATTAATTTTTTTAATTATTCTAATTTTTATAATCATAAAAATATTTTTTCTAAATAATTTTTTTAAAACACAACAAAATGATGATATTTTATTTCTAAAGCTATTTTCAAATATAAATTCTAAGAGTAATTATACTATATCAAAAAATAAAAAGGTAAAAGAGTATAGATTTAAAATAAGCTATAAAAATACAGATTTTAAATCTATAGATTTATCAGATACAATAGATGGACAAACTCTAGTACATGAAAAGATTGCACCAGGAACAACTGGTAGTTTTGACATATTATTAGAATCAAATCAAAATTTAAAATATAAAATTCAATTTAATAGTAAAAGTAATAAACCTAAAAATTTAAATTTTAAGGCTTTAAAAGGTGAAAAAGTATTATGTGAATCAAATACATTGGAAGAATTATCTGAAAATCTTATGGGCTATATAAACAAAAATGAAAAAATAATTATTACAATAAAATGGTATTGGAATTTTGAAAGTATGAAAGATGACAATACAGATATTCAAGATACAATGGATTCAGAAAATATTAAAAAATATCAATTTGATATATATACAATAGGAGAAGAATTAAACTAGGAGGTGAAAAATATAAAAAATAAATTATTAAGCATTATATTTTTAAGTATATTTTGTATTTTAATAAATACATTTGTAAATGCAAAATATATAATAAAGAATGAATTTTATATAGCGAATCTTAATATAGATAGAACAAAACCAGTAATAGAATTACTAAGTATAGAAAATACAAATGTTGGGTATGAAAATTATGCTAATAAAACGCATACAATAACTATAAAAATAAAAATTATAGAAAAAAATATAAAAAATATATTTTTTGATTCAGAACATATAAAAGTGAAAGTTAATGATGTTTATATTGATTTAAAAAATATGAGTTTAACTAAAATTGAAGATTTACAAGAAGAATCAATATATGAAATAAAATTAAATAATATAGAAGGTAATGGAGATTTAAAAGTTGAACTATTAGAAGGAATAGCAGTTGATAAAGGAAATTTGGTAAATGACTTTAAAGAAATAGATACAAAAATTTTAATAGATAATGTATCTCCAGATGGTGAGCTTATTGAAAATATATTAGATAAAGGTAAAGTTTTAGGTATTATAAATTTTAGTGAAAAAATAAGAAAAATAGATGGATGGAAATTTTCAGAAGATAAATTAAAAGCAGAAAAAGAATTTACTAATAACATCTCTTATGATTTACCAATTGTAGATTATGCATCAAATAAGGCATTTGTTAATATAAATATTACAAAAGCAACATATATAAATATTATTTATGCTTCTCATAACTCTAAGATAGATTGGACTTATGGATATGGAAACTATGATGTTGCTGGAAGTGAAGCTGTAAAAACAAATCCAAAATATAAAACAGAAGCATTAGCTTTTAATATTACAGGAAATATAGATTCGGATTTTGTACAAGCCAATGCATATATTTATACAAATTGGGGCGAAGGAAGCCAAGCAAGATGTAGTACATCAAATATGATATATAATTATGGTTATAATCCGAGTAAAGGTACATATAAATCAATGAAATCTAACGATTTAGTAACTATAGGAGATAAAAAATATTTTCAACTTGGAGGAGCTGGTATGAATATAAGTTATGCCACTGATATAAATGGAAATAATCCTATACAACCATCAGAAGAATTTTATTATGGAATTTCAGGAATTACTATGAAATTGAAAGATTATTCACAATTTTCTATAATATATCAAATTTTAGTAAACGGAACTGGTTGGATTACGGCTTGTTCAGATGGACAAGAATGTATGTATAATAAACAAAAACCAATGTCAGCTTTTAGAGTAGCGTTAGTTCCTAAATCTGAAAAACAATATGTTTTAGATACTTGGAATAAAGATGTTGGAACATATAATCTTAAATAGGTTATATGTTCTATATTTTATATTATAGGAAAATTCTTCGAATTTCCTATAATATAAAGTATTCCACAGAAAAATTGCTATGCAATTTTTCGCAGACGAACAATTTAACGTGGGCTGAATTCAAAATAAAAAAATTAACCAAATTTTAAATAGCCCACTATTGTTCTCTAGACAAAAAAAATAAATTGTGATAATATAAATAAGACGAATAAAATAATTATATTGGGGTATCGCCAAGCGGTAAGGCATCGGACTCTGACTCCGACATTCCTGTGTTCGAATCACAGTACCCCAGCCACATTTTGTTTCAGATAATCAGTAGGAGGGTATAATGAAAAAAACGAAAGAAGAAGGCGTTACATTAGTAACACTTGTTACTACAATAGTTATAATATTAATATTATCTTCTATAGTAACTAATGCTGGTAAATCATCAATTGAATATGCAAAATTTACAGAATTTAAAGAAGAACTAAAAATAATACAAACAAAAGTTAATGAATTAAATTCTAATAGTGAAATAAATTTAGGAAATCAATTAACAACGGAACAAAAGAATTTATTTAATACAAATACAATATCAAATATAATTTATAAAGATAAAACTGAAGATGAAAAAACAAAAATACAAAATGGTTTTAGATATTTTAATAATAAAGAATTAGAAAATGATTTACAATTAGAAGGTATAAAGAGAGACTATTTAATAAATTTTGAATATAGATATGTGATTTGTTATCAAGGTGTTAAATATGATGGAAATGTTTATTATATGGCTAATCAAATAGATGATTTCATATATAATGTAAATTATTCAGATAAAAATAAACAAAAAACATGTGATTTTGAGGTTAATAGTGTACAAGAAGGAGATAGATGGAAGATAGAGGTTTCAAATATTAAATATAATGGATATATAAACAATTGGGAAGTAAAGTATAGATTAGATGAAGAAGAAACTTGGAGTACAGCAAATAATTTAGTATTTTATGTTACAAAAGAGGGGAATTACTATGTAAAAGTAGTGCATGGAAGTGAAGTAACATCAGATCCTCAATTAGTTAGTATACCATAGTTTATAATTGAAATATAAAAAAAGGAATTCAAATATAAAGGATTCCTTTTTAAATTGGTTCTACATGTACTATTGTTTTATAAACATTATGCAAATTATTTATAGTTTCTTCAATACTATTAGCTAAAGCATGACTTTCAAATGTAGATAAATTTCCATCTAAACATATAGTAATAAAAACTATATATTGACTACCAACTGGAGTAGATGAAATATTTCCTATTTTTTTAATTTCTTTATAAGTATGAATAATATCAAAAATTAAGTCTTTAGTTTTTTCGTCAATAGAAACATCCATTAAAACATTATAACTTTCTAAAAATATTGAAATACCAGTCCAAGCAATCCAAATAGAAATACCAATACCAACAACACTATCAAACCAATAGATTTCAAATAAAGAAAGTATAATAGAAATCAATGTAAAAGAAGTTAAAATGCAATCATTTCTATGATCTTTCATATTCGATGACAACAATATATTATTATATTTTTTATAAGCTTTTTTAGTATATATAAACAGAAAAATTTTCATAGCTATTGTTATAATACAAACAAATATTAAAAGCCAAGAAAACTTTAGCTCACTTCCTAAAAATAAAGTATGAATTGAATCATAAAAAAGTTTTGCAGCTATAAAAAACATAGAGATTCCTATAAACATAGAAAAAATGTATTCAGCTTTTCCATGCCCAAAATTATGATCTTCATCATTTGGAGCACTTGCAATTCTATTACCAATAAAAGTCATCAATGAAGCAAAAATATCACTTGCACTATTAAAGCTATCTGCAATCATAGCTTGACTTTTAAAAATAAATCCAACTATAGCCTTTATAATTAGTAAAAATATATTACCAACAATACCATAAATTCCGGCTTTTTTTGTTAATATAAATCTTTCTTCGTCCATATTCTCACCTATTCTATTATATTGTTAAATTTAAAAACTATTATAACATATAAAAAGATAAAAGTTAATAAATTAAAAATAATTTATTGATTTAGTGTAAGAAATATAGTAAAATGTCTCAAAAGGAGAAGAAATGGTAGCAGAAGTAATTATTAGTAGTAGTGCAAAGAAATTAAATAAAACATTTGATTATAACATTCCAAAAGAAATACAAGAGATGATTTTCATAGGCAGTAAAGTTTTGGTGCCATTTGGTAGATTTAAAAATTTAGAAGAAGCACATGTTGTAAAAATAAAGGACAAATCAGAATTTGAAATTAAAGATATAGCAAAAGTAGAAATAGGTTTAACAGATAAACAAATAGAACTTGCCAATTGGATGGCTAGAAGATATTTTTGTAATATGTCAGAGTGCATAAAATTGATGCAAACTCCAGGAACAAGAACAAAAAACGTAAAAAATAGAATTCAAGATAAAACAATAAATACAATATATTTAAAAAAAGATTTTGAAGAAATTACTTTTGATATAGATAATAAAAAAATAAAATCAGAAAAACATGTTAGAATCTTAAATTTTGTAAAAGATAATGAAGGATGCACAATACCAGACATAGAAACATTTACAGATTGCTCAAGAGCTATAGTTAATACACTTATAAAAAATGGATATTTAGAATCAGTACAAACAAAAATTGATAGAAATCCATTAAATAGTAAAAAAGTAGAAGATACACAAAATTTAAAATTAACAGATGAACAACAAGTAGCATTTAATGAAGTTTCGGACACAATAGATAAAAATAAATATAAGCAATTTTTATTATATGGAGTTACTGGCTCAGGAAAAACTGAAGTATATTTACAATTGATAAAAAAAGTTATAGAGCAGGATAAAGCCGCTATTGTATTAGTACCAGAAATATCTTTAACGCCACAAATGTTAGATAGATTTATATCCAGATTTGGTAAAGAAGCAATTGCAGTTTTACATAGCAAATTATCAGTAGGAGAAAGGCATGATGAATGGGAAAGAATAAAAGATGGCAAAGCAAAGATTGTAATAGGAGCAAGATCAGCAATATTTGCACCTACTCAGAATTTAGGAATAATAATAATTGATGAAGAACATGATAGTTCATATAAATCAGAAGCAACTCCTAAATATAATGCAAAAGAAATTGCAAACAAAATTGCAAAAGAAACTAATATTCCACTAATATTAGGTAGTGCAACTCCTGATATTAACACATTTTATGATGCAAATAATGGAAAAATTGAATTATTAAAACTTACTAAAAGAGCTAATAAATCAAATCTACCAAAAGTAGAAATAGTAGATTTAAAACAAGAACTTGCAAATGGAAATAGATCTATGTTAAGTTTTAATTTATATCAAGCAATTGAACAAAATCTAAAAGATAAATTACAAACAATATTATTTTTAAATAGAAGGGGATATTCTACATTTATAATGTGTAGAAATTGTGGGTATACTATTAAATGCAAAAATTGCAATATTAGTATGACATATCATAGTTACGAAAATAAACTAAAATGCCATTATTGTGGATATGAAGAAAAATTAGTAAAAAAATGCCCTGAATGTGGGAGCGACAAAATAAGATATTTTGGAACAGGCACACAAAAACTAGAACAAGAGATACATAAGCAATTTCCACAAGCAAAGCTAATTAGAATGGATGTAGATACAATAACAAAAAAAAATTCACATGAAGAAATATTAAATAAATTTAAAAATGAAGATATAGATATACTTATAGGTACACAAATGGTAGTAAAAGGACATCATTTTCCTAAAGTAACACTTGTAGGAGTAATAGCAGCAGATAGCTCTTTAAATATAGATGATTATAGAGCTACTGAAAGAACATTCCAAATATTAACACAAGTAGCTGGAAGGGCTGGTAGAGAAAATTTACCAGGAAAAGTAATAATACAAAGCTATAATCCAGAAAATTTCAGTATACAAGATGCACAAAAACAAGATTATGAAACATTTTATGAAACGGAAATAGCATTAAGAAAGCAGTTGAAATATCCACCATTTTGCGATATAATAATAATTGGATTTAATAGCTCAAATGAAGAAGAAATAAGAAAAGTAGCCAATATTGTATATGAATTTACAATAAAAAATTTAGATAATGAAAAATTTAAAATATTTAAACCAATGCCATCACCAATAGATAAAATACAAAACAGATATAGATGGAGAATAATAATAAAGGGAAATATGGATAAAGAAGCAAATAATACTTTAAATGAATTATTAAAAAATTTATATGAAAAAGACTATAAAGATACTAAGATTTCAATAGATATAAATCCAAATAACATGGTATGATGTCCCAGAGGGGACGTTTACCTGTGGGACATTTTTATATTATTTAAGAATAAAAAATATTAAGGGCAAAAATGTCCCACTGGTAAACGTCCCCTCTGGGACAAAAAGAGGGGGAATAACAAAAATGGCAATAAGAAATTTAAGATTAGAAGGAGACGAAATTCTAAGCAAAAAATCTAGAGAAGTAGAAGTAATAGATGATAAATTACAAATACTAATAGATGATATGATAGAAACAATGCACAAATATAATGGAGTAGGCTTAGCAGCAGTTCAAGTAGGAATACTAAAAAGAGTAGTAGTTATTGATTTATATGATGACAAAGGCCCAATAGTTTTAATAAATCCAATTATATTAAAAACAAAAGGAGAACATGAAGTCGAAGAAGGATGTTTAAGTTTTCCAAATAAATTCGCAAAAGTAATTAGACCAGAAGAAGTAACTGCAGAATATACTGACAGAAATGGGAAAAGGATAAAAGTAAAAGCAAAAGATTTATTTGCACAAGCAATTTGCCATGAATGTGATCACTTAGAAGGCGAAGTTTTTGTAGATAAAATATTACCAGGAACATTAGAGTATATTGAGCCTGAAAATTAATTTTGAAAGGAAATTAAATATGAATATATTATTTATGGGAACACCAGATTTTGCAAAAGAAAGTTTAGAAGCACTATATAATGCAAAATACAATATATTGGGAGTAGTAACAAATCCAGACAAACCAAAAGGCAGAGGGATGAAAATGATTGCATCTCCTGTAAAAGAATTTGCAATAGAAAAAAATATTCCAGTATATCAACCAGTAAAGGTTAGAAATAATGAAGAATTTATAAAAGAAATGCAAGACTTAAAGCCAGATGTTATATGTGTAGTAGCGTATGGTAAAATTCTTCCAAAAGAAATATTAGATATTCCTAAATACGGATGTATAAATGTGCATGGCTCATTACTTCCTGAATACAGAGGAGCAGCACCAATTCAATGGGCGGTATTAAATGGAGATAAAAAGACTGGAATAACAACAATGTATATGGATGTTGGAATGGATACAGGAGATATGATTTTAAAACAAGAAGTTGATATAGGAGAAGATGAAACAACAGGAGAACTATGGGATAGACTTGCTAAAATTGGTGGCAAATTATTAGTAGAAACTTTAAAACAGATTGAAAGTGGTACTGCACCGAGAGAAAAACAAGGAGAAAATTTTACATTAGCACCAATGTTAAATAAAGAAATGGCAAAAATTGATTGGGAGAATAAAACAGCACAAGAAATAAAAAATTTAGTTAGAGGGTTAAATCCTATAATGGGAGCATACACATTTTTAAATGGCAAAAAAATAAAATTTTGGAAAGTCGATATTTCTAAAAGTATAGAATACGCTCCAGACAACATAAACATTATAAAGAATGGAACCATACTTGTGTCTAATCAACGAGATGGGTTATTTATAAAAACAAAAGATGGAATTTTACAAGTTATAGAAATACAAGGTGAAAATGCTAAAAAAATGAACGTTTGTGATTTTTTAAGAGGAAATCCAATAAATGAATTTGAAATATTTGAATAAAAAGGTTGTAAAAAATACCAAAGATTGATATACTTATAACAAGATTTAAGTATATCAATTTTAAATTTTAAAGGAGGAATTTATATGGAGGAAAAAGACACAAAAATAGAGAATGAGGAAGCAAAAAAAGAGATACAGGATACAGAAAATGGCATAGAAATATCAAATGATGTAATAGCAGTAATAGCAGGAGTAGCAGTATCAGAAGTACAAGGAGTTGCATCAATGTCAGGTGGATTTGCAGGTGGAATATCAGAAGTATTAAGCGGAAAAAAGAATTTAGCAAAAGGAATTAAAGTAGAAAAAGCAGAAAATTCAACAAAAATAGATGTAAATATAATAGTAGAATATGGTTCAAGAATACCAGATATAGCATTTGAAATACAAAATAGAGTAAAAAAATCAGTAGAAAGTATGACAGGATTTAAAGTAGAAGAAGTAAATGTTCATGTACAAGGAGTTAATACAGATATTTTAAAAAATGAAGAAAAAAATCAAGAAAACTCTAGGAATGAACAAATTTCAAATGAAGAATAGAAAAGAGAGGTAAATAAGATGAAAATTATAGAAAAAATTGCACTAATAATATATTCAAATTTAGTACTAATAATTTCAATTATAGCATGTTTATTGATATTTGGTTGGTTAGATATAGATATTGTACAAAGTTTAATAAAAACGTTAATAATATCTGAAACATCATCAAAAGTTATTTTAGGGATAAGTATATTATTCATATTATTATCAATAAGATGCATATTTTTCGATCCAACATCTAAAAAAGAGCTTAAAGATAAACAAGGAGTACTTTTAGCAAATGATAATGGAAAATTGATGATATCTAAAGAAACAATTGAAAATTTAGTAGAAGCTGTAACTAAAGAATATAAAATGGCTAAAGAAGTAACATCAAGAGTAGAAGTAGATAAAGAAAATAATATTAATATTTTTGTTAATTTAGTTATAGGAGAAGACACAATAATAAAAGACTTATCAGTTAATTTACAAAATCAAATAAAAGACAAAGTAAAACAAACTACAGATTTAGAAGTAAAAGAAGTAAATATTACTATAAAAAAAGTAGTTCAAGAAAAAGAAAATAAGGCTGATAAACAATAAAATTATTATAATTAAATGGAAGGAAACAAAGATATGGAAGATTTTAAAAAATTTATAAGTCAATATAAAGGAGCAATAATAGGAATAATAATTGCAATAGTAATATTAGCCACAAAATTATATGCGTTGATAATAGGAGTATTACTAATATTAGCAGGAGCAATAATAGGAAATTATGTACAACAAAATAAAGACGAAGTAAAAACTAAATTAAAAAAATTTATAGATAGGATGTAAAGAAATGAATAGATCATCAATGAGAGAAAATGCTTTCAAACTAATATATAGTTTAGAGATTCAAAAACCGGATTTAATAGAAGAACAAATGGATTTATTTTTTGAAAGTAATGAAATAAAAGATAGTGAAACGCAAAAATATATAAGAGATGTAATTTTAGGAATTCAAAAAAACAATGAGCAAGTGTTGAAAAATATAGAAGAAAACTTAAAAGAAGATTGGAAATTAAATAGAATTTCAAAAATGGACTTGTCAATACTGAAATTAGCAATATATGAAATAAAATACACTCAAATACCATATAAAGTAGCTATAAATGAAGCAGTAGAACTGGCTAAAAAGTATGGAGAAGATAAATCTAAAAACTTCGTGAATGGAATATTAGCAAGTGTAGTAAAGGATATGTAGCAAATGAAGTATGAAAATATTGCAATTAGTGTAAGTGAATTAAATAACTATATAAAAGACAAATTTGAAAATGATGAATATCTAAATAATGTTTTAGTAAAAGGCGAAATATCAAATTTTAAAAATCATTATACAGGGCATATGTATTTTACATTAAAAGATGAAAATTCTTTAATTAAGTGTGTAATGTTCAAAAGTTATGCACAAAGACTTGACTTTATGCCTAAAGATGGAATGAAAGTATTTTTAGTTGGAGGAGTTTCTGTTTTTGAAAGAGATGGAGTTTATCAAATATATGTTAAAGCAATGCAAGAAGATGGGGTAGGAATACTATATAAAAAATATGAAGAATTAAAACAAAGACTAGAACAAGAAGGATATTTTGAAGAAGCTCATAAACAAAAAATTCCGCAAATGCCAAAAATAATAGGAGTTTTAACATCACAAACAGGCTCAGTAATAAAAGATATAATAAATGTTAGTACAAGAAGAAATCCTAATGTATATATAAGATTATATCCAGTACCTGTTCAAGGAGAAGGAGCTGCTGAAAAAATAGTAGATGGTATTAAATTTATGAATAAAAATAAATTAGCAGATGTACTAATTTTAGCAAGAGGAGGAGGCTCGCTAGAAGATTTATGGCCTTTTAATGAAGAAATAGTTGCTCACGCAATATATAATTCAGAAATACCTATAATTTCTGCAGTAGGCCATGAAACTGATTTTTCAATATCGGATTTTGTTGCAGACTTAAGAGCGCCAACACCATCAGCTGCTGCAGAACTTGCAGTTCCTGATATATATGAGATTAAACAAAAAATAAATATATGTCAAAGTAGATTAAGACAATCTCTCATAAAAAAAGTAGAAATAATGAAATTAAGATATGATAAATGTATGTCAAGTAGAGTGTTTAAAGAACCATTTAGAATTATAAATGACAATTATCAAAAAATAGACACATACATAAAAACATTGGAAAATAATATAAATATTAAGCAAAAAGAAGAAAAAACAAAATATATTGAATTGATTTCTAAATTAGATACTTTAAGTCCTTTAAAAACATTAAAAAGAGGATATTCAATTGTTGAAAAAGATAACAAAATAGTAAAGACAATAAAAGATCTAGAAGTAGGAAATAAAATAAATATAAAATTTATAGATGGAGAAAAAACAGCACAAATTTTATAGTGAAGGAGAGATAATTATGACAAATAAAACAAAAATAATAATAGCAATATTAATAATAGCAGCAATTGCAATAGGAATAATAGGAATAGTAAATAGCAGAGTAAATTATAATTCTGGAAGTAAAGAAGAAGAACAGATAAATGAAATGCTTAAATATTTTAATGATTCAGAAAATTCAAGTGTAGAAAATAACATTGTAGAGAATAAAAATGAAAAAAATGCAACAACACAAAATAATCAAGCTCAAGCTAGTAGTAGTGTTATAGGTAGAGAAGAACAAGAAAGTAAAAATGAAAATACTTCTGTAAATAATGAACAAAAAGCATTAGATATGGCAAAAAAAGAGTGGGGATTATCTGTTGATTCTTATAAATTTGAAGCAGAATTACAAAGTGATGGAACATATCAAGTTACTGTAAGAAGCAAAGATTCAAATTTAACAGAAGTTGCAAGATACATGGTTAATGTACAATCAGGTACAATTAAAGAGATGTAACATAAATAATTTAGAGGAGAAGAACATGGCAAAATCAAATTTTGAAGATAATATGGAAAAATTAGAAAATATAGTAACGGAATTAGAAAAAGGGGATTTAAATCTTGACGATTCAATAACAAAATTCGAAGAAGGTATAAAAATATCAAAAGAATGTAATAAGATACTAGAAGATGCCGAAAAAAAAATAACAATTTTGTTAGAAAAAGATGGCAATATAGAAGAAAACAATTTTACAGAAGGAAATTAAAATAATTAGGGGAAGAAGCAGTGAACAATTTTATAGGTTTTTTACAAAATAAATACATATATATACCATTTCTATTATGGTTTTTTATACAAACATTTAAAGTTATTTATGATTTGATAATAACAAAGAAATTTAACTTTAAAAGAATACTAGGTGCAGGAGGAATGCCAAGTTCTCATGCAGCAGTAGTAACAAGCTTAACAACTTTAGTAGGAAAAGAGCAGGGAGTTAATACTCCTATTTTTGCTATATCACTTATTTTTTCTTTAGTGGTTATGTATGATGCTTGTGGCGTAAGAAGGGCAGCTGGAAAACAAGCAGCTTTATTAAATAAAATAATTGAAACACCAGGACTTATAGAACCTCAAGTTTCAGAAAAGTTAGTAGAAGGTTTAGGACATACACCTGTACAAGTATTTATAGGATCATTAATAGGACTTATAGTAGGTCTTATAGCATAGAAAAAGAAGGGAGATGGTAAAATGACAGATATAGAAATTGCAAGAAATACAGAATTAGAAACAATAGTAAAAATAGCACAAAAGTTAAATATAGAAGATGATGATTTAGAATGTTATGGAAAATATAAAGCTAAAATTTCTAAATCAGTATATGAAAAATTAGAAGATAAAAAAGATGGAAAATTGATATTAGTTACTGCTATAAACCCTACACCATTGGGAGAAGGAAAAACAACAATATCAATAGCAATAGCAGATGGACTTTCAAAGATCGGAAAAAAATCTATATTAGCATTAAGAGAGCCATCTCTTGGACCAGTATTTGGAATAAAAGGTGGAGCAACAGGAGGAGGATATGTACAAGTTGCGCCTATGGAAGATATAAATCTTCATTTTACAGGTGACATACATGCTATGACTTCAGCAAATAACTTATTATCAAGTATTATAGATAATCATATTTATTTTGGAAATGAATTAGATATTCAAGAAGTTACTTGGAAAAGATGTGTGGATTTAAATGATAGACAATTAAGAAAAGTACAAACAGGATTATCAGGAGAGAAAAATATTGTACCAAGAGAAGATGGATTTGATATAACAGTTGCTTCAGAGATTATGGCTATTTTATGCTTATCAGAAAATATTGAAGACTTAAAAGAAAAGTTAGGAAACATAATAATAGGATATAATTTAAAAAAAGAACCTATATATGCAAAAGATTTAAAGGCAGAAGGAGCTATGACAGTACTTTTAAAAGATGCAATAAAGCCAAATTTAGTTCAAACATTAGAACATACTCCAGCAATAATACATGGAGGACCATTTGCTAATATTGCACATGGTTGCAATAGCATAATAGCAACGAAAACTGCAATGAAACTAGCAGATTATGTAGTAACAGAAGCGGGATTTGGTGCTGATTTAGGTGCTGAAAAATTTTTAGATATAAAATGTAGAAAAGCGGGTATAAAACCAGATGCAGTTGTTATTGTAGCAACTATTAAAGCACTAAAATATCATGGAGGAATAGAAAAGGATAAAATACAAGAAGAAAATTTAGAAGGCTTACAAAATGGAATGGACAATTTATATAAACATATAGAAAATTTAAAAGATAAATTTGGACTAAATGTTATAGTTGCTATAAATAAATATAATACTGATACAGATAAAGAAATTAGCTATATAGAGACAAGCTTAAAAGAAAAAGGAGTAGATGTAAGTCTTGTTGAAGGATGGGCAAAAGGAGGAGAAGGTGCAATAGATATTGCAAATAAGCTTGTTGATTTAGTAGAACAACCAGAACATTTTAAATTTATATATGATTTAGAAGATAATATAAAAACAAAAATAGAAAAAGTGGCAAAAGAAGTATATGGAGCAATAGGAGTAGATTTTTCAGAAGAATCTAATAAAGAAATAGAGAGAATACAAAAATTAGGTTTTGGAAATTTACCAGTATGTATTGCAAAGACTCAATATTCATTTTCAGATGATGCAAAAAATTTAGATTGCAAAGAACCTTTTAAAATTACAATTAGAGATGTAAACCTAAAAGCCGGAGCAGGATTTATAGTTGCTATTTCTGGTAAAATAATGACTATGCCAGGATTACCAAGAGTACCAGCAGCAGAAAATATAGATATAGATGAAGACGAAAAAATAGTAGGAATATTTTAAGTAACACTTAATACAAAGCATATTATTTATAATTGAATTTATTTTTTCACTTCATTATAATAAAAAACGAACTGAAGGAGTGTAATAAAATTTCAATTATGATATAAATAAAAAAGAAAAAACAAAAGAAGGAGTGAAAGAACAATGAAACCTAGAAAGTATGTGGCTGTAGAGAGAGAGAGAGAGAGAGAGAGAGAGAGAGCTATAGTTTAGAGAATGAAGGAAGAAA
>CANRBK010000027.1 GCA_947628845.1 uncultured Clostridia bacterium | reverse complement strand
CCCACTATTGTTCTTTTGCTTGTCTTTTAAAACCTTCTTCTAACTGAAGTTTTATTAAATCATTTGTTAATCTATTGATAACTTTCTTATTATATTCATTTAATTGAAAATAATTCTTAAAAAAGTTATTATCAATAAAATTAGAAAATTCGGAAGATTTTGCTTCGATTAAATCACTAAACAAAAAATCTGAAGAAATATTTAGTGCCTTACATAGTTCAACAATTGTAGTAGCACTACCAAAAGCTATTCCACGTTCTAATTGACTAATATATCTAGGAGATAGTGAAATTTTTTCTGCAAGGTCTTCTTGAGTATAATTAGTTTTTGACCTAGCTAATTTAATTTTCTTTCCAATATTTTTCCTTAATCTTTTTTCATTCTCTGTCATACAAACAACCTCCTATACCTTATTTTAAGATTAGTATAACAATGAAATAGAAAAAGAAAAATGAACTATTAGTAAGAAAAAATATTATTAGTACTATTAACATTGTTAGAACATTATTTTAGAAAAAATAAAAAAAAATTAAAAAAAGTATTGCAAAATAAAAAAAAGTGTATTAAAATAAACATGAAGTGGAGAAAAGTGGTAAGAAGTGGTATAAAATGAAAGAGGTGAGATTCAATTGTTAATGGGTGAATATGAGCATTCTCTAGATGCCAAAGGAAGATTGATAATGCCTGCAAAATTAAGACAAGACATTGGAGAAAAATTCGTAATAACTAAAGGGTTAGACGGATGTTTATTTGCTTTTTCACAAGAAGAATGGTTGAATTTCGAAACTAAATTAAAATCACTACCACTATCAGACAAAAATGCAAGAAATTTTGTAAGATTTTTCTTATCAGGAGCAACTGAATGCGAAATAGATAAGCAAGGAAGATTTTTAATACCAAATAATCTAAGATTAGCAGCAGAGTTAGAAAAAGAAGTAATAATAATTGGAGTAGGAACTAGACTAGAAATATGGAATAAAGATAATTGGCAAAAATGTGATGAAAATATATCTGTAGACGAAATTGCTGAAAATATGACAATGCTTGGTATATAACTTGCAAAAGTTTATATAGAAAACAAAAGACAACATTACAGCAGACAAATATACTAAAGATAAATTTACAAAAGAGATTTAAAATACTAAAGATAAAAGTACAAAAGATAAAAACACAAAAGATTAAAAAACAAAAGATATAAAATTTACAAAAGTTAATATTACTAAAGATATATATTGCCAAAGAAAAAAGTCTAAAGAAAAATGTACAAAAGCCTTTGAAATACCAAAAGAAAAAACATATAAAATAAAACAGCTGGTAAAACTACCAGCTGTTTTTTATAAAAAACATATTTTTAAGAGGTGTAAAATTGGAATTTAAGCATAAATCGGTATTACTTAATGAATGTATAGAAGGATTAAAAATTAAATTAAATGGAATATATGTTGATGGAACTCTTGGAGGGGCAGGACATAGTAAAGAAATACTAAAGCGATTATCAAATAATGGATTGTTAATAGGTATAGATAGAGATGAAGATGCACTGCAAGCAGCTCAAGAAAATTTAAAAGAATTCCAAAATGTAAAATTTATAAAAGATAATCATGACAATATAAAACAAATTTTACATGATATTGGAATAGAAAAGGTAGATGGAATATTACTAGATTTAGGAGTTTCTTCATATCAGTTAGATGAAAAAAATAGAGGATTTAGCTATTTGGGAGAAAATGAGCTTGATATGAGAATGGACAAAAGCCAAAGTTTGACTGCAAAAGAAATTATAAATTTATATGATGAAGAAAAACTAGCAAATATTATTTATGAATATGGAGAAGAAAGATTTTCAAGGCAAATTGCAAAAAATATATGTGAAATGAGAAAACACAAAGAAATACAAACGACTAAAGAATTAGTAGATATTATAGAAAATTCAATTCCAAAGTCAAAACAAAATGATGGACATCCTGCTAAAAGAACTTTTCAAGCTATTAGGATAGAAGTAAACAATGAAATAAAGCCATTATACAATACTATTATAGATAGTATTAATTGTTTAAAACCACAAGGGAGATTATGTGTAATAACATTCCATTCATTAGAAGACAGAGCTGTAAAAAATGCAATGTTAGAGGCAAAAGGAAAATGTACATGCCCAAGTGATTTGCCATATTGTGTATGTGGAGCAAAAACACTTGGAAAAATAATTACTAGAAAACCAATAGTAGCAAGTGAAAATGAACAAAAAGAAAATTCTAGAAGTAAGAGCGCAAAGCTTAGAATATTTGAAAAAATTTAAAAAGAAAGAGAGGTGAAAAACTTATGGCACAGGAAAAATATCAGTATGGAACAAGCCCTAGAAAAGTAAATCCTGATTATAATAAAAAAAATAAAAGCAATAAGCAAAAACCTAAAATAAAAATTGTTAAAGATGTACCAAGGCAACAGATTAAAATATCACCAGAACAAAGAAAAAGACATTTAAAGACCACAGCTATTGTTATAGGAATATTTTTATTATTATTAACCATAAGTTGCAGAAACTCTCAAATAGATAAACAATTTAATCAAATTCAAGAACAAAAAAAACAACTTTCAGAACTACAAAAAGAAAATGAACAATTAAAAGTAAGTATTCAAAATAGCCTTAATTTAACTATTATTGGAAAAATAGCAAAAGAAGAATTAGGAATGGAAAAATTAAGTAGTAAGCAAACAATATATGTTTCACTTCCAAAAAAAGATTATGTGGAGACAGCTTCTGAGAAAATAGTAATAGAAGAAGAAAAAAATTGGTTTGAAAAGCTAATTGATAAAATTTTAAATTTTAATACATAAATTTGTATATAATAAATTTAAGAATAAAAAAAAGCACGTTTAATAAATATTATTAGAGGTGTTTTTTTATGGTAAAAATAAATTTATCTACAAAAAAGAGAATGAGAACTATACTTTTTATAACATTTATAATAATAACATTATTGATTAGTAGATTAGGATATATACAATTAATACAAGGAAAAACATTATCGAAAATGGCATATGAGCAACAAACATTAGATAGAAGTATAAATCCTAAAAGGGGAACGATATATGATTCAACAGGGCAAGTATTAGCACAAAGTAGTAGTGTTGAAGTTGTAACTATAAATCCTGGAAATATACCAAAAGAGGACAAAGAAGAATATGCTAAAAAACTTTCAGAGATTTTTGAATTAGACTATGAAAGTACACTCAAAAAAGTTTCAAAAAGAAGCTCTATAGAAACAATAGCAAAAAAAGTAGAAAAAGATAAGACAGATAAACTTAGAACATGGATGCAACAAAATAATATAACAACTGGAATAAATATTGATGAAGATACAAAAAGATATTATCCAAATAATAATCTTGCATCTCAAATTATTGGCTTTTGCGGGAGTGATAACCAAGGACTAGATGGAATTGAAGCGAAATATGATAAAATTTTAGCTGGAGAAAAAGGAGCAATAAAAAGACATACAGATGCAAAAGGTGGAGAAATTGGAGAGGAAGGAGAACAATATGTTGCAGCTATTAATGGAAATGATATAATCCTTACAATAGATATGAATGTACAATCAATAGTAGAAAAATATTTAGAGGAAGCATGTATAGATAATAAATGCACAGATGGTGGAAATATTGTTGTTATGAATCCTAAAAACGGAGATATTTTAGCAATGGCTACATATCCAGATTATAATTTGAATGATCCATATGCTGCATATACAGAAGAATTAAAGGGAATATGGGATACTCAAGAACAAGCAGAAAAAACAAAAAGTCTTCAAGCAGTGTGGAGAAATAGAGCTATAACTGATACTTATGAGCCAGGATCAACCTTTAAAACAATTACATCTTCAGCAGCTTTGGAAGAAGGAATAGTTACTGACATAGATAAAGAAGGTGAATTTTGTTGTACTGGTGGCATTGAAGTAGCAGGAGTAAGAATAAAATGTTGGAGATATTATAGACCACATGGGCCAGAAAGTTTAAGACAGGCGTTAATGAATTCATGTAATCCTGTATTTATAGGATTAGGACAAAAAATGGGAGTGAACACTTATTATAAATATTTACAGAAATTTGGATTGTTAGAAAGAACAGGAATAGATTTACCTGGAGAAGCTGGAAGTATATTTTTAGCAGAAAATAAAGCAGGACCAGTTGAACTTGCAACAATAAGTTTTGGGCAAAGATTTGAAATTACTCCTATTCAATTAGTAACAGCAGTATCTGCAATTGCAAATGGTGGAAATTTAATTCAACCTAGAATAGTAAAAACAATAATAGATAGTGAAACAGGAGAAAAGACAGATGTAGAAACAAAAATAAAAGCACAAGCTATATCTAAAGAAACATCAGAAAAAGTTCTTAGTATGATGGAATCTGTTGTGGCAGAAGGAACTGGAAAGAATGCTAAAGTTGCAGGGTATAGAATCGGAGGAAAAACAGGAACTTCAGAAGATGGTGTTAATACAAATAAATATGTTACATCTTTTTTAGGAGTTGCCCCTATTGAAGACCCAGAAGTGGTAGTTCTTGTTACTTTATATAATCCAACTGGGGAAGGGGGACATCAAGGAGGTGGTGTCGCAGCACCAGTAGGAGGGCAAATATTTAGCGAAATTTTACCATATTTAGAAGTAAGCCAAGGAAATGCAGAAGAAATAGAAAATGTAGATAAAGTAGAAATGATTAATATAGAAGGAATGAACATTAAAGATGCTGAGAAAGCAATTAAAGAATTAGAACTTGAAATTAGTATAGAAAACGAATCTGAAGAAATAGATAAGGAAAATACTATAATTACTGAACAAGTTCCAAAAGAGGGAATTGTTATAAATAAAGGAAGTAAAGTTTATATAAAGCACAATTAAATATAATTAAGAAGATAAAGTAAATACAATTGGAAAATAAGGTCAAGTGAAAATGAAAAAGCAATTGGAAAATAAAGTATAAATTTAAAGGAATATATTTACATAATATAAAAAATATGCTATAATATAATTGATATTTATGTAAAAAGGGGGATTATTTTGTGAAAAAAAATATAAAAAATAAAAAAGCAAAGTTACTATCTATAGCAATTTTTAGCTTTATTTTATTGTTAGTAGTATTTTTATCACTTGAAAACATTATTAAAAATTTAAATATTGGGCAAAATCATGATACAAAAATGATAGAAGGAGAAACACAATATTATTTATCTTCAAATAGTGAAGCTGAAAATATGTGTAGTTACTTGTCTGATATTGAATATATTGCGGATCAATCATCAGTGGAATGGGGAAGTATTACATTAGATGGAAATCTAGAAACACAACATAATTATGGATTAATTACACTAATGGTAGAAGGAAAGAAAACATACTTCCTAAAAGGTGTGTCTGCACATGCTACATCAACAATGGTATATGATATTAGCAAATATAATTATGACTATTTTAGTACATATATAGGTGTAGATGAAAGCCGTGGAACTAATGGTAATGGAGTTAAATTCTTAATATATACATCAGTAGATGGTCAAAAATGGGATTTAAAAACAGAAGAAAAACCACAAGTTTTAAAAGGAAATGATAATGCAATATTTGTAAATATAAATATTCAAGGAGCAAAATATTTAAAATTATATTGCAATAATAATGGAAATAATGCATCAGACCATGCAGTTTATGCAGATGCAAAATTATATAAAGAAGGTTATCAAGACAAAACTGCAGAAAAGGTAGAATTTATCAAAACAATAGAAGAATATGATAATATTTTAAAAAATAAAACAACAGATGAACAAATACAAAATGAAGAACTAATATTATTGCAAAGAACATTTGTAAATAATGTTGGATATGATCTTTTGCAAGCAATTGTAAATCAAAAAGAAGAATATAAAACAGCAGTGCAATGGTTAATGAGTGATGTAAATAATCTTCGTTTATATGTATTAGGTGGAGCTCCAGATGGTGGAAGTTATTATAATTCAATAAAAGAACTTTCTAGACTTTATGAAAAATATAAAGATGATTTTACAAATAACACAGCAACAAATAATAAATGGTATCCAAGTTTGACAAAAGGTGATGTATATAAGAAAATGGCAATTTCACTTTCTTTAACACATGCAACAAAAGTTGGATATTGGGCTCAAATAGACCATCCAAGTAACAGATCAGACTCTTTAGTTCGTTATCAAATATATAAAGATTTATATGATGAAGGAAAATTTATAGTATCTAAAAACGCAGATGGTACACCAAAACAAGACCATACACCATGGTTTGAAGCATTAACAATTGAAGAAATGCGTTATGTAATGAACAACATTACAGATGATGAAGAACTTAAATGGCTTAATGCATATACACAAAAAAGGATAGATGAACATCCAAACGAGGAAGAAAAATATTTACAACCACATACATACATTGCATATGTATGGCCAAATTTTGATAATCCAATTTTCCATGACCCTGATAAAAAAATGGAAGAATGGGATATATTATTTGAAGGAATATTCAGTAAATATCATGTATCTTATACTGGAGATGAAAAAGAAGATGGAACAAAAGTTGACAAAGTATATAAAGCATGGATGAGTATGAGAAACTCATATGGAACAGGAGCTGTTTGTGGTGGTATTTCAAAATTAGGTTGCCATATTCGTGCAGCACATGGTACACCAGCTTCAGTTGTTGGGCAACCAGGACACGCAGCAATAATCTATTATAGAAAAAATGAAGATGGTAAAGGGTATTGGACACTTGATAATGACGTTTCAGGTTGGGCTCAATCAGGAGCAAGTGAAAAAATGCAAACAAGAATGCCACTTGGTTGGGGAAATGATAGCTATGTAAATGGATATGCAGCAACTTATATTATTTTAGCTCAAGAAGCTATGAATGATAATGTAAATTATGAAGAATCTGAAAAAATCATAATGACAGCTCAAATGTATGATGGAGATTTAAAGAAACAAGAACAAATATATAGAGAAGCATTAGATGTACAAAAAATCAACATTGATGCATGGTGGGGATTAATAAATACATATAAAGCTGATGATACTAAAAAAGATGAAGACTATTATAATTTAGCTGAAGAATTAGGAGAAGCTTTAATGCCATTCCCACTACCAATGAAAAATTTATTAGACCAAATCAAACAAGAAATTACAAGTGTAGAATATTCATTTAAATTTACATTGTTAGAAACTCGTTTGTTAAATGAAGGAAAAACATATGAAGCTACTGACAGAGTTCTACAACCAAGTATTACAAGAACTGTAGCTAATTATTTACTTGGTCAAACAGATACAGCACTTGCTACTTTCTCATTTGATGGAACAGATGCAAGAAAAATTGTATTAGCAAGTCGCTTTGATAATACTGGAATTCGTTGGGATTATAATTTAAGCGGAAAAGATACTTTAAACAATAAAGATTATTGGAAAGAAGTTTATTTTGAAGCAGACAAACCACATAAATTAGAATTAACAAAACAGGAAATAGAAAGCATTACAGCTGATAATGATATTTATGTTCACATAGTTGGAACTGATTATACAGAGGATAATATATATAAAATTGATATTGAAGAACAAAGTATGTTAACTAACTTATATGCAAATGACTTAGAAAATCGTGTTTTAGGTGTTGATTTAAATACACAATGGCGCTATACAGAAAATGATAATTGGACTTCATATAGTATTGATTCACCAAACTTAACAGGAAATAAAACTATACAATTAAGACAAGCAGCAACAGGAACAAAATTAGCAAGTGCACCATCAGAAGAATATACATTTACAGAGGATAAACAAGATGATAAAAGAAAATATATCAGAGTTTCAGATTTATCAGTTGAAGAATATTCAACTCAGTCAATTGATGGTAATAGACCATATTATGCTCCAAACGCAATTGATGGAAATGGAAATACAATGTGGCATACAGACTTTAGATATAATGTTATAACAGTAGGAGAACATCCATTTATTACTATAAAATTAAATCAACCAAGATATATATCAGCAGTAGAATTTATACAAAAAAAATATAAATGGAATGATCCTGATGATATAAAAAATGTAACAGTTTATGTAAGTGAAGATGGAGAAGAATGGAAAGAAGCTGGAAAAATAGAAAATTGCAGTAACTATGGCACATTACAAGATATTACATTTAAAGAAAGCGTATACGGACAATATGTAAAATTAGACATAGAAACATATAATATGTTTGCATCAATAGCAATGATAAATTTATTTGAAGATGTAACAAAAATTGATAATACTAAGCCAACAGCAGGTATATACTATAGCACACAAGAGAAAACAAGCGATTATGTAATTGCAAGACTTGTTAATCCAAGTACAGAAATTACAATTACAAATAACAACGGAAGTGATACATATGTATTTAGAGAAAACGGAGATTTTACATTTGAATTTGAAGACAAAAATGGAAATAAAGGTTCTGCACTAGCTAAAGTAGATTGGATTGATAAAGATACTCCAACAGCCGATGTAGATTATAAATTAAGTGGAAATAAGAAATTATCTATTTTATTAGATAGTATAAGTGAAGATGTATACTTATTAGATGAAAACAATAATAAAATAAATTATATTGAAGTTAAAGATAAAAAAGTATCAACAATTTCATATTTAGATGATTCAGGTAATGGATATAAAATGTCTGAATTAGATGAAAATGGAAATATTACGAAAACTACATATAAAAATACAACTGGAAAAGCTACAGACGTTGCTATGTATGAAACTATATTAACAGATGGAGAAGTAAGTGAAGAAAGATTTTTAGATGAAGATGGAAATAGTGTAACTATATCAGACGCAGATAAAGATAGTTTAAGAAGTTTACAACAAGTAAAAACAAATCCTTTAGAATATACATTTGAAGAAAGTGGAGATTATCAATTCAAACTTCTTGATAAAGCAAGTAATATAGCTTATAAGAGTATAAAAGCTGATTATTTAGAAGATGGTAATATTATAGCAAGTGATGTATCTTATGATATTACAAAGACAACTAATACAAATGTTGTAGCTACTATTAATCCATATATGATAAATAATGATGGTGAAAAAGAAGATGTAGCAATTGTAAATGATAATGTTAATAATAAGCAATATACATTTGAAGATAATGGAGAATTTATCTTTAAATATAAAGATGCATCAGATATTGATAATGTAGAAGTAATGGAACATAAGGCAAATGTTCACTGGATAGATAGAGATGCGCCAACAGCAAAAATTAGATATAGTACACAACAATCTACAACTGGACCAGTAACTGCATATTTAACAGATGAAAGTGAACCAATAATAATCACAAATAATAATATGAGCAAACAATATACATTTACAGAAAATAAAGATTTTACATTTGAATTTGAAGATGAAGCTGGAAATAAAGGAACAGCCATTGCAGAAGTAAATTGGATTAAAGATGAACAACAAGGGCAAGAGGGACAACAAGGACAAGAAGGGCAAAAAGATAATAACATAAGCTCTAATATATATAAAATAGAAAATGGACATATATCAAATGTTTTTGACAAAACAACATATAATGAATTTAAGAAAAATGTAAGTTCAACTAATGATATAATCATAACAGATGAAGATGGAAAAGAAATTCAACAAGATACTATAATGGCAACAGGAATGATAGTAAGAGTAGGTTCTACATCACAATATGTAGTTATAGTTAATGGAGATGTAGATGGAGATGGAAAAGTAGACTTTAAGGATATTTTAAAAATTAATAAGCATAGACTAGGAAAGGAAAATTTAGACGAAATTGGTATAATAGCTGGAGATATAAATAAAGATGGAGAAGCGGATTTTAAGGATATTTTACGAATTAACAAATATAGATTAGGAAAAACAGAAAATTTATAAAAAAATAAAATAAATTTAAGGAGGTATAAGATGCAAAAAAAAGTTATAGCAACTATTATAATGTTAAGTATGATATTATTTAGTATAAATTTTGTCAGTGCTGCTAGTGGAAGTGTAAGCTTAAATGCTAGTAATACGTCTGCAAAGCCAGGAGAAACATTTACAATAACACTTGCAGCAAATTGTGCAGATGGAATAAATGGTATAGATACAACCTTTAGCTATGATAAAGATAAATTAGAACTTATAAGTGAAAATGTTTCAAGTAATAAATGGGCAAATTTAGGAGAAAATGGTGGAATACAAGTAATATGTAACACATCTTCAAAAGTGACATCTGATGATATATATGTACTTACATTTAAAGTAAAAGATAATGCAACAGCAGGAACAACAGCTAAAATAAGTACAACTGAAATTAGTGTAGAAAGTGATATTGCTGCATCAAGCTTCACAGAACCAGCAAAAACAATAAATATTAATATTACGGGAAATACATCAAATTCTAATACACCAAATACAGAGAATACTAATGGAAATGAATCTGATTCTAAAGCGCCTACAACAGATTCAAAAACACCTACATCAGATTCACAAACATCTACATCAAATTCTACTACATCAACTGATAAAAATGGAACTAGTAAAGTAGATAAAAGTGTTAATAAAACTAATTTGCCAAAAACTGGGAAAAATGATACTATTATAATAGCATTTATTATATTAGCATGTATAAGTACAATAATATCTTATATTAAGATGGTAAAAAATAATAAATAAAACTATTGACATGAACCTTATTTTTTGATAAAACATAAGAAACAAAAAATAAGGAGGAAGAAATGAAGAATTTAATTGATATAACAGATTTGTCAATGGAAGAAATAGAAGATCTAATTAAAGTAGCCAAAAATATTATGCAAGAGCCTGATAAATATTCAGAAAAATGTAAGCATAAAAAATTGGCTACTTTATTTTTTGAGCCAAGTACAAGAACAAGACTAAGTTTTGAATCAGCAATGATGGAATTGGGAGGAAATGTATTAGGATTTTCAGAAGCATCATCAAGCTCAACAGCAAAGGGAGAAAGCGTATCAGATACTATAAGAACAGTAGGATGCTATAGTGATATTATTGCTATGAGACATCCAAAAGAAGGTGCTCCACTAGTAGCATCTATAAAATCAATAGTTCCAATAATAAATGCAGGAGACGGAGGACATAATCATCCAACACAGACTTTAACTGATTTATTAACGATATCTTGTGAAAAAAATAGACTAAATGATTTAACAATAGGCTTGTGTGGAGATTTAAAATTTGGTAGAACAATACATTCATTGATTACTGCAATGGCAAGATATAAAAATATAAAATTTATACTTATATCTCCAGATGAGCTAAAAATACCAGAATATATAAAAGAAGAAATATTAGAAAAAAATAATATGGAATATATAGAAACAAATGATATAGAAGAATATATGGATAAATTAGATATATTATATATGACTAGAGTACAAAAAGAAAGATTTTTTAATGAAGAAGACTATTTAAGACTAAAGGATTATTATATTTTAAATAAAAGCAAATTAAGCAATGCAAAGAAAGATTTATGCATAATGCATCCATTACCAAGGGTAAACGAAATATCTACAGAAGTTGATGATGATCCTAGAGCATGTTACTTTAAACAAGTAAGTTATGGAAAATTTATTAGAATGGCATTGATTTTAAAATTATTAGATATAAAATAGGAGGGGTATAGTTGAATATAGATAGTATTAGAAATGGAATAGTAATAGATCATATACAAGCAAAAAAGGGCTTGGAAATATATGAGGCTTTAAAATTGAATGAATTGGATTGTTCTGTAGCAATTATAACAAATGCCAAAAGTAAAAAAATGGGAAAGAAAGATATTATCAAAATAGATAAAGATATAAATTTAGATTTGGATATATTAGGCTATATTGATCCTAATATAACAATAAATATTATAGAAAATGATGTAAGAGTAGATAAATATCATGTGGAATTGCCAAAAGAAATAGTAGGAATTGTAAAATGTAAAAATCCTAGATGTATTACATCTATTGAACAAGAATTAAAGCATATATTTGTATTAACAGATAAAGAGAAAAAAACATATAGATGTAAATATTGTGAAACATTAAAAGAGGAATAGGATTAAAATAATTTATATAGAATAAAAATAAATCTTCTAAATACAATTGTAATAGAAGATTTATTTTGTATGGCTCTAAAAGATAAAAAATGTCAAAAAAAACTATACAAAAAAGTAAAATAGTTATATAATGTAGAAAGTTAAAAGCAATAATTTGCCTTTAGCCGATATTAAATTGAGAGGATGATTCTAAATGGAATTAAAAAAATTATTAGTAGGCTTAGAAGGAATTAAAGCAAAAGGAAATGTTGATATAGACATTAAAGAGATAGAAAATGATTCTAGAATGGTTAAAGATGGATATATGTTTATTGCAATAAATGGATTTTCAACAGATGGACATCAATTTGTGGAAAATGCTATCAAAAATGGGGCAAATTGTGTAATGCTTCAAGAAGGATGTGATATAAAATCACTAAATATACCTGAAAATGTAACTATATTATTAGTTAATGATACAAGAGAAGCTTTAGCAATATGTGCTTCAAATTTATATGGGAATCCATCAGCAAAATTAAAGTTGATTGGAGTTACTGGAACAAAAGGAAAAACTACAACAACTTTCATGATAAAAGAAATATTAGAAAAAGCAGGTAAAAAAGTTGGTTTAATAGGAACAATAGCTACATATATAAATGGAAAAAGAATAAAAGATAATGATAGAACAACACCAGAAAGTTTAGAGTTACAGAGAATCTTTAAACAAATGGTTGAAGAAGGTGTTGAAATTGCTGTAATGGAAGTTTCTTCACAAAGCTTAAAATTACATAGAGTAGATAAATGCGAATTTGATATAGTTTTATTTACTAATTTTTCAGAAGATCACATAAGTGAAAAAGAACATCCAAATATGGAAGATTATTTTAACTCAAAATTAAAATTATTTGAAATGTGCAAAACAGGTATAGTAAATGCAGATGACCTATATGCAGCAAAAATACCAAAGCTATTTCCAGAAAGTAACATTGTAACATATGGTATAGACAATTTTGCAAATCTTTTAGCTAAAGATATAACTGTTACAAACTCATATGTTGATTTTAGAGTTAAGCTTACAGATAGAAATGAAAGAGTAAAAACAGGAATACCAGGAAGATTTAGTGTATATAATTCTTTAGCTGCAATTTGTGTTGCACAAAAATTTGGTGTGGCTTCTGATATAATAAAACAGTCATTAGAAGAAGTTAGAGTACCAGGAAGATCAGAATTAGTAGATAATAAATTAGAATTACCTATAATGATAGATTATGCACATTCACCAGAAAGCTTACAAAGTATATTACAAACTGCTAAAATTTATACTAGAGGCAGAGTTATTTGTGTATTTGGATGTGGCGGAGATAGAGATCCTTGGAAAAGACCAATTATGGGAGAAATATCAGGTAAAATCGCTGACTATACAATTATTACTTCAGATAACCCTAGATCAGAAGATCCTCAAAAAATTGCTGAACAAATCGAAGTTGGAGTAAAGAAAATAAAAGGTAAATACGAAGTTATAATAGATAGGACTAAAGCAATTGAAAAAGCTATTAAAATGGCTAATAAAAGAGATATTGTAATTTTAGCAGGTAAAGGACATGAACCATACCAAGAAATAAATGGAGAAAAAAATCCTTTTGATGAAAGAATTATAGTTAGGGACATTATTAAAAAAATTATGGAAAAATAATTATAAAATTTTAACAAAAGAATTATTATAGAAAGGTTGATAAAATTGAATTTTGAGATAAAATTACTGCTTATATCATTTTCTATATCTGTTATTTGTGGCTTAATAATAATTCCTATATTAAAAAAATTAAAAGTAGGTCAAATAGAAAGAGATTGTGGACCAGCATCACACTTAAAAAAACAAGGGACTCCTACAATGGGAGGAATTATAATGATAATTTCAATAATCATTATGGTTACTGGTACATATATGTTTTTAGCACTAATAGGAGATAAAGATTTAGGAAAGAAAATATTACCATTATTATTGATTACAATAGGATTTGGAATTATAGGATTTATAGATGATTTTAAAAAGCTAGTTTTAAAAAATACGGAAGGCTTAAAACCAAGTTATAAAATGATTGGGCTTTTAGTTATTGCAGTAATATATGTTTTATTTTTAGTATATGGAGTAAAAATTGGTACAGAAACATATATACCTATAGTTAAAACATATATAAATATTCCAATAATTTATATTCCTTTTGCAATTTTAGTTATATTAGGAACGACAAATGCTATAAACCTTACAGATGGGATAGATGGCTTATCTTCAAGTGTATCAGCTATTATTATAACATGTTTAGCTGTTATAGGAATTAGGAATCAAGTTTATGAAGTATCAATTTTTGCAAGTATTGTTGTAGGCTCAATATTGGGATTTTTAATGTTTAATTTGCATCCAGCAAAAGTAATTATGGGAGATACAGGTTCTCTTATGATTGGTGGGATAATATCTGGATTAGCCCTATATTTAAAAATGCCATTGTTATTAATTATAATAGCAATAATACCAGTGCTAGAGACTTTATCTGTAATAATACAGGTGGCATATTTTAAGAAAACAGGAAATAGAATATTTAAGATGGCACCACTACATCATCATTTTGAATTATCAGGATGGAAGGAAAATAAGGTGGTAGTTGTTTTTTCATTAATAACATTAGTAGCTTGTTTTATAGGCTTAAAGATTATTTAATATAGTAAATTGTTAAATATTAATAGGAGGTTATAGATGGCCAAGAAGAAAAAAGGAAAAAGTTTTTCAAGTTTCCTAAATAACCCAATAGATTTTACTCTATTGATAACAATTTTGTTATTATTAGGAATTGGCTTAGTTATGGTATTATCAGCAAGTTCACCATCAGCACTTTCAGAAAGTGGAAATAGTTATTCATATTTTTCAAAACAGCTAATATTCGCAATTCTAGGTGTAATTGCTATGTCTTTTATATCTAAAATTGATTATAGATTTTATAATAAATTTTATAAGCATGCATGGGTGTTATCATTTTTGCTACTTTTGGCAGTAATGTCTCCACTTGGAAAAGAAGTAAATGGTGCAAAAAGATGGATATTTGTTACTGAAACATTATCTTTTCAGCCATCAGAAATTGTTAAATTCTTAATGATAATATTTTATGCTGGAATATTAGTAAAAGATAGAGATAAATTACAATTATATGGAAAGGGATTAATAGCACATATATCATTATTAATTCCAATAATAGGATTACTATTATTTGAACCACATTTAAGTGCATCAGTAGTTATAATAGGAATTGTTTGTATAATGATGATTGTTGCAGGATGTAAATTTACACAATTCTTATTTACAGGATTAGGTATAGGAATACCAGGTTTAGCAGCGCTTATTGCTTTAGAACCATATAGATTAAAAAGGTTTATTACTTTTTTAAATCCATGGGAAGATATAAGAGGAGATGGATGGCAAGTAGTTCAAAGTTTATATGCCATTGGATCAGGAGGATTATTTGGAGTAGGACTAGGAGATAGTAAGCAAAAATATCTTTACATACCAGAACCACACAATGACTTTATTTTTTCAATATTAGCAGAAGAAGTAGGCTTTATAGGATGTGTAGTTGTATTAGTTTTATTTGCAATCTTTATTTGGAGAGGAATTTTAATTGCCATGAAAGCACCAGATATGTTTGGTAGTTTAATTGCAATCGGTATTACTTCTTTAGTTGCAATACAAGTTATAATAAATGTTGCGGTTGTTACATCATCAATGCCTGCAACTGGTATGCCATTACCATTTTTTAGTTACCGGAGGTACAGCGTTATTTATTTTACTATGTGAGATGGGAGTATTGCTAAATATTTCGCGAGCAGGTGCAAAAGGAAATTAAAACTTTTTAGCACCATACAAGGGAGGAAAAATGAGAGTCATTATTGCTGCTGCAGGAACTGCAGGACACATAAATCCAGGTATAGCTATTGCAAATGAAATAAAAGAAAAACAAAAAGATTCAGAAATAATATTCATAGGGACAACAAGGGGATTAGAAAATGATTTAGTGCCAAAGGCTGGATATGAGTTAAAAACAATAGATGCTTATGGGCTAAGTAAAAAAATATCTATAGATAATATAAAAAAAGTATGTAAAACTTTAAGAGGATATTCGCAAGCAAAAAAAATAATTAAAGAATTTAAACCTGATATAGTTATAGGTACAGGTGGATATATTTGTGGGGCAACTATTTCTGCTGCACATAATTTAGATATTCCAACAATGCTACACGAAAGTAACGCTTTTCCAGGGAAAGCAGTTAGAATGTTAGCTAAAAAAACAGATACAATATTAGTATCTTTCCAAGATGCAAAAAATAGGATAAAAAAGGCTAAAAATATAGTTTTTACAGGTACTCCTATAAAAATACAAAAAAAGGATTATGGAATAGATGGGAAAAATTCAATAATAAAAAGTGCAGGTTTAAGTGCAATAAAACCAATAGTATTAATTTTTGGTGGAAGTCAAGGTGCGCAAAAAATAAATGAAGCAATTTTAGGAATATTAGAAAAAAATTTAAATAAAAATTATCAAATTATTTGGGCAACAGGACCAAAACAATACGATATTTTAAAAGATAAATTACAAGAGAAAAATATAAATATAAATAATATACAAAATACAAAAATTGTTCCATATATTTATAATATGGAGGAAATTATGAATGTTTCAGATTTAATTGTAGCACGAAGTGGAGCTATGACTATAACTGAAATTTCTAATTTAGGTAAGCCATCAATATTAATTCCGTTACCAAATGTTAGCGGAAATCATCAATTATATAATGCAAAAGTATTAGAAAATGTTGGAGCAGCAAAAATAATATTAAATGATGATTTAAATAGTAAAATATTAAATAATAGTATAGAAGAAATAGTCTTAAACAGAAATAAAATAGAAGAAATGTCAAAAAATGCTTTGAAAGTTGCTACAAGTGATGCAACAAAAAAAATATATAATGAAGTGTTAAAGATAATTAAGGAGAAAAAGTAATGTACAAAAACATTAAAACAAAGATTTTAATAATTTCTATAATAACAGGCTTAATTTTATTTGGTGGAATATGTTTTTTATACTTAAATTTTATAAATCAAATTCAAAATATAATAAGCCAAACAGATAATATTACTGAAATTATAGATAAAGTTAGTAAAATTAGCATAAATGCCAAATTTTCAGTAGGTATTTCTGCTGCTTTATTTATTATTATTACACTTCTTATTTCATTATTTTTAACAAGATTTGTTGTTTATCCAAAAAATAAATTTATAAAGGGAGACGAAAGAAGTGAGTTAAAGGACAAACTTAATGAAGTGTCATCAAGGAAAAATCAGATAGAGACAATTCTTTTGCACATGACTGATGGAATAATTGCTTTTAATATGGAAGGTGAAATTATATTAATTAATCCAGCTGCAAAGAAATTTTTAAGCATTGGCCCAGAAGACAATGAATTTTATGATATTTTTGCAAAATTTAATTTGGATATAAATATGGAAAAAGTAATTTATCTAGAAAACTGGACTTCTACAGAACAAAGAATTCAAATTGATGATAAATATGTAAAAGTTTTATTTGCACCATTTAAAAATCAAGAAGATAGACCAGATGGTGTAATTGCGGTAATTCAAGACATTACAGAACATGTAAAATTAGATAATATGCAAAAAGAATTAGTAGCAGATGTATCACATGAATTAAAAACACCAATTACTTCTATAATGGGTTATGCAGATACCCTTTTAGAAGGTGGATATGATGATGAAACGCAACAGAAATTTTTAAATGTTATAGCTTCTGAATCAAGAAGAATGGCAAGATTAGTAACTGATTTACTAACACTTTCTAGATATGACAATAATAAAAAGAATACTCAGAAAGAATCATTTGATTTAGGAGATCTAGTAAAAAGATGCCAAGAAAGACTTAATATTGAAATAAAGAAAAAAGGACATAAAGTTAATTGCTTTGTAACAGCTGATGTACCATTAGTTTATGCAGATAAGGATGATATAGAAAGAGTAGTTTTAAATATTTTAACAAATAGTATTAAATATACTAATGATTATGGAGAAATAAAAATTTATGTAGGTTTTGTATATAATGATGCATATATAAAAATTATTGATAATGGAATAGGCATTCCAGAAGAAGATTTAACTAGAATTTTTGAGAGATTTTATAGAGTTGATAAAGCTCGTACTAGAGAAATGGGAGGGACAGGCTTAGGACTTTCTATAGCTAAGGAAATTTTAGATAAAAATGGTGGAAGCATTGATATAAAAAGTAAAGTTGGAGAGGGTACAGAAGTTGTTATAAGAGTACCAACTAAAGAAGGTAGTAAATAAAATTGAAAAAGGGATTACAACATAAAATGTAATCTCTTTATTTATA
>CANRBK010000026.1 GCA_947628845.1 uncultured Clostridia bacterium | reverse complement strand
GCTATAGCTCGTGTAGATGATGTTGGAACTAGAGTTGGAAATGGTTTACAATATTGGTGGGATACTTTAGGCGTAAGACCATTTGTTATGGTTGGAACAAATTGCAGATTAACTAGTGATGGTAGAATTATAAGTAATATATTATAGGTAGATAAACTATAGTTTAATTTAATACTAAACATTATTAATATGATTTGTATATAACAAAATAGATAAAAAACAGAATATAAGAGTCTAAGGAGGAAAATAAATGATAAACAAAAACGATCAAAGCATTGGGGGAGTACACACACACACACACACACAAGTAATTTAAAAAAGAGAAAGGGATATCGCTTATTGTGCTTGTTATAACAATAATTGTACTATTAATCTTAGCAGGAATAACAATAAGCCAACTAACAAAAAATGGATTGATTGAAAAAGTACAATTAGCAAAAGAAAGATGGGATGAAGCGCAAGATGAAGAAAATGCTATTTTAAGTGAGTATGAAAAAGCAATATCAGGAACTTCTATAAATATAAATATAGAAAATGATTTACAAGTTACTGCGGCAAATGCAGATGTTGCATCAGCAGATGTAAGGCTAGAAGTAAATGTTGAACAAAAGTATGAAAATGCTGTATATATTTATATTATAGAAGGAAAGATAGTAAAATATAGTGATACTAATACAGCTATAATAGAAAACTTAGAGCCAGAAACCAATTATGAAGTAATTGTTATGGTAATAGAAGGAAACCAAAAAATTCATAGAGGATCAGTAAAACATACAACAAGAATAGCAAATATTGACGTATATGGTAAAATACAAAATATAGAAAATCTTAGCAAATTTGGAATTACTTATAAACGTACAGGAAAGTCACAACAACCATTTGATGAACTATATAAATTGGGTATAGGAAGTAATACTGGAATAAATACAGATACATTTACTTTAACAATAGATTATAATACTTTAATATCTCAAATAGGTGATGATACTTTTAGCGGAATATATGGACAATTTTATCAGAATCCATATACGGATAGTACAAAATACACATCTTGGGTAGAATCAAAAGTTATAGTTAATTATGATGATAATACAAAATCAGAAGAATCAACACAACGTACAACGGCTTCTAACACTTCAAAAATAGAAGAACCATATGCAGCAGTGAAATTTGAAAAAGATAAAAAAATAACAACAATTACAATGATTATGACTTTATATGATGCTGATTGGGGAGGTGCTAATGGATGGATAGAAAATATAGGCCTAATACCAAAGTAGGGAAAAATATATGAATACGAAAGTCAAAATTCCAGTGAGAAATCGCTGGAATTTTTGCGATAATATCTGAAAATAAGGTAAAATGTAATTGGAGGATTTAGATAGAAAATATATATTAAATTTTATTTCATTAAAATTTTGAATGTGCAAAAAAGAAAAAATCGTAAAAAAATCGTAAAAACCTTGACTTCCGTAAGTAAAATATGATATTATATTAAATAGATTTTTACAATTTTATTTCAAAAAGTTTAAAATTTAAAAAAAGAGGAATTAAATATAGCAAAATTATAGTCAGTTTAATTCGCAAAGCAGACGAACTAAATTAACTATTAAAAGTAACTATATTCTAAGAGGGACTTTTTTTAAAATCAAATATATTTTATTTTCTAGGAAAAAATTTCTAGAACTTAAAAATCTGCTTCAATATTTTATAAGGAGTGATTTTTTTGAAAATCAGAGATATTCAATACGAAAAAGCTTCAAGAAAAGATTTCGCAAAAGTTGGAGATTTTATCGAAATGCCAAACCTAATCAAAGTACAAAAAGATTCATATGAATGGTTTGTAAAAGAAGGACTAGGGGAAGTATTAAAAGATATATCACCAATAGAAGACTATTCTGGAAATCTTGTTCTTGAATTTTTTGATTACTACATGGAAGACAAAACAAAATATTCAATCGAAGAATCAAAAGAAAGAGATGCTACATACTCATCAAGGCTACATGTTAAAGTACGTTTGATAAATCGTGAAACAGGAGAAATTAAAGAACAAGAAATCTATTTAGGAGATTTTCCACTAATGACAGATAGTGGTACATTCATAATAAACGGAGCAGAAAGAGTTGTAGTAAGCCAATTGGTACGTTCACCAGGATGCTATTATGCACAAGAATTTGATACAAAAACAGGAAAGAAAACATTTACATCTACAGTTATGCCATTAAGAGGAGCATGGTTAGAATATGAAACAGATGGAAATGATATTTTTTATGTGCGTGTAGATAGGACAAGAAAAGTACCAGTAACAACACTATTAAGAGCAATAGGACTAGTTACAGATGACCAAATAAGAGATTTATTTGGAGACGAAGAATTATTAAATGCAACAATTTCAAAAGATACAATTAAAACTCAAGAAGAAGCCTTAATAGAAATATACAAAAAATTAAGACCAGGGGAATTACCAACTGTAGAAGCAGCTAGAAGTTTATTTGATGGATTATTTTACGACAATAGAAGATATGACTTAGCTAAAGTTGGAAGATATAAATTCAATCAAAAATTAAATTTAGCAACAAGAATAACAGGACAAATAGCAGCAAAAGACATAGTAGATAGTGAAACAGGAGAAGTTTTTGTACAATCAGGAGAAGTTATAACGGAAGAAATTGCCAAAAACATTAAAAATTCAGGAATAAATATAGTAGAGGTATTAGTTGGAGAAAACACAATAAAAGTTATAGGAAATGGAATAGTTGATATTCATGAAGTTTTACCAACAATTGATTTAAGCTCTTTAAATATAAAAGAAGAAGTTAATTATCAAGTACTAAAAAGTATTATAGATAGTACCGATAAAAAAGATTTGTTAAAAGTAATTGGACAACGAATAGATGAATTAGTACCTAAGCATATTACAACAGAAGATATGATTGCTTCTGTAAATTACTTATTAAATTTAGCACATGGAATTGGAAATGTTGATGATATAGATCATTTATCTAATCGTAGAATTAGATGTGTAGGTGAATTATTACAAAATCAATTTAGAATTGGATTAACAAGACTTGAAAGAGTAGTAAGAGAAAGAATGACTATACAAGATTTAGATGTAGTAACACCACAAACACTTATAAATACAAAACCAATAACATCATCTATAAGAGAATTCTTTGGAAGCTCACAATTATCACAATTTATGGATCAAACAAATCCACTTTCAGAATTAACACATAAAAGAAGAATTTCTGCATTGGGACCTGGAGGACTTACAAGAGAAAGAGCAGGATTTGAAGTTAGAGATGTTCACTATACACATTATGGAAGATTATGCCCTATTGAATCACCAGAAGGACCAAACATTGGATTAATATCAGCATTATCATCATTTGCAAAAATAAATGATTATGGATTTATAGAAACACCATATAGAAAGATAGACCCAAAAACGCATAGAGCAACTGATGAAGTTGAATATATGAGTGCTGACGTAGAAGACAACTACATAATAGCACAAGCATCTGAACCAATGAATGAAAAAGGTGAATTCATAAATAATAGAATTAGAGTTAGATACAGAAATGAAATTATTGAAGTTGATAAAGAAAAAGTACAATATGTAGATGTTTCACCAAAACAATTAGTTTCTATAGCAGCAGCAATGATTCCATTCTTAGAGCATGATGATGCAAAGAGATCTCTAATGGGAGCAAACATGCAAAGACAAGCAGTTCCATTGATGATAACAGAAAGACCAATAGTAGCTACAGGTATAGAATATAGAGCTGCAAAGGATTCAGGAATACTAATTTTAGCAGAAGATGATGGAGTAGTAGAAAAAGTAACAGGTGATAGCATTATAGTTAAATATAATAACGGAAAAACAGTTGTACATAAATTACGTAAATTTAAAAGAACAAATGGTGGTACATGTATAAATCAAAAAGTAATAGTAAAAAAAGGCGAAAAAGTAAAAAAAGGTGATGCAATAGCTGATGGACCATCAACTAAAGATGGAGAAATGTCATTAGGTAAAAACGTATTAGTTGCATTCTCAACATGGGAAGGTTATAACTATGAAGACGCTATTTTATTAAATGAAAGATTAGTTAAAGAGGATGTATTCACATCAATCCATATTGAAGAATATGATTGTGAATGCCGTGATACTAAATTAGGACCTGAAGAAATTACAAGAGATATACCAAATGTTGGTGATGATGTACTAAAAGATCTAGATGAAAATGGTATTATAAGAATTGGAGCAGAAGTTAGACCAGGAGATATTTTAGTAGGAAAAGTTACTCCAAAGGGAGAAACAGAATTAACAGCAGAAGAAAGATTATTAAAAGCGATATTTGGTGAAAAAGCTAGAGAAGTAAGAGATACATCATTAAGAGTACCACATGGAGAAGCTGGAACAATAGTTGATGTAAAAATATTTACTAGAGATAATTCAGATGAATTGGGACCAGGTGTAAATCAAATAATTAGATGTTATATAGCAACAAAAAGAAAAATATCAGTAGGAGATAAAATGGCTGGACGTCATGGTAATAAAGGTGTTATATCAAGAGTATTACCAGAAGAAGATATGCCATTTATGCCAGATGGTACTCCAATAGATATATTACTTAACCCACTTGGACTTCCATCACGTATGAACTTAGGACAGATACTTGAAGTTCATTTAGGTGGAGCTGCTAAAGCTTTGGGATGGCATGTATCAACACCAGTATTTGATGGTGCTACTCAAGAAGATGTTGAAGAATTATTACAGCAAGCTGGAATGAGCCCAGATGGAAAATCAATATTATATGATGGAAGAACAGGAGATCCATTTGATAAGCCAATTACAGTAGGAGTAATGTATATGTTAAAACTACATCATTTAGTAGATGATAAAATACATGCTCGTTCAACTGGACCATATTCTTTAGTTACACAACAACCACTAGGAGGTAAAGCACAATTTGGTGGACAACGTTTTGGAGAAATGGAAGTTTGGGCATTGGAAGCATATGGAGCTGCCTATACACTACAAGAAATGCTAACAGTTAAATCAGATGATACAATAGGTAGAGTAAAAACTTATGAAGCTATTGTTAAAGGAGAAAATATTCCTGAACCAGGTGTTCCAGAAAGCTTTAAAGTTCTTGTAAAAGAATTACAATCATTAGGATTAGATATTCGTTTATATTCAGAAGACAATAAAGAGCTAGAATTAAAAGAAAATATAGAAGATGGAATTGAATATGATCCAGAAAGAGATAAAAAATATTTAGCTGAGGAAGAAGTAGTATCAGAAGATGATATAGAAGATGGTTATAGTGAAGATATTGAAGATGATGTATTAATAGACGAAGAAGAAATTGATGATAGTGATGAACTATTTGAAGATTTAGATGATGAAGAAGATGAAGCAATATTTGATAACGACTTAGCAATTGATAATCTTGATAATGATGAAGATACTATATAATAAAATGCTAACGCATTTTGCATACTGAGGTTGTAACAGATAAATCTTAACAACAATAGAGGAATACAAAATGCCAACGCATTTTGCATACTGAGGTTGTAACAGATAAATCTTAACAACCTCAGTAAATTAAATAAATTGTAAAAAGTGAGTAACCGACCATATGGAATTGCACCAGCGGTGGCAAGTGTTATAAGCTGTTTTATGATTACCCAAAATAAAATTATAGGGGGAAAAAGAGTGGACGAATTAGATATTTTTAATAAAATAAAAATAGGAATTGCATCAGATGAACAAATAAGAGAATGGTCAAAAGGTGAAGTAAAAAAACCAGAGACTATAAACTACAGAACATTAAAACCAGAAAAAGATGGTCTTTTTTGTGAAAGAATATTCGGACCAACAAAAGACTGGGAATGTCATTGTGGTAAATATAAAAGAGTAAGATATAAAGGAATAGTTTGTGATAGATGCGGTGTTGAAGTAACTAAAGCAAAAGTAAGACGTGAAAGAATGGGACACATTGAACTTGCAGCACCAGTAGCACATATATGGTATTTTAAAGGAATACCAAGTAGAATAGCATTAATATTAGATGTTTCACCAAGAAACTTAGAAAAAATAATATATTTTGCTTCTTACATAGTTACTGATAAAGGAACCTCTGATTTAACAAATTGTCAAGTTTTAACAGAAAAAGAATACCATGAAGCAGAAGAAAAATATGGTAGAGGCTCATTTAAAGCTAGAATGGGAGCAGAAGCTTTAAAAGAATTATTAGAAAAAGTTGACTTAGATAAATTATCTAAAGAAATAAGAAAAGAACTAGAAAATGCAAGTGAACAAAAGAAAAGTAAACTTGTAAAAAGATTAGATACAATTGACTCATTTAGACTTTCAAATACAAGACCTGAATGGATGATTATGTCAGTTATACCAGTAATTCCACCAGAATTAAGACCAATGGTTCAATTAGATGGTGGTAGATTTGCAACATCTGACTTAAATGACTTATATAGACGTGTTATAAATAGAAATAATAGATTAAAAAGATTATTAGAATTAGGTGCACCAGAAATAATTGTAAGAAATGAAAAAAGAATGTTACAAGAATCAGTAGATGCATTAATTGATAATACTAGGAGAGGTAGACCAGTAACAGGTGCTGGAAATAGACCTTTAAAATCATTATCTGATATGTTAAAAGGAAAACAAGGTAGATTCCGTCAAAACTTATTAGGTAAGAGAGTTGACTATTCTGGACGTTCAGTTATCGTAGTAGGACCAGAGCTTAATATTTATCAATGTGGACTTCCAAAAGAAATGGCTGTTGAACTATTTAAACCATTTGTGATGAAAGAATTAGTTGGTAGAGGAATAGCACAAAACATTAAAAGTGCTAAAAGAATGGTAGAAAGACTAAGACCAGAAGTATGGGAAATATTAGAAGATGTTATTAAAGATCATCCAGTAATGCTAAATCGTGCACCTACTTTACATAGACTAGGTATCCAAGCATTTGAACCAGTATTAGTTGAAGGTAGAGCTATAAAACTTCACCCATTAGTTTGTGAAGCATTTAATGCTGACTTTGACGGAGACCAAATGGCAGTGCATTTACCATTATCACCAGAAGCTCAAGCCGAATCAAGATATTTAATGCTTGCAACAAATAACTTATTAAAACCACAAGATGGTAAACCAGTTGCAGTGCCTAGACTAGATATGATTTTAGGAAGTTATTATTTAACAATGACTTTAGATGGAGAAAAAGGAGAAGGAAAATACTTCAAAGATCCAGAAGAAGCAATAATGGCATTTGAAAATCATGATGTAGGAATACATGCAAAAATATTTGTTAGAATAACTAAAGAAATAGATGGAGAAATAAAATCTAAAAAAATAGAAACAAGTGTTGGTAGAATAATATTCAACCAAGGAATACCACAAGATTTAGGATTTGTAGATAGAAAAGAAGATCCTTTCCAATACGAAATAAATTTCCCAGTTGTTAAAAAATCAATGGGACAAATAATAGAAAGAGTAATTAGAGTACATGGAGTTGTAGAATCAGCAGAAGTTATAGATTATGTTAAAGCATTAGGATTCAAATATTCAACATTAGCAGGTATAACATTCTCAATGAGTGATGTAAAAGTACCAGAAGCTAAGAAAGGTTTACTAGAAGAAGCTGACAAACAAATTGAAAATATAAGAAAACAATATGCAAGAGGTTTAATTACTAATGATGAAAGATATAACTCAGTAATCAAAGTTTGGGAAGATGCAACAAAGAAAATAAGTTCTGCAATGGAAGAAAACTTTGAAGACTTAAACCCAATATATATGATGGTTAAATCTGGAGCCAGAGGAAATATGAACCAATTAAGACAAATTGCTGGTATTCGTGGACTTATGGCTAGTACGACAGGTAAAGCAGTTGAAATTCCTATAAAATCATCATTTGCAGAAGGACTAGATGCATTGGAATACTTTATTTCTGCACATGGTGCGCGTAAAGGACTTTCAGATACAGCGTTAAGAACTGCAGACTCTGGATATTTAACAAGAAGATTAGTTGATGTATCACAAGATATTATAGTAAGAGAACATGATTGTGGAACACATGAAGGACTAGTAGTTTATGATATTAAAGATGGAAATCAAGTAATTGAAAAAATGCAAGAAAGACTTATTGGAAGATATGTTGTTGAAAATGTATATCATCCAGAAACAAAAGAGCTTATTGTTGATACAGAAACTATGATTAATGAAGAAATAGCAGATAAAATAGTAGCAGCAGGAATTGAAAGATTAGAAGTACGTTCAGTTTTAGCATGTAGATCAAAACATGGTGTATGTCAAAAATGCTATGGTATGGGATTAGCAAGAAGGGACTTAGTATCAATAGGAGAATCAGTAGGTATTATAGCAGCACAATCAATTGGTGAACCGGGTACACAGCTTACAATGAGAACTATTCACTCTGGTGGTGTAGCAGGTGTAGCAGATATTACACAAGGTCTTCCAAGAGTTGAAGAACTATTTGAAGCTAGAAAACCTAAGGGAGTTGCAATTATAACAGAAATTGCAGGTAAAGTAAAAATAAAAGAAACAAAGAAGAAGAAAGAAGTTGTAGTAACTTCAAAAGAAGACTCTAAAACATATACAATACCATTTGGATCAAAAATGAAAGTTAAAGATGGAGATATGGTAGAAGTTGGAGATCCGCTAATTGAAGGTTCTATAAATCCATCAGAAATTTTAACATTAAAAGGACCAGAAGGAGTTTATGAATATTTAACATCAGAAGTTCAAAAAGTATATAGAAACCAAGGTGTTGATATCAATGATAAACACATAGAAGTAATTGGAAGACAAATGCTTAAGAAAGTTAGAGTTGAAGACAATGGAGATACAGATATGTTCCCAGGTTCACTAGTAGATATGTATGACTTTGAAGATAAAAATAATCAAGCAATAGCAGAAGGAAAACGACCAGCAACAGGAAAGAGAATATTACTTGGTATTACAAAAGCTTCTCTTGCAACAGATAGCTTCTTATCAGCAGCTTCATTCCAAGAGACAACAAGAGTACTTACAGAAGCAGCAATAAAAGGTAAAGTAGACGATTTAGTTGGTTTAAAAGAAAATGTTATAATTGGTAAATTAATTCCAGCAGGTACTGGTATGAAGAAATATCAAGAAACACATATTAGTACAGAGGAATAGACACAAATGACCCAAAGGGGACGTTTACCTGTGGGACATTTTTACAAACTGACCCAAAAGGGACGTTTACCGGTGGGACATTTTTACAAACTTAGGTAGTAATAATTATAAAAAAGCTGAGATAAAAAATCTTAGCTTTTTTAATTTTTTCGACAAATTTTTCGATACTTTTATATCTAAAAGTATTATAATTTTATGTAAATTATATCTTTTTAAAATTTTTGGTCATAATATTTTTATAAGGAGGTGTACATGCTTTTATTTATTTCAATTTTAATTTTTTTCAGTGCAATTTTAATTTTATGGATGTTATTAATAGGAGCTAATAAATCTAAAACAGATATGGAAAAATATATAGAAGATAATTTACAAATGCAGTATTTAAGAGATTTTTCAAAGCAAAATCACAAATGTTAATAAAAGTATATCTTGATTTTTATTAAACTTCAATATATAATAAATTTTAAGTTTCGATTTTCTTCAAGATCAATATTCTAAAATAATGAAAAATCGAAACTTAAAATACTAAATTAATATTTTTAAAAGGATTTAATAAAAATGAATGAAAAAGAAAAATTTATGAAAGAAGCTATAAAAGAAGCACAAAAAGCATATAATAAATTAGAAGTACCAGTTGGTGCAGTAATAGTAAAAGAAGGAAAAATAATAGCTAGAGCGCACAATTTAAAAGAGACTAAATTTGATACAACAAAACATGCAGAAATATTAGCGATTCAAAAAGCTAGCAAAAAAATAAAATCATGGAGATTATTAGATTGTGAAATGTATGTAACTTTAGAGCCATGTTCAATGTGCGCTGGAGCATTAATTAATGCTCGAATAAAAAAAGTTTATATTGGAGCGAATGACGGAAAAACTGGTGCAGTTGGGTCAGTTTTTAACCTATTAGAAGATTATACATTTAATCATAAAGTTGAAGTAGAAAAAGGTATATTAAAAACTGAATGCGAAAATATATTAAAGAATTTTTTTAAAGAGTTAAGAAAGGAAAAGAGGGATGGAGCTTAAACTTTTTCTTAGCAATGTAGTTTAAGGATCATCGATCTTTTCCTTTTCTATAATTTGCATAATCTCATTATTGATTTTTTCTATATCTATACCAATAGGAATATCATAATCAGATATATTATATTTTTGTTTCATACTAATAATTTTTCTTACACTTCTATTAATATGATGCTCTTTAATTTTTCCTTTTTTAGCCAAATTAGTAATTTTTTTAAAGACAGCATTTTCTTCAGAATTATTAAATCTAAAAATTATAATATCATTACCTGCTTTAAAAGCTTTTTCAACTGCTGAACTAGAACCATATATGAGTTTTATAGCTTTCATTTTCAAATCATCTGTAATAACTAATCCTCTATATCTATATTTCTTTTTTAAGTATTTTGTAATAAATTTCTTAGATAAAGAAGCTGGATAAAGACCAGTTACTTTTTTTATAAGAAGGTGACCTATTAATATAGCATCTGCTCCTTGTTTAATAGCTTGCTCAAAAGGATACATATCTTCTTTTTGTAAAAAGTCAATATCATAATCAACTATTGGTAATAAAAAATGAGAATCATATTTGGTAGAACCATGACCAGGAAAGTGCTTTATAACTGAAATTATTCCTTGATTCTGAAATTCCTTCATAACAGGTATTCCATATTTTATAACAGCTTCTTTAGTTGATCCATAACATCTATCACCAATAGGATGAGAATCTTCAAAACGCTTAATATCTAAAACAGGTGAGAAATTTAAATTGAAACCAGATTTCTTTAATATTTTTCCTATAATTTTTGCGGAATTAATAATTATATCTTTATTATTAGTAGATGCTAATTTATTTGCAGATGGCAAATTTTTAATTTCTGGAGGAAGTCTATTAACCCTTCCGCCTTCTTGATCTATAGCAATAAATAGTGGGATTTTATTTACTTTATTAAGCTCTTTTAAATCAGAAATTAATTTTAACATATCATTATAGGTATTAAAATTCTTTCTATATAATATTATTCCTCCTATTTTATAATGGATTATCATCTTTCTTATTCTGTCTGTTATATAATTAGTATCCATACCAATCATAATCATTTGTCCAATTTTTTCTTCTATAGTTAAATCATCTATATTCAATATAAATACACCTCAAATATAAGTTTTAATTATATATTCGTCTACAATTAAATGCTATGAATTTTATTAATATTTATAATTATTTTACTACAAATGTATATAAAAATCTATATAATTATTGAAATATAATTTTTTAAATAGTATAATAACTTGAAAGGGAGATAAATAAAAATGTTTAATTTAATAAAAGATGATTTTGACGAAAATATAGAAGATATAATGAATTCGATAAATAAAATTTTAGAAGAAAAAGAGGAAGATAATAAGTAGGAGGATATAAAATGGCTAATTCAAAACTAATAGTAGTAGAAGGGCCACAAGGAGTAGGAAAAACTACTATAACTGATTTTTTAAGATATTCATTAAGTTATACTAATTTATATAGATTATGTGGTACATCTGATAGTACACCTACAGGAAAGAAAAAAGCAGAAGATATGTATGTTAATTTATTAGAATACATAAAAGGAATGGAAAATAAAAGTATAAATTTGGTATTTGATAGAACATTTTTTACTGAAGAAAATTATTGTAGATTAGGCAAAAAAGAATATACATATACTGATGTATATAATAGATTATTAGAACAATTTAGTAAATTAGATTTTGAGATATATTATATAACTTTATATTTAAAAGATGAGAATTTATATAATGAGAGACTAAGGAGAGAAGGAAAAGCTAGTTTCCAAAATTCTAAATTTGATGTCCAAAATAGTATAAATCAACAAAGGATATATTTAGAAATGGCTGAAGAAATTAGAGAAAAATATCCAAATATTAAAGTTATAAATATTGATAATGATAGAGATTTAGATGTTGTGAAGCAAGATATAAGAGATTTAATAGGCTTTTAAGCTAAAAAGAAAGAAAAACAAAGATTAAATGAGAAAAAGTGAGATTTTATTACATTTCTAAACTTTAAAAGTTAAGAATTAACAAAAAGATTCAAAATTAACAATAAGTATAATTGGAATATTTTTTATAATTTGGTATAATATATATTGATGGTGCATTATTCTAGTCGTACTTAAGTTTACGAGGGTGGGGCTAAAAATCCACTAAAGGGCACATCGTTGAAGTTTCTTGTATATGCGCGAAATGCCAGTTTTGTGTGTGTTCAGGGAGTAAAGAAATTAGGGTAGTATATAATGGCATATATGTGATTCCCTGGTTTCGCGGAGGCTTAAATGAAAAATTTAAGTTAAACCTATGTTGAGTGCCAAGACACAAAATACATAGTGTAGCCTGTCTCGAGTGAGTATATTGGGATTAATTTAACTTAAAGTAAGAACAAGTTTTGGCCAACTATTTTTACTTTTGATTATGAAATTATACTTGCAAAAAAGACTAGTAAACTTGAAAAAGTATGTTAAGGAAAACTTCTAGAATGTTTGCTTTAATCGAAAAGCTTGAAAATCTAGGGATTAAGGTACGGATTTTAGTGGCGATCTGGTGGCTAAAATTAAGATTTAGTTATTTCCCTTAAACGGAAACGGCTCTAACAGCAATGTTAAGCGGGAAATAGAGAAATTCAACCAGACCTATACCGTAAAATTTACTTAGGTTTTTACCATCTGAACATATATTATAGATTAAATTCGAGGTAAGCTAATGTGGCTTACCTTAATTTTTTAAAAATAAAGAAAGAGAGAAATATATGAGTAAAAATAAGGAAAATAGAAAAGACAATTCAAATATGAAATGGGTAATACAATCATTTATAATAACATTTATATTATCTGTAATATTTTCATATATATCAACAAATGGAGTAGCAAATTTAAGCTTAATACCTGCAATACTAATATTAGTATTTGTAATATTTTTAGGTATAATATTTGATATAATAGGAGTTGCAGTTACTGTTGCAAATGAAGAAGAATTTCATGCAAAAGCAACTAAAAAGGTAAAAGGGTCAAAAGATTCAATAAAACTTATAAAAAATGCTCCTAAAGTTGCAAATATTTGTGCAGATGTTATTGGGGATATATGTGGAGTATTGAGTGGTGCGATAAGTGCGTTAATAGCTATAAAAATAGCAAATGAAATACAATTACCATTTAATATACAATTTATATTAAGTGCATTGGTTTCTGCCTTAACAGTTAGTGGTAAAGCATTTGGAAAAGGAATTGCTAATAAAAATTCAACAAAAATAGTACATAGAGTAGGTATAATAATAAATACATTTAGTAAAAAATAGAAATGAATTTGAAAGAAAAATATTTAAAGTGAGATATTAAAACATAAAATATCTCACTTTTGTGTATACTATTTTATTTCTCTTATTTCTGAATTAAAATCTTGAATAGGAATACTATTAAAATAAATTTTTTCTGGTGCAATATCTTCGCCAGTGCTCCATTTTAAAGTTATTCCATAAACTTTTACTTTCTTAAAATTTTCTTCATTTCTTAAATTTTTATAATAATTGAATTTTAACATTTCTTTCATATCATATATTTTTTCTTCTCCATTTTTAAATTTAATATATAATAAAAAATTTTCTAATGCCTTTACTTCAATAGGCATTTCTTCTATTTTATTTGTCATAATTATCCCCCTTCATATAATTATTTTAAAGGCTCAATAGAAAAACAGCCATTACCATTTTGAAGCATATTCCATAAAGCAATTAGTTCTTCTTTTCTTATTTCTATCAAATAATAATACCATAAAATTGTGATACTATTGGCAAAAATTATCACCTCCTTAATTATAGCATTGGTAATTTAAAAAATCAATGTTTTGGAAAAATTTACTATAGAATTATAGTAAATTAAAGAAATAAAATAATAATGACATAAATATAACATATTATTTTACATAATTCAATGTGAATTTAGAAATTTTATTAAAAATTCAAGAAAAAACTTGACAAATCAACAAAAATAGTGTAAAGTATATTAGCATTACATTTTAAAATACAAATTAGTAAAGAGGTAGTATTTATGGATAAAAATGTTGAAATAAGTATATTATGTGATTTATATGGAAAATTATTAACTAAAAAACAATTTGAATTCCTAAATGACTACTATAATAATGATTTGTCTTTGTCAGAAATAGCAGAAAATAATAATATAACAAGGCAAGCAGTTAGAGACATTATAAAGAAGGGAGAGAAGAAACTTTTCGAATACGAAGAAAAGTTATTATTTATGAAAAGGATGTTGAATCAAGAAAAAACAATACAACAAATTTTATCAGAGCTAACTAAGATACAAAAAGACTCATCTGATAAAAAAGTAGCAAACATTTTAGAAACAATAAAAAAAGAACTAAATTGTTTAGTATAGGGAGGTAAAGAATGGCTTTTGAAGGACTATCTTCTAGATTGCAAGAAGTAACAAGAAAATTAAAAGGAAAAGCAAGAATAACTGAATCAGACTTGAAAGAAATGTTAAGAGAAGTAAAACTTGCATTATTAGAAGCTGATGTTAATTATAAAATAGTAAAAGAATTTATAACTAATATTCAAGAAAAAGCATTAGGGCAAGATGTACTAAAATCATTAACACCAGGACAACAAGTAATTAAAATAGTAAAAGATGAATTAGTGGAATTATTAGGCGGAACAGAGTCAAGAGTTAATTTTACAGCAAATCCACCAACAATAATAATGTTAGTTGGACTACAAGGGTCAGGAAAAACTACAACAGCAGGGAAGCTTGCAAACTTATTTAGAAAACAAGGTAAAAAGCCATTACTAGTAGCATGTGATGTATATAGGCCAGCAGCTATTAAACAATTACAGGTAGTAGGAAATCAATTAAATATTCCTGTATATGCAAATGAACAATCAAAAGATGTAGTACACATTGCAAAACAAGCAATAAATATAGCAATGTCAAAATTAAATGATGTAATTATTTTAGATACAGCAGGACGTTTGCAAATAGATGAACAATTGATGGAAGAATTGCAAAATGTAAAAAAGAGCGTAAAGCCTCACGAAATATTATTGGTAGTAGATTCTATGACTGGTCAAGAAGCCGTAAATGTAGCACAAACATTTAATGAAAAAGTAGGAATAGATGGAATAGTATTAACAAAATTAGATGGTGATACTAGAGGTGGTGCTGCACTTTCAGTTAAAAAGATTACAGAAAGGCCAATCAAATTTGCAGCAATTGGAGAAAAATTAAGTGATATAGAAGTTTTCCATCCAGATAGAATGGCATCAAGAATTTTAGGTATGGGAGATATTTTAGCAGTTATAGAAAAAGCAGAAGAAGCATTTGATTTAGAAGAAGCAGAAAAATTAGAGAAAAAAATAAGAAAAAGTGAATTAGATTTAGATGATTATTTAGCTCAGCTAAGGCAAATGAAAAAAATGGGGTCTTTTTCATCATTATTAAAACTAATTCCAGGGATGAATCAATTTAAAGATTTAAAAGTAGACGACAAAGAATTTGTAAAAATAGAAGCTATTATTTGTTCAATGACTAAAAAAGAAAAAAGAAACACAAAACTTTTAAATGCAAGTAGAAGAATAAGAATAGCAAAAGGTAGCGGAACTACTGTACAAGATATAAACAAATTTATAAAATCTTATGAAATGACTCAAAAAATGATGAAACAAATGAAAAGTAAAGGCGGAATGAAAAAGCTTATGAATGGAATAGACGAAAACACACTAAAAAATTTTAAAGTATAAATATGTTATTAAATTTTAAGTTAGCTGTAAAAAGCGAAGCTAGGCACAGATAACTTAGGTTAGTATAAATAAAAAATATAAAGATTTGAGGAGGTGAATTTAAATGGTAAAAATAAGATTACAAAGACAAGGTAAGAAAAAAGCTCCTTTCTATCATATAGTAGTAGCTGATTCAAAATCTCCAAGAGATGGAAAAATAATTGAACAAATTGGAACATATGATCCAATGACAAAACCATCTACAATAGTATTGGATCAAGAAAAAGTTGCACAATGGATAAAAAATGGTGCAAAACCAACAGAAACAGTTAAAAAAATAATTGAAAATGTAGCAAAATAATTTGGAATTCGAGATTTGGCAGATGAAAAGTTCGTGAGAAATTTTTAGATGACAATGAACAGAGCGAAGCGTAAAGAAAGGAAACGTAAATGAAAGAAATTATAGAAACTATAATATTAAACCTTGTAGACAACAAAGAAGCAGTTGCAATAAATGAAGTTGAAGGTGAAAAATCTATAGTATACGAAGTAAAAGTTGCAAATGAAGATATGGGTAAGGTAATAGGAAGACAAGGAAGACTTGCAAAATCTATAAGAACAGTTGTTAAATCAATAGGTGCTAGAGACCACAAGAAAGTCACAGTAGAATTTATTGATTAAATGAGGTAATAAATTATGCAAGATTTTTTAGAAATAGGTCAAATTGTTAATACATTTGGAATTAAAGGTATGGTAAAAGTTAAACCTTTTACAGATGATATTAGAAGATTTGATAATTTAAAAAAGGTATATGTTGAGACCAATAAAGTCAAAAAACAATATGAAATAGAAGAAGTAAAATATCATAAAGAAATGGTATTAATAAAACTTAAAGGAATAGACAATGTAGAAGAAGCAGAAAAACTTAGAAATTCCTATTTGAAAGTTAATAGACAAGATGAACCTGAACTAGAAGAAGGTACATATTATATAGTTGACTTAATAGGACTAGAAGTCTATTCTGATGAAGGAAAGTTGCTTGGAAAAGTAGATGACATATATAATAATGGAAGTAGCGATATATATGTTGTAAAAGATGAAATTGGTAAACAAATATTATTACCAGCAATATCTGAAGTAATAAAACAAATTAATTTAAATGAAAAAAAGATAGTTGTTCATGTAATGAAAGGACTAATTTGATGGAGAAAAATATGCAATTTGATGTTTTAACACTTTTTCCAGAGATGTTTAAGATTTTAAATGAAAGCATAATTGGAAAAGCAAAAGAAAAAGGACTAATAAATGTTAATTTAATAAATATTAGAGATTTTTCAAAAGATAAACATAAAAAAGTAGATGATACTCCTTATGGTGGTGGAGCAGGAATGGTAATGATGCCAGATGTTGTATATGATGCTTATAAATCTATAAAAGATGAAAAAGCAAAAGTTATATATATGTCACCACAAGGAAAAAAGTTAGACCAAAATAAGGTAGAAGAACTATCTAAAGAAAAGCACATAATTCTTCTTTGTGGCCATTATGAAGGTATAGACCAAAGAGTATTAGATGAAATTGTTGATGAAGAAATTTCAATAGGTGATTATGTACTAACAGGAGGAGAGCTACCAGCAATGGTACTAATTGATTCTGTTAGTAGATATGTTGATGGAGTTTTAAAAAGTGATTCAACAAAGGAAGAATCATTTTCACAAGGACTTTTAGAATATCCACAATATACAAGACCAGAAATTTTTAAAGATAGACAAGTACCAGAAGTGCTACTTTCAGGTCATCACCAAAATATTGAAAAATGGAGAAGAAAGCAAAGTTTAAAAATAACTTTAAATAAAAGACCAGATCTTTTAGAAAAAATAGTATTTTCTAAAAAAGATGAATTACTATTAAATGAAATAAAGTCTGAAAAATAATTTTCAGAAATATATTAGCAAAATGAAGTGCCAAACAAAGTAGGCACCGCTCAAAAATTAAAGAAGGAGGTAAATTCTAAAATGGATATTATAAAATCAATAGAACACGAACAACTTAAAAATAAAATACCAGAATTAAAAGTTGGTAATACAGTAAGAGTGCATGTTAGAATAAAAGAAGGAAACAAAGAAAGAATCCAAGTTTTCGAAGGAATTATAATTAAAGTACAAGGTGGAGGAGTAAACCAAACATTTACAGTAAGAAAAACATCTTATGGTGTAGGTGTAGAAAAAACATTTTTAATTCATTCACCATTAGTAGAAAAAGTAGAATTAGTTAGAGTAGGTAAAGCTAGGAGAGCTAGATTATTCTATCTAAGAGATAGAGTAGGTAAAGCTGCTAAAACTAAAGAACAAATTGGTGCTAGAATTGAAGATAGAGAAATTACTATTAAAGAAGACTTGGTAGAAGAACCAGTTGTAGAAGAAGTTGTTGAAAATCCAGTAGCTGAAGAAGTAGTAGAAACACCAGTTGAAGCTACAGAAACAACAGAAGTTGTTGAAGATGTTGTAGAAACAGAAACTCCAGTTGAAGTTGAAGAAAATACAACAGAAAAAACAGAAAATAAAGCTGAATAATAACAGAAAGGAACTCACATTGTGTGAGTTTTTTTTAATGGGAAAGTTCTCTGAAATTCCTATAATATAAAGTATTCTACGGAAAAATTTAAAGTGGGCTGAATTCAAAATAAAAAAATTAACTAAATTTAAATAGCCCTCTATTGTTTTTGATAAATATCTATTATAAATGACAAAAAACGCAAAAAATATTTACAATTATTTTTAATAATGATAGAATTAAAATTGATAAAAATCATTTTTAATT
>CANRBK010000025.1 GCA_947628845.1 uncultured Clostridia bacterium | reverse complement strand
TTATCAAATATAGAATGTAAGTTAATAGATCAAGATAGAAAACTTTCAAATCATGAAAAGAACTTTGAAAAAATTTTATATAGATGATAGCATTTTAAAAATGTTATCAAAGAAAAATAAAGATGTAGAAGTTGTAATATTAACATCACAAAATAGTAATATAAGAAAATTAGATATTCAAAAATTTAATAAACAATATCCAACTTTAAAATTAGCATATACAAATAAATTTCATGATAGATTTATAGTTATAGATAACAAAGATTTATATCACATTGGAGCATCACTTAAAGATTTAGGAAAGAAATGTTTTGCAATTTCTAAAATAGAAGATATTGAATATATAGAAAAAATAAGCAGTTTTATTTGAAATAATAGTAAAATTATGTTACAATTGAATATAGTTATATTTAGTTTTCGATTCTTAATAATAAAATTTCATCTTTTAGAAAGGAGCAAAAAGTATGGCAAGTGAATTAGAGATGGTAAGAGAACGTATAAAAGTTATGAAGGAAATAAAGCGGATTGAACAAGAAAAGCTGGATAAAATTCCTTTAAAAGACAGAAAAAGGGAATTAGAACAGCGACTAGTTGTAAGGGACATAGAGAAAGAGATTCGAGAATTAGAAGAAAAAGAATTTAAATGCCTACACAGCTGGTGGAGGGAAAATTGACAGAAAATATTATTAAGAATTGTACTAGAGGTTGCTTTTTATTAGCAACCTCTAAAATCTTTATAACTCAATTTTCGGCTGATACTTCTCAAGCCACATATTAACTTGGCAAAGGTAGGCCATAAGTTGTGGACCTGTCATCAACTGCCCAAACCAAGGGCGAGTAAAAGCTTTACCATCAGTATTTAAAATATCTAAAATATATTCACGATTAAGCAAATTATTTATAGGAGCATTATTATCTTTCATAATGCCAGAAAGCATTTCTTTTACTTTAGCCAAATAAGTAGGATTATGAGTTTTAGGATAAGGAGATTTCTTTCTATCAACAATTTCATCAGGGAGAAAATCTTTACAAATATATCTAAGTAAGCCCTTTTCACGACCATTTAAAGCTTTAATTTCCCAAGGTATGTTCCAAACATATTGAGCTAATCTATAATCACAAAAAGGAACACGAAGCTCGAAGCCATTATACATAGCCATTCTATCAGAACGATCTAAAAGAGTTTGCATAAACCAATTTAAAGTGAGATGAGAAATTTTTCTTTTTTCAGCTGTGTCAGCAGAATCAGAATCTAATATTTCAACATCAGCTAAACTTTCATTATACCTATAATCAATATAGTTTTTTAAATTAACTTTAGAGCCAATATCAGGATTTAAAAGTTTTTGTCTTTCATCAATGGCAATAGACCAAGGAAATGTACCACTATTTAATGCATCTTCGCGGAAAAACCAAGGATAACCGCCAAAAATTTCATCAGCACATTCTCCAGTCAAAGAAACAGTCATTTCTTTCTTCACATTTTTACAAAACAAAAGTAAAGAAGAATCAATATCAGCCATACCAGGCATATCACGAGCAATCATAGCATCTTCTAAATATTCAGCTAATTCAGGTGTATCAATAACAATTGAATGATGATTTGTATGCAAATCTCTATTCATTAAATTGATATAGTAATTATCAGAATTAGGTTGAAAATCACTTTTAACAAAATTTTTATCATTATCTACATAATCAATAGAATAAGTATCTAAAGGAGGCAAACCATTATCTTTACAATAATCAGACGCAAATTTTGTAATTATGCTTGAATCCAATCCTCCGGAAAGAAAAGTACATAATGGAACATCAGAAACAAGTTGTCTAGTAATAGCATCATTTAATAAATATTTGACCTTATCACAAGTTGTACCAAAACTATCAGTATGTTTTTCGGATTTTAATTTCCAATATCTTTTAATATGCAAACCATAATTATTAAAAATAGCGTAATGAGCAGGTTTGATTTCATAAATATTTTTAAAAATTGTAGTTCCAGGAGTATGAGCTGGACCTATTCCAAATAATTCACTAATTCCTTGATTATCTATAATTTTTTCAATTCCTGGATATTCAAATAAAGCTTTTATTTCAGAAGCAAAAATTAAGCTTCCATTTTTAATAGTATAAAATAGAGGTTTAACTCCAAAATGATCACGAGCCAAAAATAATTCTTTTTTTCGACTATTCCAAATAGCAAAAGCAAAAATTCCATTAAGATGATTAACTACATCATTACCATAATATATATAAGATTTTAATAAAACTTCTGTATCGCAATGTCCATTAAAGGAAAAACCATTTTCTAATAAAGTATCTTTTAATTCACTTGTATTATAAATTTGACCATTATATACTATAACATATTCACCATAAGAATATTTTTCAATCATAGGTTGTTTTCCACCGCTCAGGATCTATAACAATTAGACGTTTATGAGCCATAGCTACATTTTTATTTATGTAATAGCCATCTTCATCAGGACCTCTTTTTGATAAACATGAATTCATATTTAATAATATATTTTGTTGATTACTAACATCTTTTTTAAAATCAACAAAACCTACAAAGCCACACATAATAATACCTCCAATAAGTGTTTTTTATAGTATATGCAATTTTAAAAAAATGTTGCTATAAAAAAAAATATGTGATAAACTAAAAGTGTAATAAAGGGGATGAAATAGATGTACTTAAAGAATGCAATAAAACACTTTGTAGTTATTACAAAACATAAATGGGTAGTCTTTAAATTATGCGTTAAGATAGGAGAACCATGGAGAGGACTAGTACATGACCTTTCTAAGTATTCACCAACTGAATTTTTAGAAAGTGTAAAATATTTTAATGGTAAGCATTCACCAATAACAGATTGTAGAAAAGACAAAGGATATTCAGAAGCATGGTTGCATCATAAAGGACGCAATAAGCATCATACAGACTATTGGGTAGATCTAAGTGCGCCAGATAAAACGCCGATAATACCATATAAATATGTTGCAGAAATGTTATGTGATAAATTGGCAGCAGGAATTATATATAAAGGAAAAGAATGGACAAAAGAATATGAATTGCAATATTGGTTAAATGAAAGAGATAGAACTCTAGTAAATGATCAAGTTGAAAAGTTAATAACAGAAGTATTAACTCAAGTAAGTGAAAGTGGAATAAACAAAACATTAACTAAAAAGAATATAAAACAATTATATGAAAAATATTGTGTGAATTATGATAAAAAACAGGATATTTCGGAAAAAGTTTAAATTTAATAAAAATTACAATCCACAATAGTTGACAAAAGCAAAAAATCCTTGTATAATTTTATAGTGCAAATAAAATAGAAAAAATTTCAAATAGATATAAAAAATATATCTTTAAGCAAAGGGGGAATAGAAATGGCACAACCAAAAAGAAGATGGTCAAAAGCAAGAACACATTCAAAGAGATCAACATGGAAAAAAGAACAACCAAATTTTGCTACATGTCCAAATTGTCACGAACCTATAATGCCACATAGAGTTTGTTCAAATTGTGGATATTATAATGGAAAACAAATAGTAGCAAAAAAAGAAACTGAAAATGCGTAAAATAGCACAAAAATAAAGTGCTATTTTTTTTATATTGTAGGAAAGTTCTCCTAGTAGGAGGACTTTCCGTACAAGATAAATATGGGAATTTATAGAATTTCTTTGCGGTTGCCACCGCTTAGAAATTCTTAAATTCGTTTTTTAAAAAAAATTTTGTAATTTTATATACATTTTTTTATTATTATGATATTATATATCAAAATACAAAAGAAAGAGAGGGAGTATCATGTTTGAAAAATTTTTAAAAAGATCAAGTTGGACAGACATAGTTATTTCATTAATATTTGTACTATTTGGTATATTATTAATAGCTAAGCCAAATGAAACATTAGGAGCAGTTTCTATGATATTAGGTATTGTATTTATTGCTATGGGTGTTTTAAAATTAGTAGAATATTATACTTCAGAAATAAAAGAAGATTACTTATTAACTATGGCTTTAATTGCTGTAATATTTGGAGTTATAATTTTATTTGCTTCAGATTCAATATTATCATTATTTAGGATAATATTAGGAATTTGGATCGTAGCAACAGGAGTAATGGATTTACAGACAATACTAACTTGGAAACAAGTAAAATCACCTTATTGGACTGCATCACTATTATTTTCTATATTGATGATGCTTGCAGGTATTATAATTTTAGTTAATAAAAACATATTACTTACAACAATGGGAGTTATAATCGTGATTTATGGATTATTAGACATTATAGATAGAATAATATTTATGAAGAAAATTGATGATTTTATTAAAAAAGATTAAGTAAAAAATAAAGGAAGCCTCATCTTAATTAGATGGGGCTTTTGCCATGCAGATATATGTATTATAAAATATTATCTGCTAAACAAATCAAGTATTTAAAACTAGTATAAATAAATTATAGCATATGATTTTATAATTATTAACATAAAATGGAAAAACTTTCAAAAAATTTAAAAAATATTGCAAAATATAACAAAATATAATAAAATATACAAATAAAATAATAGTATTTTAAGTTAGCTATAAAAGGAAAGGAACAAATAAATTGGAAACAAAAACAGAAATAGAAAAACAAAAAGAATATATAGAAAAAGTGAAAAAAATAAATCAAAATAAAAAACAAAAATATAGTATATTAACAATGGGATGTCAATTAAATGAAAATGACTCAGAAAAACTTTGTGGTATGTTAGAAGAAATGGGATATGAAAAAACAGAAAATCAAAATGAAGCTGATTTATCATTATTTAATACTTGCTGTGTAAGAGAAAACGCAGAAGATAAGCTATTTGGAAAATTAGGAGAATTAAAAAAAATAAAAGAGGAAAAAGGTACAATAATAGCTATTGGTGGATGTATGATGCAAGAAAAACATATTACAGATAAAATTAAGGCAAGTTACCCATATACAGATATAATATTTGGAACACATACATTACATAGATTTCCAGAAGATTTATATAAAGCTATAAAAGAGAAAAAAAGACAGGAAGATATATTAGATATTGATGGAAAAATATATGAAGATTTACCAATAAAAAGAGATAGTAATATAAAAGCATCTGTAACAATAATGAACGGATGTAATAATTTCTGTAGTTATTGTATAGTACCTTATGTCAGAGGAAGGGAAAGAAGCAGACAACCAAAAGCTATAATTGAAGAAGTTCAAGACTTAGCAAAACAAGGATATAAAGAAATAACATTATTAGGTCAAAATGTAAATTCATATTTAAGAGTAGAACGTGAAAAAAATATAGAATTTGAAGAATATGAAGGAGTAAATTCATTTGCAACATTATTGAAAGCAATAAATAAAATTGAAGGAATAGAGAGAATAAGATTTGTATCACCACATCCAAAAGACTTTACAGATGATGTAATAGATGCAATAGCAGAATGTGATAAAGTATGCAAATTAGTTCATTTACCATTACAAGCAGGAAATACAAAAGTATTAAAAGAAATGAACAGAAAATACACTAAAGAGCAATATTTAAGCTTAGTAGAAAAGATGCAAAAAAGAATACCAAATTTAACATTATCAACAGACATTATAGTAGGATTTCCAGGAGAAACAGATGAGGAATTTGAAGATACTTTAGATGTTGTAGAAAAAGTAAAGTTTGAACAAGTATATATGTTTATATATTCAAGAAGAATTGGAACACCTGGAGATAAAATGGAAAATCAAATTCCAGAGGAGCAAAAACATAAGAGATTTGATAAATTAAAAGCTTTAGTAGAAAGCCAAATATCAGAAAATAATCAAAAATACATTGGAACTAAACAAAAAGTTTTAGTAGAAGGAACAAGCAAAAATAATGAAGAAATGCTTACTGGAAGAACAGATAGTAATAAAGTAGTAGTTTTTGAAGGCGACAAAAGCCTAATAGGAAACATTATAGAATTAGAAATAGTTTCAGAACATATGTGGTATTTGAAAGGAGTAATAAAAAATGGCTGAATTTTCACCAATGATGCAAAAATATCTTGAAACAAAAGAACAATATAAAGATTGCATCTTGTTTTATAGATTAGGAGATTTTTATGAAATGTTTTTTGATGATGCAATAACAGCATCAAGAGAGCTAGAACTTACATTAACCGGAAAAGATTGTGGTCAAGAAGAAAGAGCACCAATGTGTGGTGTTCCACATCATGCTGCTGAAAGTTATGTTTCTAGATTAATTGCAAAAGGATATAAAGTTGCAATATGTGAGCAATTAGAAGATCCAAAGGACACAAAAGGAATAGTAAAAAGAGGAGTTATAAGAGTTGTAACGCCTGGTACAGTTGTAGAAAGTAATATGTTAGAAGAAAGAAAAAACAATTTTATAATGTCCATATTTAAGTCTGGAATTTATTTTGGAATAAGTGTATGTGATATCTCAACAGGAGAATTTTATTCAGCAGAAATAAAGGATAATCAAAATTTTGCTTTATTATTAGATGAAATAGCAAGATATATGCCATCAGAACTTGTAATAAATAGTATGATGTCAGATTGCACAGAAGAAATAAATAAAATAAAAGAAAGATTTGAATGTTACATAACTAAGTATAATGATAAATTCTTTACTGATGATATAGAAAAAATAAAAAATAGATTTAATTTTACAGATAGTAGTCAAAAAGAAATACAAAATATTGAAGATAAAACTTTATCAATACCTTCAATAAATGCACTAATAGAATACATAGAGCAAACGCAAATGACAACATTAGAACATATAAACAAAATTACAATATATAATATATCTAAGTATATGTCATTAGATATAAATGCAAGAAGAAATCTTGAAATAACAGAAAAAATGAGAGATAAATCCAAGAAAGGAACTCTTTTATGGGTATTAGATAAAACATCAACATCGATGGGAGGTAGAGCATTAAGAAGATGGTTAAATGATCCACTTATAGATACTATAGAAATTAATAGAAGATTAAATTCTGTAAAAGAATTAAAAGATGATATCATTCTAAGAGGAGATATTGTAGAAAATCTTAAAAAAGTATATGATATTGAGCGTTTAGCAGGTAAAATGGCTTATGGCAATGCAAATGCAAGGGATATGATAACTTTAAAAAATTCATTATCAAAATTACCGGATTTAAAGAAAGTATTAGAAAATACTAATTCAGATATGCTAAAAGATTTATATGAAAATTTAGATGAATTGCAAGATATTTATGAATTAATTGAAAAATCTATAGTAGAAGATCCGCCAATGACAATAAAGGATGGTGGAATAATAAAACTTGGGTACAATGAAGAAATTGATAAATTAAAAACAGCAACAACAGAAGGAAAAAATTGGATTATAAAATTAGAAGCAGAAGAAAGAGAAAAGACAGGAATTAAAAATTTAAAAATAGGATATAATAAAGTATTTGGATATTTTATTGAAGTAACAAAATCATATTTAAATCAAGTACCAGACAGATTTATAAGAAAACAAACATTAACAAATGCTGAAAGATTTATAACAGAAGACTTAAAAAATCTAGAAAATCAAATCTTAGGAGCAGAAGAAAAAGTAGTAAAATTAGAATATAATGAATTTGTAGAAATAAGAGAAAAAATAGCAAAAAATATAAAAAGATTACAAAAATCAAGTAATGTTGTATCTACTCTAGATGTTCTTACAGCATTTGCAATTGTAGCAGAAGATATGAATTATTGCATGCCACTAGTAGATAATTCAGGAATAATTGATATTAAAGGTGGAAGGCATCCAGTAATAGAAAAAATGTTAGGAGCAGGAACATTTGTAGAAAATGATACGTATCTAGATAAAAATGAAAACAGATTATCAATAATAACAGGACCTAATATGGCAGGTAAATCTACATACATGAGACAAGTAGCATTAATAACATTGATGGCACAAGTAGGAAGCTTTGTACCAGCAACAGAAGCAAAAATAGGAGTAGTTGATAAAATTTTTACAAGAGTTGGAGCATCAGATGATTTAAGTATGGGACAAAGTACATTTATGGTAGAAATGATGGAAGTTGCAACTATTTTGAAAGAAGCAACACAAAATAGTTTAGTAATACTAGATGAAATAGGTAGAGGAACTTCTACTTATGATGGACTTTCAATTGCTTGGGCAGTAGCAGAATTTATAGCAGATAAAGAAAAATGTGGAGCAAAAACTTTATTTGCAACACATTATCATGAGCTTACAGAGCTAGAAGAAAAATTAGAAGGAGTAAAAAATTATAATATAGCAGTAAAAGAAAAAGGAGAAGATATAATCTTTTTAAGAAAAATTATAAGAGGAGGTACTGACGAAAGCTATGGTATACATGTTGCAAGGCTTGCCGGTGTCCCAAAAGTCGTTACACAAAAAGCAAATGAAATCTTGAAAAGTTTAGAAAGAAAAAATATTTTAACAGGAAAAAAACAAGAAACTAAAAAAGTAGTAGAAGGTCAATTTGATATGTTTAATTATAAATTAGCTGAAATTGCTCATGAAATTGATAAAGTTAATTTAAATGAACTAACACCTATTGATGCATTAAATACTTTAGTAAAAATAAAAGAGAAAATAAAATAAAAGGCTGAAGAACTCAGCCTTTTACTAATTGATAAAAATAGATTTGTTAAAGAGAAGATTCAACATTTATAAATAGATGATGACAAACCTCGTAGATTTTTTACAATGTTGCATATAGAAGAAATATGATACTTCATTAAGCAAATAGTACTTGAATATTTCATATAATGTTCAATTGCATATTCACATGAAGGATAAATATATTTTTCACATTCTTCCACATATTTTTTTATCTCATCATCAGAAGAATCTATTAGACTTGTGCAAGTGTGAGCCCTATTAGAGAGCTTTAAAAGTAAAACTTCAGGTTGCTGACATAATGTTTCGTAATATAAATCCAAAGGATAATGCTCCACATTTGCCATTAGTCTGACATACTCTAAAACACGGGAATCAAGATGATATTTAGTTATTATCTCAATTCCATTGTATTCCAAATGGCATTTTTTGATGATTTCATGAAGCAATGCAGCTGCACATATTATATCATCATCAATTTTTAAAGAAATTAAATATGAACATACCCTTAAAGGATGGATAATAAAATCATCGCCACTTTTTCTTTTTAAACCTTTGTAATATTCGCTTGAAAGAGCTAGAGCTTTTAAAGTATTTTGCATAGAACTCTTTCCAATGGCAAATCCTTTAATAAAAGTAAATGTTTTTTTATAAGACACATCAACTATAATATCATTAAGATTCAAGATTGATGCAACAGATTCACATATAGAAACAATTAAATATTTCATAATTGTGAAAATTCGAGAAAAGTCTGGGTAAAGATTTTTACCTTTCGAAATCATTGGATAAAAATATTTCTTTGTTTCACGCACATATTTTTCCATTCTGTGTGAGTTGAAGACACTAATTGTAGAACAATTGCTGGTTCTATCGGCAATTTTTATAATTAAAGTTTGCCAATTTAAAATTATTTGTTCATGATAAGAATCGTCCGTATATTTAGGATTGTTCTTATCTTTTGTTAAAATTATAACGAATTTCAAAACATCTGGATGCAAATTATAATTTGTTACAAGTTCTTGCCGCTCTCCGTGTAATTTTTCCTTACAATCTTCTATTGAATCATGCAATAATGCTGATGCAAATAAAATATCAAGATCATGATTCGTTTGAATTTCTGCTAGGTTCTCATCATGCAAATTACTTAAATTCATGTCCAAAATTGCATTTCTGATATTCAAGAGAATTAAGTAATTCGTAATTTCCATCGGATGAATGATATAAGGTGCTCCGCCATCTCGATATGTTCCGTCATGTAACGCATATGCTAAATCTAATGCAATCTTTGTATTTCTTAAATTATACCGATTGGCATACTTAGAAATACTATTATAATAGTTAATACACTCTTTTGAAATACTACCATTCTGGCATGAAAAATTTTTCATAATAATCCCTCCTTATCAACTAAAAAACAATATTTACATGGTAATATTATACATAATAAAACATTTTTCGTCAATAATTGAAGATTTTTAAACGTTATAAAATTTAAATAGGATTTACATTTATTGTTTTATTATTAGTATAAATAACCATACCAGGTTTAGAACCAGAAGGTTTTTTAACATATTTAACTTCACAATAATCAACAGGAACATTAGAAGAATTTTTAGCTTTACTATGAATAGCAGCAATTTTAGCAACTTTTACTAACATATCATATTCTGGATAAGGTAGATTATTATCAATTTTTAAAATAGTATGGCTTCCATGAAAATCTTTTGTATGAAACCAAAGGTCATTCTTTTTTGCATATTTGAGAGTTAAATAATCATTTTCCTTATTATTTCTGCCAACTAAAATAGTATAACCATCAATAATATATTTTATTGGATTAAAAGAAACTTCCTTATTTTTAGTAAGTTTAGATTTTTTTATTTTAGACTTTTTAACATTATCAGCATAATTAGTTTTTTCTTTAAATATATCATTTTCTGAAATTTCTTCAAAGATTTCAGTTACATCATTTAAAGATGAACAATTTTCTAATTCATAAACGACACTTTCAATATAGTCCAATTCTTTTAAAGTATCTTGTTTTTGTTTAGATACTATTTCTAAAGCATTTTTTAACTTAGAATATTTTTTAAAAAATCTTTTAGCATTTATACTTGGTGAATAACGTTTATCTAGCTTAATTAGTATTTTATTATTATTATCATAATAATTTTCTAACTCAATTTCTTCTAAATTTTTATTAGGAATTCTATATAGATTAGCAGTTATAAGTTCTCCATATATTCTATATTTTTCCATATTATCGCACTCATGCAATTTTTCATTTATATTAAAAAGTCTTTTATTATATTTTTTAAGAGTATCTAAAATTAGCTTTAATAAAGTATTTCTATAATTTTTAAAATTTTCATTTTTTTCTTTATTAAAATAAAAATCATCAATAAAAAAGTTTAAATAAAAATTAGAATTAGACTGATTTGTAGGGACTAGATAATAATCTTTTATAATACCTTCTTTATTTTTTATTGGGTCAAAAGATAATTTGTGATTATTAATATTGTTTAATATTTCAGTTATATAATTAAAAATTATTTCTATACTAGAATTATTAACTTCTTTAATATTAAACTTATCTATAATAGCATTTATAAAATTTTTAGAAATTCCATTAAAGGTATTTGAAATATCAGTAGCTAAAGATTGTAAATTATCAGTAGTTATATGCAATTTAAAATCTTCCAAATTTTTTATATCTAAAAAATTTATTTTATTTGATGTTGGCATAATATACTTTGTATGAGGTAATATATCTCTATAATTTTCATCAATTTCTTTTATATGTCTTAAACTATCAATTATAATATTTGTATCATCTAACAAAATAAGGTTACTATGTTTACCCATTAACTCAATAACTAATTTTTTAGATATAATATCATCAACATCGTCAAAGCCTTCAATTTCTAATATTATAAGTCTTTCCAAATCAAAGGTTATAATATTTTTAAGTTTTAGCCCAATTAAATTTTTTCGCAATAACATGCAGAAATTAGGAGCAACCTGAGGATTAGGTTTAGAATTTGTTGTTAAATTTATTCTACAATTTTGTGCATCTATACAGATATCTAATGCATAATTTTTTTTATCTAAATATAGACCTAATATTATTTCATTTTTATTAGGTTGAAATACTTTATCAATTCTTGCTCCACATAATTGTGAAAGTTCCGAACATATAGCTTTTGTCACAATTCCATCAAATGCCATTTTAATCATTCCTTTTTTTAGTTTTGTATATAATAACATATTTCGAATGAATTGACAATTTAAATGTATTTTTCTTGATTTTTAAATTTTATTATAGTAAAATATGAATATCAAAATAAAGAGGAGAAAGGACAATAATATGTCAAAACCAATCGTAGCAATAATAGGAAAACCAAATGTAGGTAAATCAACATTTTTTAACTATTTGGCAGGAAGCAGAATATCAATAGTACAAGATACACCAGGAGTTACTAGAGATAGAATTTATGCAGAAACAAATTGGCGTGGAAGAAAATTTACACTAGTAGATACAGGCGGAATTGAACCAGATTCAAATGATATAATTCTATCACAAATGAGAGAACAAGCAAATTTAGCAATTGCTATGGCAGATGTAATTATATTTTTAACAGATATAAGACAAGGAGTTACAGCAGCAGATAGAGAAATTGCATTGATGCTTAAAAAATCTTCTAAACCAATAATACTTGTTTGCAATAAAGCAGACAACTATGAAAAAGATAGCCAAGAAGCTTATGAATTTTATAATCTAGGAATAGGAGAACCATATCCTATATCAGCAACAAATGCTTTAGGAATAGGAGATGTTTTAGATGCAATATATGAACATTTTCCACCAAAAGATGAATCTGAAGATGACGAAGAAATTATAAAAGTTGCAGTAATAGGAAAACCAAATGTAGGAAAATCATCATTAATAAATAAAATATTAGGAGAAAAGAGAACAATAGTAAGTAATATTGCTGGAACTACGCGAGATGCAATAGATTCGCCATTTCAAAATGAACACGGAAAATATCTTTTAATAGATACAGCAGGAATTAGAAAAAAAAGTAAAGTAAATGAAACAATCGAAAAATATAGTGTTCAAAGAAGCTTACTAGCTGTTGAAAGAGCAGACGTATGCTTAATGATGATAGACGCAAATGATGGAGTAACAGATCAAGATGCAAAAATTGCTGGAGAAGCACATGAAGCAGGAAAAGGTGTAATAATAGTTGTAAATAAATGGGATGAATATGAGAAAACAACAGGAACTTTAGAAAAATATAAAAAAGAAGTATATGAAAAATTATCTTATTTATCATATGCACCAATAATTTTTATATCAGCAAAAACAGGTCAAAGAGTAGACAAATTATTTGAAATGATAAATAATGTAGCCAAACAAAATGCTTTAAGAGTATCAACATCAATACTAAACCAAGTAATAAATGAAGCAATAGCAATTGTTCAACCGCCAACAGACAAAGGAAAAAGACTAAAAATATATTATGGAACACAAGCTTCAACAAAACCACCAACGTTTATTATTTTTGTTAATAATAAAGACCTATTCCACTTTTCTTATCAAAGATATTTAATAAATCAAATAAGAAAAGAATTTGGATTAGAAGGAACACCAGTAAGGTTAATAGCAAGAGAAAAAAAGGAGGAATGAAAATGGTTGCTTATATTTTAATGGCAATAATAGCTTATTTAATTGGAAGTATAAACTTTTCAATTATTATAAGTAAAAGAATGGCAGGATTTGATGTAAGAGAAAAAGGAAGTGGAAATGCTGGAACTACTAATATGTTGCGTGCAGTTGGAAAGAAAGCAGCAGCAATTACTTTAATATGTGATATTCTTAAAGGTGTAGTTTCAATAATAATAGCAATAGTTATAGGAAATATAGCAAAAGATTTAAATAGAGAATTACTTTTACAAATTGCTGGAATTGCAGTTGTTTTAGGTCATACATTTCCAATATTTTTTCAATTTAAAGGTGGAAAAGGAGTTGCAACATCGCTTGGAGTATTACTAATGAGTAATTGGCAAATAGGGTTAATTTGTTTAGTATTTGCAGTTGTTTTAATTATTTTAACAAGAATAGTTTCTCTAGGTTCTTGTGCAGCAGCAGTACTATTTCCAGTTTTAACATTATTTATAAATGATCATTATACCATATTAACAGATGGGAAAGATGGTAGAATTTATTTAATATATAGTATAATTTTAGCAATAATAGTTTTATATAACCATAGAAGTAATATAAAAAGAATACTAGATGGAACTGAAAATAAATTAAGCCTTAGTAAAAAATAAAACAAAGAAGGAGTAAAAAATGAAAAATATAGCAATAATAGGTAGTGGAAGCTGGGGAGTTGCCTTAGCAGTACATTTAGCAGGATTAGGTAATAATATAAAAATATGGTCATTTATGGAGGAAGAAAGAGATATTATAAATAATGAAAAAAGATGTAAGTTTTTACCAGGATTAATATTGCCAGAAAATATTTATTGCTCAACTAGTTTTGAAGAAGTTATCAAAGATAGTGATTTTATTATACATGTTACACCATCAAAATTTACAAGAAGTACTTTTAAACAATATAAACAATATGTAGGAGATAGACCAATAATTATATGTTCTAAAGGTTTTGAAAAAGAAACATTAAAAACATTAGATGAAGTTATATTAGATGAAATGCCTGAATCTAAAGTAGGAGTCTTATCTGGACCAAGCCATGCGGAAGAAGTATCAACCGCAATACCAACAGCATTAGTAATAGCATCAAAAAATCAAGATATATTAACAATGATACAAAATACATTTATGTCAGAAAATATGAGAATTTACACTTCAAATGACGTAAAAGGTGTAGAATTGGGAGGAGCTTTAAAAAATATAATTGCTTTTTGTGCTGGAGTAGCAGCTGGAATAAATTTAGGTGATAATAGTTTTGCAGCACTAATAACAAGAGGATTAAAAGAAATATCAAGATTAGGAATAGAATTAGGTGGAGAAGAAGATACTTTTTATGGACTAAGTGGGCTAGGAGATTTAATAGTTACATGCTTAAGTCAACATAGTAGGAATAGAAAAGCAGGATATTTAATAGGACAAGGTAAATCTCTCGAAGAAACTAAAAAAGAAGTTGGTATGGTAATTGAAAGTATAGATAATATAGATGTTGCATATCAACTTGGAAAAATACATAATATAGAAATGCCAATAGTAGAAACTGTATATAAAGTTTTATATGAAAATTTAGATCCAAAAGAAGCTGTTAAAAAGTTAATGACAAGAGATAAAAAAGTAGAATAAAATATATATTAGTAGGAAATAATATTTATAAAAAAATGTCAATAAGAATAAATCTTTTGACAATAAATAGGAGGAACGAAAATGGAATTTTTTAATAAATTAGGTAAAAAAGCAAGTGAAGCATACAAAGTTACAGCAGATAAAACAGGAAAGTTAGCAAAAGAAGCAAAACTTAGAGTAAAGATGGGAGAATTAAAATCAGAAATTAATAATATATATGAAGATATGGGAAAAACGATTTATGAAAATCATTTAAGAGAAGAAAAGCAAGATATTGAAGATAATTTAGAAGAAAAATGTACAAAAATAGATTGTTTAAGTGATGAAATAGAATCAATTTTAAGAGAATGTTTGGAATTAAAAGATAAAAAACAATGTTCAAAATGTCATACTAAAATAGAAAAAGATGCCAAATTCTGTCCACAATGCGGAGAGAAGCAAGAAGTGGTTGAAGAAGAACCAGCAAAAGAAGTTGAAATAGTTGAAGAAGAAAATAATGATGGAAAATCAGATTTAGAGGAGACAATAGAAGTTGAATCTAATGTAAATTTAAAGGATGATGAAACTATTGAACATTTAGAAGCTGAAGATGAATAGAATAAAAATGAGGGAAATGTAAAAAAGTATTTCATTTCCCTCATTTTAATATGGATATCTTTCATATAGATATCTTATTAAACTATCAGCATTTTCCTCTGTAACATGAATAAAAACACCTTTGTCTAAAGAAACCCACATCATAATTTTAAAATCATCAAAATTATCAACATAAGTACCAATTATTTCAGTAATTTCAATCGGATTATCATATTGATGTTCCCAATTTAAAACATTATTCATATCAAAAGAAGAATTATAAAATGAACTTAAAAATTTTTCTAATTCTTTAGAATTTTCACTATATAAATTAACAGAAACCATAATATCACCTATATGTATAAAAAAGATATATTATTATTATATTATGTAATTTAAAAAATATACATAAAAAGCGAAAATAGAATACTTTTAAATAAAATTGTAAATAATAGAAATATAGTAAAATTAAATTTTGAAGGGAGATAAAAAATTGAAAAAATATAGTAAAATTGCATATATAAGTATACTAATAATAGCCTTAATATTCGGATTTTTTATTTATAAAGTTTCAGGAAAAAATGGAACAAAAGAAGATATAAAAACAAAGTCATTGTCTGAAATAAAATATTTAGAAAGTAAATTTACTACATTATTTAATGAAGTTAATAATATAAATTTTGACGATTACAAAATTATTGTAAAAGAAGAAGACAAGGAACAATCGTCTAACACACAAGCAAGTGGAAATTCTGAAAGTTCAGGTAGTTCAGGAGAAAGCTCAGGGGGATCTCAAGAAAGTAGTGGCTCACAAGGTGGGAATGAATCAAAACAAAGTTCTGATTCTTCAAACCAAAATAAACAATTTAAGTTAGAAGAAATAGGAATACTAACTAACGATTCTGAAACAAATTGGAATGTAATCAAAAACAATGTAGAAGATATGTATACTTTTTTATACAATACAACATTGGATTTGTATCAAATATCAGATAATCAACAAGATATAGTTGACTTAAATAAAGAATATGATAACTTAACAAAAGCTGTAAAAGAGGAAAATAAAGAAGATACATTAAAAGAATTATCAGCAGTTTATAATTATTTACCAAAGCTGATAGAAAATTGTACAGATGAAGAAAAAGATAAAATAATATTAAATACTAAAAATAATATATTTAAGGCATATAGTACACTTGACACAGAAGACTGGGATACAATATCAGAACATGTAAATAATGGTATAAATGAATTTACAAAATTAGTGACAAATGTAGATTACCAAAAAGATGGAAATCAATATAATGTAAATAAAACATATATTATTATAAATGAATTACAAAATGCAGTTTTACTACAAGATAAAGATGTTTTTTTAATAAAATATAAAAAATTGCTAGAAGAAATACAAAATATATGATATAATTTTAAACAGAGTAAATTGAATAGTCGCTGGTAAATTTCGAAAGGAATTACAAGAGGAAAGTCCGGGCTCCATAGAGCAATGATGCTAGATAACGTCTAGTGGGGGCGACCCTAAGGAAAGTGCAACAGAAAATAACCGCCTATTTTTATAGGTAAGGATGAAAAGGCGAGGTAAGAGCTCACCGCTTTTGTGGTGACACAAAAGGCTGTGTAAACCCCATCTGGAGCAACACCTAAAAAAGAAGATTAAGTCTGCTCGGCGCCTTCTTAATTGCGTGGCTTGAGATATATAGTGATATATATCCTAGATAAATGACTATTTTAAAAGACAGAACCCGGCTTACAGATTTACTCTTTTAATTTTTTTAAATCAAGAGGAAGTTCTACAACAAAATTTAGAACTTTTTTTGTAATCGGATGAACAAATTGCAATTGATAACAATGCAAAGCTTGTCTGTTAATTAAATTAGAATTGGAACCATATAAAGAATCTCCAAGTAATGGATGCCCAATAGCAGACATATGTACTCTAATTTGATGAGTTCTACCAGTTTCCAATACGCATTTAACTAAACTATAATTATTAAATTCTTTTAAGACTTCATAATGAGTTATTGAAATTTGACCATTATCAGAGATACATCTTTCAATAATACTATTTTCTTTTCTAGCAATTGGTAAATTAATAGTACCAGATTTATTTTCAAAGATTCCTGTACAAAAACATAGATATTCTTTTTTAAATAAATTAGATTTCATTTGAGATATCAAATATTCTTGAATATATTCACATTTTGCAAAAACAACTAAACCAGAAGTGTTTAAATCAAGTCTATTTACAGGCCTAATTTTTTTCTTTAAACCAATAGAATCGAAATAAAATTTAACTCCATTACATAAAGAATCTGAATAATGTAAAATGGAAGGATGCACAGCAATTCCAGCAGGCTTATTAACAATTAATAACCATTCATCCTCATATATAATATTTAGATCTATTTTTTTTGGAACGATATTTGAATTATCTTCTTCATAATCAAAATTTATTGTTATAACATCATCAATATTATAAAAATTTCTGGTATCACAAATACTTCCATTTAATAGAATAAGATTATTTTTAAATAATTTATATAATAATCTTGAAGAAACATTTAATTCTTTTTGAAGTATTTGATTTATATTTAATTCATTATTTTTTATAACATATTCTAATTTCATATAAACTCCTTATAATTTAATTTTAACATCTGTCCATAAAAATTACAAATTTTGCCTTTACAATTTAAAAAAATATGTATATAATTTCAATATCAAAAGGAGAAAAAAATGAGAATAAGATACAAAAAATGGGCAAGACCAGAATTAGAAGCAAGTAAATTTTATATAGATAATCCTGAAGAATTTAAAGGAAAATGGAAAGAACTTTTTGAGAAAAAGCAAAATCCAATACATTTAGAATTGGGATGTGGAAAAGGACAATTTATATCAAATTTAGCAGTAAGAAATTTAGATATAAACTACATTGCTATAGACTTAGTAGATGCAATGCTTGGCTTAGCAAAAAGAAATGTAGAGCAAGTTTATGAAGAAAACAATATTGAACCAAATAATATCATTTTAACAAGATTTGATATAGAAAGGATATTACTAATTTTAGAAGAAAATGACAGAATAGAAAGAATATATATAAATTTTTGTAACCCTTGGCCAAAGGGCAAACACAGAAAGAAAAGATTAACACATACAAGACAACTTGAAAAGTATAAGAAATTTTTAGTAGAAAATGGAGAAATATATTTCAAAACAGATGATGATGACCTATTTAATTCAAGTTTAGGATATTTTAAAGAAAGTGGATTTGAAATAATATCAAAAACATATGATTTACACAAAGAATCAATATTTGAGAATAATATAGAAACGGAACATGAAAAGATGTTTTCAGAACAGGGAATAAAAATAAAAGCTTTAATTGCTAAAATAAAATAATTTATTAAAGAGGGAAAAATAATGAAATTTGGTTTATCAGAAGAAGTTTATGAAAAGATATTAAATGTTGTTAAGAAATATGATAAATATACTTTTAAAATTTTTGGTTCAAGAGCTAAAAATACATATAAAGAGACATCAGACATAGATATTGCTGTATTTGGAAATATTACATATCAAGAGAAATATAAAATAATTGATGACTTTGATTTATTAGATATAGTTTATAAAATTGATATAGTTTTTATAAATGAAAATACAAATAAAAATTTCAAAGAAGAAGTCGAAAAAGAAGGAATAGAAATAATATAGTTAATGGAGGAGAGAATGAAAAGATTTGAAGAAAGAATAAAAGATTTATCAAATGCAACATTAAGATTAAAAGAAGCACTACAGCAAAAAGAAAATGATTTAGTAATAGATGGTGTATTACATAGATATGAATTTACTTTTGAATTAGCATGGAAAACCTTAAAAGATTATTTGAATTACTTAGGAGTGGAGCAAAATACAGGTAGTCCAAGAGAAGTAATAAAAGAAAGTTTTTCAAATAATTTGATAGACGATGGAGAGATATGGATTAATATGATGTTAGCCAGAAATTCATTATCACATTTATATGATGAAGAAACATCAAGGGAAATATATATAGATATCAAAACAAAATATATTTATCAAATAGAAAAACTACTAAAAAAATTAAAGACTTTAGTTAAAAAAGAAGGGAACTAAAATGGAAGATACAGATGTAACACAAATGAAAGCAAATAAAGGCAATAGAGAAT
>CANRBK010000024.1 GCA_947628845.1 uncultured Clostridia bacterium | reverse complement strand
AAATATTTATTAAGATTATGCCTAAAAAAATACTTAAATTCATTGACTATTGATTATGTTTAATATATAATACTTATAATTATTAAGTAGATAGACTTACCTTAATAATATAAACATAAATAGATAATTAGGAGAAAAAAATGATAACAAAATTAAAAGAAATATTAAAAGATTTAGATTATGAACTTATTAAAGGAAACTTGGATATTAACATAAAAGATGTAAAAGACAATTCAAAAAAAGTTCAAGAGGGAGATTTATTTATAGCAATAGTTGGAACAGAAGTTGATTCGCATAATTATATACCTAATGCAATAGAAAATGGAGCTAAGGTAATAGTAATAGAAAAAGATGTAGAAATACCAGAAGATGTAACAGTTATAAAAGTAAAATCTTCAAGAAAAGCATTAGCTAAAATTTCAGCAGCATATTTTGATTTCCCAGCAAAAAAACTAACAACTATAGGAATAACGGGAACTTGTGGAAAAACATCTACATCATATATTATAAAAGCTATAGTAGAAAAAGCAGGATTTAAATCTGGCATTATCGGAACAATAGGTGCAATGATAGGTGACAAAAAAATTGAAACACATAATACAACGCCAAATGCTCATGAAACGCAGAAATTATTTTATGATATGGCAGAGCAAGGATGCAAATATGTAGTTATGGAAGTATCATCACAAGGCTTAAAAATGGATAGAGTAGCTGGAATAGAATTTGATTATGGTATATTTACAAATATATCAATGGATCATATTGGACCAAATGAACATGAAGATTATGCAGATTATATATATTGCAAGAGTTTATTATTTACACAATGTAAAACAGGAATCATAAATATAGATTCTGAGAAATATAAAGAAGTTATAAAAAATCATACATGTAAAATAATAAAATATGGAATAGAAAGTGAAGATGCAGATATAAAAGCTGGAAATATAAAATTTGTTGCAGAAAATAATTTCCTAGGAGAACAATTTGATGTAATAGGAGAGATGAATGAAACATTTAGAATAGATATACCTGGAAAATTTTCAGTTTATAATGCCTTATGCGCAATTACAGTAGCACATCTTTTAGGTATAGATGCAAAAAGCATGAAAGAAGCTTTAGAAACTATAAAAGTTAATGGAAGAATGGAATTAGCAAGTTCAAATTCAACATATAAACTAATTATAGATTATGCTCATAATAAAGATGAAATTACAAATTTAATGGAAGCAATTTCTGACTATAAGCCTAAAAGAATTATATCTATAACTGGAGCAGGTGGAAATAGAGCGAAGAAAAGAAGATATGATTTAGGAGAAGTATGTGGAAAATGGTCAAGCTTAACTATATTAACAAATGATAATTTAAGATTTGAAGAAATGGAAGCGATACACAACGATATTATAGTAGGACTTAACAAAAGTAATGGAAATTATATGATTATAAAAGACAGAAAAGAGGCAATAAGATACGCTGTAGAAAATGCACAAGAAGGAGATATGATTTTATTATTAGGGAAGGGACATGAAAATTATTTAGATATAAAAGGTGTAAAATATCCTTGGAGTGAAAAGCAAGCAGTTATAGAAGTAGAACAAGAATTAAAAGAAAAAATGCATAAAAAATCATCAAATAAGAAAACAATAGTAATAAAACCAAAAAAGAAAGGATTATATAAATAGAAAGGAAAAGACATGCAAGCAATAGAGATAAGAAATAAATATTTAAATTTCTTTAAAAAACATGGACATAGTGTAATACCATCAGCACCATTGATACCAGAAAATGATCCATCAGTATTATTTACAACTGCTGGAATGCAACCGCTAGTTCCATATCTTTTAGGAGGAAAACATCCATCTGGAACAAGATTGACAGATTATCAAAAATGTGTAAGAACTAATGACATAGATGAAGTTGGAGATAACAGACATTTAACATATTTTGAAATGCTAGGAAATTGGTCATTAGGAGATTATTTTAAAGATGAATCAATACAAATGAGTTTTGATTTTTTAACAAAAGAATTGCAGATACCAGTAGAAAAATTATCAGTAACAGTATTTGCAGGAGATGAAGATTGCCCTAGAGATGATGTTGCAGCAGAATGTTGGAAAAAAGCAGGGATATTAGATGGACATATTTATTATTATGGAAAAGATGATAATTGGTGGATAGCAGGAGAAGAAGGCCCTTGTGGACCAGATACAGAAATGTTTTATGATACTGGAAAACCAGCATGTGGACCAGATTGTCAACCTAGTTGTGATTGTGGAAAATATGTTGAAATATGGAATAATGTATTTATGGAATACTTTAAAGACAAAGATGGAAAGTATACAAAATTATCACAACGAAATGTAGATACAGGATTAGGATTAGAAAGAATGGCAATGCTATTACAAGGAAAGGAAACACCTTTTGATACAGAACTTTTTAAACCAGTAATGGATAAATTAGTAGAATTAGAAAAAGTAGACCTTATAGAAAGTAGAAGAATTGTAGCAGAACATTTACGTTCAAGTATGATGATAATATCAGATGGTGGTAGACCAAGTAATGTGGATAGAGGATATGTTTTAAGAAGGCTAATTCGTAGAATGGTAAGACATATGAATAAATTACAGATAAATCTTGAAGAAATTTCCACACTAATTGATATAAATGTGGAAAACTTAAAAGAAATGTATCCAGAATTAGAAAAAAATCATGAAACAATAAAGTCAGTGATAATAGAAGAAAAAAATAAATTTGTAAAAACATTAGCACATGGTGAAAAAGAATTTCAAAAAGAAATTAACAAAGCTAAAGAACAAGCACAAAATATGATAGATGGACAAGTAGTCTTTAAATTATATGATACTTATGGATTTCCACCAGAAGTAACAAAAGAATTAGCAGAAGAAAATCAAATGGCAGTAGATATGAAAAAATTTGAAAAACTATTTAAAGAACATCAAGAAAAATCAAGAATGGGATCTGAACAAAAATTTAAAGGTGGCTTAGCAGAACAAAATGAAATAACAATTTGTTATCATACAGCAACACATCTTTTGAATGCAGCATTAAAAGTTGTTATAGGACCTGATGTACATCAAAAAGGGTCAAATATAACAACAGAGAGAATGAGATTCGATTTTAGTTGTGATCATAAATTAACTGACGAAGAAAAGAAAAAGACAGAAGATTTAGTAAATAAATGGATTAAGGAAGGTTTAGATGTAACAATACAAGAGATGAAGAAGGAAGATGCAATAAAATCGGGAGCAGAATGTATGTTTATAGAAAAATATCCTGATATTGTTACAGTATACTCAATAGGTGACGTATCAAAAGAACTATGTGGAGGACCTCATGTTAAAAACACGAAAGAACTTGGAAAATTTAAAATAAAAAAAGAAGAAGCAAGTTCAGCAGGAGTTAGAAGAATAAAAGCTATTTTAGAAAAAGAAATCTAGAGAGGTTTTTAAATTCTTCGGAAAGGAAAAAAATGGAAGATTGTTTATTTTGTAAAATAATAAAAGGAGAAATACCTTCAAACAAGGTGTATGAAGATGAAGAAATATTAGCATTTAATGATATAAATCCAGCAGCACCAATTCATATATTGGTAATTCCAAAAAAACATATAGCTTCTTTAGCAGATATGAAAAAAGATGATGAAATTATAGTTGGAAAAATTTATGGTGTTATCAATAAAATTGCAAAGGAACAAGGCTTTAAAGAAAACGGATATAGGGTAATAGTAAATTGTGGTAAAGATGCAGGACAAGAAGTTATGCATTTGCACTTTCACTTATTAGCAGGAGAAAAATTTGGAGATAAAATAGTTTAAGTTTAAAAACAATTGTAAATGATGATAAAATGTGCTATAATATTATTATAAATGAAAATAATACGGAGGTAAAAATATGTTTGAAAGTAGATATAGCAAAGTATTAACAATTATATTAGTAATAGTAATAATAGCCATAGTTTTATTATTAGGTTTTTTAGCATTTGATTATATAAGAAAATATAGCACAACAAAACAAGCATCAGATTTTGTAGAAACTTATCAAGGAGATGTAACAACAGGAGAACAAAATAATAATACAGAGGCAACTGAGAACTTAGAAATTAATGATGGTGAAACAGAAATAAATACAACATCATCAGGAAATTCAAGTAAGAAAAAATATAAAGGATTTACAGTAGTAGGTACAATGAAAATACCAGCTATAAATCTTGAATATCCAATACTTGAAGAAGTGTCTACGAAATCATTAGAGACAGCTTTAGTAGCTTTATATCCAAGTGGAGATAACTTAAATTTACCAGGAAATACAGTAGTAATAGGACATAATTATAGAAATGGATTATTCTTTTCTAATTTAAAAAAATTGTCTAATGGTGCAAAGATATATGTAACAGATTATAGAGGAACATCAATTACTTATGATATATATAATATTTTCCAAACTAGTCAAGATGATACATCTTTTTATACAAGAGATACAAATGGATTAGCTGAATTAACATTATCTACATGTACAGATTCAAGTAATGATCAAAGAACAATTATTTTTGCAAGACAAATTTAAAAAAATGAAAGTGAAAGAAGGATGCTCTTTAAAATTCTCACTAGAAGGGATTTTAAAGAGCATTCCTTTTTTCTCTTTTTATAAATTTTAATAAAATACTTTAAAAATAAAAGAAAATGTTATACAATATACAAAAATAAAATAAGGAGAAATATATGAATAAAAAATGGCAAATATATGAGACAGATGAGATTGAAATAGAGAAATTATCTAAAAAATATAATTTAAATAAATTATTAGCCTCAATACTTATAAATAGAAAAATAGAAGAACAAAATATAGAAGTATTTTTAAAACCAACAAGACAAAATTTTCATGATCCATTTTTAATGCCAGATATGAATATAGCAGTTGAAAGAATAATTAGAGCTATAGATAATAAAGAAAAGATAATAGTTTATGGAGATTATGATGTTGATGGAATAACAAGTATAACAGTATTAAAAAGTTTCCTAGAAGAAAGAGGAATACAAGTAGATCAATATATTCCAAATAGATTGGAAGAAGGATATGGATTAAATAAGCCTGCTATTGATGAAATTGTTAAAAATAATTATAATTTAATGATTACAGTAGATTGTGGTATATCAGCAATAGAAGAAATAGATTATGCAAATTCTTTAGGATTAGAGACAATAGTAACAGACCATCATGAAGTAGGAGATACAATTCCTAAAGCAATAGCAGTTGTAGATGCTAAAAGAAAAAATAATCAATATCCATGTAGAGATTTAGCGGGAGTTGGAGTTGTATTTAAACTAATACAAGCAATTGGAATACAATTAGGATTAGAAGAAAAAGAATATTTAAAATATCTTGATATTGTGTGTGTAGGAACAATATCAGACATAGTACCATTAGTAGATGAAAATAGAGTTATAGCAAAGTTAGGACTAATGCTTGTTCAACAAACAAAAAATATGGGATTAAAATCATTATTAATTTCATCAGGATATAAAAATATAGATTCAAATACAATATCATTTGGAGTAGCTCCAAGGATAAATGCATGTGGAAGAATGGGACATGCAGAAGAAGCGTTAAAACTATTTTTATCAAAAGATATATATGAAGTAAATGAATTAACAAAAAAATTAAATGAATATAATGCATTAAGACAAGAAAAAGAAAAAGCAATATATGAAGATGCAATAAAAAAAATAGAAAAAAATAAGCTAAATGAAAAAAGTGCAATAATAATAGGTGGAGAAAATTGGCATCATGGAGTAATTGGAATAGTATCTTCTAAAATTACAGATTTATATTTTAAACCAAGTATTTTATTATGTTATGAAGATGATTTAGCAAAAGGTTCAGGTAGAAGTATACCAGGATTTGATTTGCATGAAGCATTAATGAAATGCCAAGATACAATAGAGAGATTTGGTGGACATGCTATGGCAATAGGAATTACTATAAAAAAAGATAAATTTGAAGAATTTTCAAGAAAATTTGAGGAAATTGCAAAAGAAGCTAAGATAGATGAAATAATTCCTGTTATAAATATAGATGCAAAAATAAATTTGAGTGAAATTAGCAAAGAGATTGTTGAAAGTTTAAAACAATTAGAACCATTTGGAGAAGGAAATAAAACACCAGTATTTGTTTTTAAAAATTTAAAAATAGATTCAATAAGAGCCTTATCAGAGGGGAAACATATAAAAATGACATTAAAAGAGGAAAATACTGTTATAAATGCGATAGGTTTTAATTTAGGATATCTAGCTGATGAATATATAATAGGTGATAAAATAGATATTGTTGGAACATTAGAAATCAATAGCTTTAATGGTGTTGATAATTTACAAATTAATATAAAAGATGTAATGAAATCAATATAAGTTGTTAAATAAACAAGGTAGATTGACAACTTTCAACCTACCTTATATTTTTATAACTTAAGAGGTGAATAAAATGCAAGAGAATAATAAAGAAATAGAAATACAAGATGTAATAAATAAAAAGAAAGAAATAACTAAAAAAGTAGATACAAAGCTAATTATGAAAGCATATAATTATGCTTTTGAACATCATGGAAATCAAAAAAGACGTTCAGGAGAGCCATATATAATACATCCAATAAATGTAGCATATATATTAGCAGAAGTAGGACTAGATGAAGCAACTATATGCGCGGCATTATTACATGATGTTGTAGAAGATACAGATATAACAGACGAAGATTTAAGAAAAGAATTTGGTGAAGAAATTGCAGATATGGTAGCAGGCGTTACTAAATTAAGTAATATGATGTTTGCATCAGTTGAAGAACAACAAGCAGAAGATTATAGAAAAATGTTCTTGGCTATGGGAAAAGATATAAGAGTAATTATAATAAAACTTGCAGATAGACTTCATAATATGAGAACTTTGAAATTTCTAAAAAGAGATAGACAAATAGCCAATGCAAAAGAAACAATGGAAATATATGCGCCACTTGCAAATCGTTTAGGTCTTTATTCTATAAAATGGGAGCTAGAGGATTTGTCATTTAAATATTTGTATCCAGAAGAATATCATGAATTAGTTGAAGGAATAAACAAAAAAAGAGATGAAAGACTAAAGTTTATAGAAAAAATAATGGATGATATAAGAGCTCAACTAAAAAAACAGCATATAGAAGCGGAAGTAACAGGTAGAGCAAAACATTTATATAGTATATATAGAAAAATGTTAAGAGATAATAAAACGTTAGACCAAATATATGATTTATTTGCACTAAGAATATTAGTTAATTCTGTAAAGGATTGTTATTCAGCATTAGGAGTAGTACACGAAATGTATAGTCCAATGCCAGGAAGATTTAAAGACTATATAGCAGTTCCAAAACCAAATATGTATCAATCAATACATACAACACTTTTAGGAGAAAAGGGAACACCATTTGAAGTACAAATACGTACATGGGATATGCATAGAGTTGCAGAATATGGAATTGCTGCGCATTGGGCATATAAAGAAGCAAGTTATTTTGGAAAGAAACAAGCTGTAAAAGTTGAAGAAGATAAATTGGCATGGCTTAGAGAATCACTAGAATGGCAAAAAGACATGCAAGATCCACAAGAATTCTTAGAAACTTTAAAAACAGAGTTATTTGAAGATGAAGTATATGTATTTACACCAAAGGGAGCAATAAAAGTTTTACCAAGAGATGGAACTCCAATAGATTTTGCATATGCTATACATGAAGAAATAGGTAATCATATGACAGGATGTAAAATAAATAGTAAAATGATGCCAATAATAACACCATTAAAAAATGGAGACATTGTAGAAATTATAACATCAGATAATTCAAAAGGACCAAGTAGGGATTGGATAAAATTTGTAAAAAGTACCAAGGCAAAAAATAAAATCAATGGATGGTTCAAAAAAGAAGAAAGAGCAGAAAACATAGAAAAAGGAAAAGACCTTATTGAAAAAGAAATAAAAAGAATAGGAGTTTCTTATGTAGATATATTTAAAAATCAATATGTAGATCCAATGCTAGATAGGTATAAATATAAAAACTTAGAAGAAATGTATGCAGCAGTTGGATTTGGAGCAAACTCAGCAGGAAAAATAGTAGCAAAAATACTACAAGAATATAGAAAAGAACATGAAGAAGAAAACATTGAAGAAAAAATAGAACAATTAAATAAACAAAAAGAAAGAAAACAAAAGCCATCAAGCTCAGGAATTGTAGTAAAAGGTATAGACAATTGCTTAGTAAAACTATCAAAATGCTGTAATCCATTACCAGGTGATGAAATAATAGGATATATTACAAAGGGTAGAGGAGTATCTGTACATAGAAAAGATTGTTTGAATGTACAAGACTTACTAACAGAAGAAAATAGAATAATAGATGTTAGATGGTATGAAGAAGCAAAAGAAAACTATAATGTAAATGTAGAAATTTTAGCAAATGATAGAAGTGGACTTTTAGTGGATATACTAAATCAAGTAAATAATACTAATGCAAAACTAATGGGAGTTAATACTAAAACTACAAAAGAAAGAATAGCAATTATAGATATTAATGTGGAATTAGAAAACATAGATGAATTAAATAAACTAATAAGAACTATAAAAAGAGTAGATAGTGTATATGAAGTAAGGAGATAAAAATGATATTAAAAGAACTAAAGATACAAACCTGGATAGGGGACAAAACGAATTGCTATGTAATATTCGATGAAAAAAGCAAAGAGATAATGTGTATTGATCCAGCAGGAGATGTAGACAAAATAGAAGATTTAATAAATAATGTATTTAAGGGTAAATTGAAATATATTTATTTAACACATTGTCATGGAGATCATATAGGTGGAGTAAATGAACTAAAAAAACGTTGTGGCGGGAAAATTTTAATTCATAGAATAGATGCAGAAGGCTTAAATGATGTAAATATAAACTTATCAGAATATATAGGATTACAATTAATAGAATTAGAAGCTGATTCAAGAATTGATGATAATGATTTAATACATTTAGGAGAAATAGAATTTAAAGTAATTTATACACCAGGTCATACAGCTGGAAGTACATCACTTTATTGTGAAAAGGAAAAGTGCCTATTTTCAGGGGATACAATTTTTGCTGGAACGTGGGGACGAACTGATTTGCCTACATCAAGTAGAGATGATATTATGAATTCAATTATAAACAAACTTTTAATTTTACCAGATGAAACTATTATTTATCCAGGACATGGTAAAGCTACAATGCTAAAAGATGAAAAGCCAATTTATTTAGAATTAAAGCCAAAGATGTGGTAAAATACATTTAACTAAAGGAGATGAAAGTAATAATGAATAAAACTGAACCAAGAACATTACCAGGATTTATGGAATTAATGCCAAATGAACAAATATTATTTAATCAAATGAAAGAAAAAATAGAAAAAATATATAAAAACTTTGGATTTTTACCACTTGATACACCAATATTAGAATTATCAGAAGTATTACTTGCAAAAGCTGGTGGAGAGACAGAAAAACAGATATATAGATTTGAAAAAGGTGATACAGACATATCAATGAGATTTGACTTAACAGTACCACTTGCAAAATATGTAGCAAAAAATTATGGGAATTTAAGTTTTCCATTTAGAAGATATCAAATAGGAAAAGTATATCGTGGAGAAAGAGCTCAAAAAGGAAGATTTCGTGAATTTTATCAATGTGATATAGATATAATTGGAGATGGAGAGCTAAGCATAATAAATGATGCAGAACTTCCAAGCGTTATATATAATGTATTTAAAGAATTGGGATTTGATGATTTCACAATTTGCATTAATAATAGAAAAATTTTAAATGGACTATTCGAGAGTTTAGAACAAAAAGAAAATGCTACTGAAATATTAAGAATAATAGATAAGATTGAAAAGATAGGAAAAAAAGCAGTAATAGAAGAATTAGAAAAAAATCAAGTATCAAAAGAATCTATAAATAAAATAATGAATTTTATAGAAATAGAAGGAACAACAGATGAAAAAATACAAAAATTACAAGAATTAAATATAAAAAATGAAACCTTTCAATTAGGATTAAATGAATTAATAAAAGTTATAAAATATGTAAGAACATTTGGAATTCCAGAAGAAAATTTTAAAGTTGACTTAACAATTGCAAGAGGCTTGGATTATTATACAGGAACAGTGTATGAAACGTTTTTAAATCAATATAGAGAAATTGGCAGTATATGCTCAGGTGGCAGATATGAGAATTTAGCAGAATTTTATACAGATAAAAAATTACCGGGAGTAGGAATATCAATAGGATTAACAAGATTATTTTATAAATTAAACGAAATGAATTTAATAAAGACAAATAAAAAATCTGTTGCAGAAGTATTAATAGTTCCAATGATAGAGGATTTAACTATGCCAATAACAATAGCTAATGATTTAAGACAACAGGGAATAAATACAGAGATATTCTTAAATGATAAAAAATTAAAGGTAAAAATGAAATATGCTGACAAATTAGAGATACCATTTGTAATAGTTGTTGGGGAAGATGAAATTAATTCAGGAATTGTTAAAGTAAAAGATATGATAACAGGAAATGAAAAAGAATGCCAAATTCAAAATATTGTACATTTAATAAGGCTTATAGAAAAAAGCTAAAAAAGATGTGGAAAGGTAAATAGTGTTTGTTACTTTTTACCTTTCCATTTATCTTTTTTTATTTGTATAAAAGAGTAATTTTATTTCCATTTTTTTTAATAAAACCTTCATCTTTTAAAGATTTTAGTTCTCTCATCATAGCGCTTCTATCAACACTTAAATAATCAGCTAAATCAGTTAAAGAAAAAGGAATAGAAAAAGTTTTACTTAAGTTTCTAGTTGACAAAATATTAAAATATCCACGTAACTTTTCACGAATAGAACGCTTTGTTAGTATTTCAACTCTAGTATTTAAGTCCATGACTTTATTTAAAATTAAATTAGAAAAATTTTCTGATAATGTTTGATGAAATTTACAATTATTTCTACATTTTTGATTAATATTATTATAATTAAAAAATAATACTTCACAATTACTTTTGGCTTCTACAGAAAGCTCATTATTAGTAGTAATAAGGTAAAAGGCTTCGCCAAAGATATCATTTTTGGTAAAATGCTCAATAATAGATTTATTACCATTTAAATCATATCTAACTAAATCGGCTTCTCCATTTATAATTATACATATTTGATTTCTTTTTTGTATATATGTTGTAATAGTCTGGTTTTTTTTAAACATTTTTTTCTGCACGCTTTTACATGTACAAGAAAAATCATTTAAAAACTTTTCAATAGATAAATTCAAATCCATAATATCCACTCCTATTCATAAAAGTCTGTTATAGTATACGATCTTTATAGAACATTATATAGCATATGAGTTGCAATTGCAACTAAAAAAATGTAATATAAATGTAATAAAACATCAAACCTTAGAAGTATGCGAATAAAAAAACATCAAAAAATTTTTTGGAACAATCTGTTGCTTTTGCAACAGAAAAAGTATTTCGTTGATATATAATAAACACATAAAAGATGTGGTAACACAAAACAATATACACGTTAAGAAGGAAATAAAGGAGGAAATGCAAAATGAAAATTATTAAAAGAGATGGTAGAGTTGTTGATTATGATAGAACTAAAATTTCAACAGCAATCGAAAAGGCAAATAAAGAAGTAAGAGGTAGAGAAAAAGCTACTAAGGAAGAAATAAAAGGGATAATTGAATATGTAGAAGAAATGGGTAAAAAAAGAATGCTAGTTGAAGATATTCAAGACATAATAGAAGAAAAATTAATGGAAATAGGTAAATTTGAATTAGCAAAAAAATATATAGTATATCGTTATAATAGAGCACTAATAAGAAAAGCAAATACAACAGATGAATCAATATTAGGACTTATAAAAAATGCAAACAAAGAATTAGCAGAAGAAAATTCAAATAAAAATACATTACTTGCTTCTACCCAAAGAGATTATATTGCTGGAGAGGTTTCAAGAGATTTAACAAATAGATTATTATTACCTGAGAAAATAGTAAAAGCACATCAAGAAGGTGTTTTACATTTCCATGATGCAGATTATTTTGTACAACCAATATTTAATTGTTGTTTAATAAATATATCAGATATGTTAGATAATGGAACTGTAATGAATGGAAAATTAATAGAAAGTCCAAAAAGTTTCCAAGTAGCATGTACAGTAACAACACAAATAATTGCAGCAGTTGCAAGTAATCAATATGGTGGACAATCAGTAGATATGATACATCTAGGAAAATATTTAAGAAAAAGTTATGATAAATATACAAAACAATTAGAAGAAAAATACAAAGGAAAATTAACTAAAGAAGTTATAATGGATTTAGTAGAAGATAAAATAAAAACAGAATTAAAAGCAGGTGTTCAAACAATTCAATATCAAATAAATACATTGATGACAACTAATGGACAATCACCATTTGTAACATTATTCTTACATTTAGAAGAAGATGATCCTTATATAAAAGAAAACGCAATGATAATTGAAGAAATTTTAAGACAAAGATATGAAGGAATTAAAAATGAAAAAGGAGTATATGTAACTCCAGCATTTCCAAAATTAGTATATGTTTTAGATGAACATAATTGTTTAAAAGGTGGAAAATATGATTATTTAACAAAATTGGCAGTAAAATGTTCTGCAAAGAGAATGTATCCTGATTATATATCTGCTAAGAAAATGAAAGAAAATTATGAAGGAAACGTATTTAGTCCAATGGGATGCAGAAGTTTCTTGTCACCATGGAAAGATGAAAATGGAGAATACAAATTTGAAGGAAGATTTAATCAAGGTGTTGTAAGTATAAATTTACCACAAATAGCAATAATTGCAGATGGCAATGAAGAAAAATTCTGGAAATTATTAGATGAAAGGTTAGAATTATGCAAAGAAGCATTAATGTGTAGACATTATGCTTTACTAGGAACAAAGTCTGATATCAGCCCAATTCACTGGCAATATGGAGCAATATCAAGATTACAAAAAGGTGAAAAAATAGATAAATTATTATATGGAGGATACTCAACAATATCATTAGGATATATAGGAATATATGAAATGACAAAGCTAATGAAAGGAGTACCACATACACAACCAGAGGGACATGATTTTGCAATTAATGTAATGAAACATTTAAAGGATACTGTTACTAAATGGAAAAAAGAAACAAATATTGGATTTGCATTATATGGAACTCCAGCAGAAAGTTTATGTTATAAATTTGCAAAAATAGATAAAGAAAAATTTGGAACAATAAAAGATGTTACAGATAAAGGATATTATACAAATTCATATCATGTAGATGTTAGAGAAAAAATAGATGCTTTTGATAAATTATCATTTGAAAGTGAATTCCAAAAATTATCAACAGGTGGAGCAATATCATATGTTGAAATACCAAATATGCAAAAAAATATTCCAGCATTGGAAACAGCAGTTAAATACATATATGATAATATTCAATATGCAGAATTTAATACAAAATCAGATTTTTGCCAAGTATGTGGATTTGATGGAGAAATTATTATAAATGATGATAATGAATGGGAATGCCCAAATTGTGGAAATAAAGACCATGCTAAAATGAATGTAGTAAGACGTACATGCGGATACTTAGGAGAAAACTTCTGGAATGCAGGAAAGACAAAAGAAATAAAACAAAGAGTTTTACATATGTAGAAATATGAAAAAGTGGAGAGGAAAATATGAATTATGCAGATATAAAAAAAGTAGATATTGCAAATGGAGAGGGAGTTAGAGTATCAGTATTTGTAAGTGGATGTAATCATCATTGTAAAGGATGTTTTAATGAATGTGCATGGGATTTCAATTATGGTCAAAAATTTACAGAAAAAGAAGTAGATCAAGTAATTGATTATATGGATCATGACTATATAGAAGGACTTTCTCTATTAGGTGGTGAACCATTAGAACCACAAAATCAAGAAGGATTATTACCATTGGTAAAAAAAGTTAAAGAAAAATTTCCCAATAAAAATATTTGGTGTTATACAGGATTTGATTTTGAAAGAGATATAATGGGTACAATGTCAAAAAATAGTGAAACAACAAGAGAATTATTAAAATATATAGATGTTGTAGTAGATGGAAAATTTGAAGAAGATAAAAAAGATTTAAAGTTACAATTTCGAGGATCTTCAAATCAAAGAATTTTAGATGTTCAAGAAACATTAAAAACAGGAAATTTAGTAAAAGAACAAAAATATAGATAAATTCATAAATTAAGTTATATAACTAGAAATGTAGAATTAATATTTTAATAAAAAGGTTGTCAAAAAAGTGATACAAAATTCTTTTTGACAACCTTTTAAAGTAAAATTATTTCAAAAACCTATTTAATAATTGTTCTCTACACAAATTTTCAAATTCATCATTTAAATTTTCTAGAATAATGTTTTCATTATATTTTCTATCAAGGCAATATTTAATAATATAATCAGTAAGAACAGGATTTTTAGAAAGTAAAGGACCATGTAAATATGTAGCTATTACATTATTTTGAAAGTAACCTTCCTGTGTATCATTAAATTTATTTCCATTTCCAAATAAAACATTTCCAAAAGGTCTTGAAATATTAAAAGTTTGTCCGCCGTGATTTTCAAATCCTATAACTGTAGTTTTGAAATTATTTAATTCAACTTCTATAACAATGTTTCCAATGCACCTACTTTTTCTATCGGGATTAGATTCTGTATAATAATCAAAAACATCGAGACCTGGAATAATATTACCATCAACATCTTTATAATATTTTCCAAATAATTGATATGAACCACAAATTAGTAAAAAGAATACACCATTTTTAATAGCATCTTTAATATTATCTTTATATTTAATTAAATCTTCTGCTAAAATACTCTGCTCATTGTCTGCACCACCACCTGCAAAAACAATGTCGTAATTATTAAAATCGGGAGCATCATCATCAATTGAATATCTATCAATAATTACAGAATATCCACGAGATTCAATTCTATATTTTAAAACTTGAATATTACCATAATCACCATAAAGCTCTAACATATCTGGATATAAATATAATATTTTGATTTCTTTCATTTTTCTAATCCTCCAAAATGTTTTATTTGTTTTCTAGTAGGTTGTAAAGATGTATAGTTTGCAATTACATATTTTTTTATATCAGTTTTGTATAAAGCTTGAATAGCCTCAGTTAAATCTAAATAAGGTTCAATTTTACATGAATCAAATCCACTAGTTTTAATTCTTATAGCTATATCATAAGCTCTTGTACCAGAAGTTATAATTCTAGAAACATTATTTAAGTTATCAAAATTGATATCCCAAATCCAAGATACATCAAAGCCATCTGCAATATTATCATTTAAAACAAATAATAATTCTTTTTCATCATCATCTTCATTTAAAATACGAAGACTAACATTACTACCAGTTGGATTTTTAGCTAAATTGATAATTGTTTTTACTCCATTTATTTCTAATTCCTCTAATCTTCCATTGTTTAATGAAAAGGTTGACAAAGAATTTCTGATAATCTCAGTAGAAATGTTGTATAAACTACAAACTGATATAACAGCAGTATAATTATAAACTAAATAAATACTATTTCCTTTTATATTATAAGTAACATCATTTATTTCAAAGCATCTATTTTTTAAATCAATATTAGTAGCTAATTTATAGATTTCATTATTTCCAAAATTACAATTAGGACAATTAAATTTTCCTACATGAGAATATTGATAATATTCATATTCTAATTTTGTTTTACAAAATGGACAAAATTTACCTTCACCAGCTTCTTTAATATTTTCTGTTGCATATTTATATTTATCAACGCTAAAGTAGTAAACGTTTAAATTTTCTGGATTAGCTTGTCCGAGTCTTGCAACATTAGGATCATCATTATTTAAAATCAAATTGCCATTATAAGTTTTTAGGAATTCATTTATTCTTAAAATTAAAGATTCAACTTCTCCATTTCTGTCTAATTGATCTCTAAAGAAGTTTAAAATAACTAAAGTATCTAGTTTAAAATCTTTAAATACAATAGGAATATAACTTTCATCAACTTCAAAAACTAAGAAATCAGCTTTGATTTTTCCGAATAATGAGCAATTTTTAAGTAAAGTTGAAATAATTCCTGTTTCCATATTGTTACCTTCAACATTGCTAACTACTTTATATCCAGAATTTTTTAAAGTATAAGCAATACAATTATTTGTCATTGTTTTTCCATTTGTTGCAGATACAGCAATTACTGGACAATTTGTTTTAAAATATTTTAATATCTCCGGGTTCCAGTTAAATGCTATTTTTCCAAGCAGATTACCACCATTTTTATGAAATATTTTTAATATTATATTTAATATCTTCATGGCTAATATTATAAAAAAATTTTTCATTTATCAATCTCCTAAATATTTTTGTAAATTATATCATAATCATGTATAACCTACAAGTAATAAAAATATAAAATGGATTAAATTTCTAGACAAAAACCAGAAAATGTGATAACATAAGTAAGAAAAAATTAGAAAGGATGATTTTGATGAAAGAAACATTTTATATAACAACACCAATATATTATCCAAGTGGAAGATATCATATAGGAACAGCATACACAACAGTACTTGCAGATACAATAAAAAGATATAATCAATTAAAAAACAAAGAAACATATATGTTAACAGGTGCAGATGAACATGGACAAAAAATAGAAAAAAAATCAAAAGAAGCAAATAAAACGCCACAAGAATATGTTGATGATATGGCAGAAATGGCAAGAGAATTATGGAATAAGATGGATATTCAATATAATGATTTTATTAGGACAACAGATGAAAGACATGAAAAAGTGGTTCAAAAAATATTCGACAAATTTATGGAACAAGGAGATATATACAAAGGAGAATATGAAGGACTATATTGTGTACCATGCGAGACATTTTTTACAGAAACACAATTAGTAGATGGAAAATGCCCAGACTGTGGTAGAGAAGTAGTTCCTATGAAAGAAGAAGCATATTTTTTTAATATGAAAAAATATGAAGACAGATTATTAAAATACTACGAAGAACATCCGGATTTTATAAAACCAGAATACAGAAAACAGGAAATGATAAACAATTTTATAAAACCAGGACTAGAAGACTTGTGTGTAACAAGAACATCATTTGATTGGGGAATAAAAGTATTAAAAGATCCAAAACATGTAATATATGTATGGCTAGATGCGTTAACAAACTATATTACAGCACTTGGATATATGTCAGAAGATGATACACTATTTAAAAAATTTTGGCCTGCAAATATACAATTAGTTGGAAAAGATATAGCAAGATTCCATTTAATATATTGGCCAATATTCTTAATGGCATTAGACTTACCATTACCAAAAACAATTTTTGTTCATAATTGGATAATGATGAAAGATGGAAAAATGAGCAAATCAAAAGGAAATGTAATATATCCAGAAGATTTAATTGATAGATATGGATTAGATGCAACAAAATATTTTTTATTAAGGGAAATGCCAACATCACAAGATGGATTATTTTCACCAGAGGAGTTTGTACAAAGATACAATTTTGATTTATGTAATGATTTAAGTAATTTATTAAATAGAACAATCTCAATGGTAAATAAATATTTTGATGGACAAGTACCAGAATATAATGGAACACCAAATGATGTAGATGAAGAAATTGAAAAAGTATGTATTGAGCAAATAGAAAAATTTGAAACATTATTTAATAACTTTGAAATAGCAAATTCAATACAAGAGATATGGAAATTAATAGCTAGAACAAATAAATATATTGATGAAACAATGCCATGGCAATTAGCGAAAGAAGAACAAACAGAAAAATTAAAATCAGTAATGTACCATTTAATAGAAAATTTAAGAAAAATAGCTATATTGATAAAGCCATTTATGAATGAAACTTCAGAAAATATATTAAGACAAATAGGAATAACTCAAGAAAATTTAATAACATGGGAAAGCCTACAACAATATAATCAATTAAAAAATATAAAAGTAATTGAAAAAGGTGAACCAATATTTATGAGGTTAAATACAGAAGAAGAAATGGAATATATAAAACAAGTAATGAAAAAATAGATAAAGCAAAGAGGAAATAAAAATGAGATTTTTTCATAATAAAGAACAATATAAAGGTTGTAATACTTATAGCATGAAAAAATATGTAGATAGAAAAAGAATAATATTTAATATAATAGTAGCAATTGTTACTATTATGACATTACTATTAGTAATTTATTATATTTTAGATACATCATTTAGAGTTAAAAGATCAAAACATTTTTTAGCACAAATCATTGAGTTTAGGAAACAACAAGAAGAATTAGAAAAACAAAAGCAAGCTGAAAAGCTTGCTAAAATTCCTCAATTAACAGAAGTAGGAATAGAAAATATAAAACATATTTTTTATAGCGAAACAAAAAGAGCTTTTTTAACTTTTGATGATGGACCATCAAAGAATACAAAAGATATATTAGATATATTAAAAGCAAATGACATAAAAGCAAGCTTTTTTGTATTAGGAAGCCAAGTTGAATATTTTCCAGAAACTACAAAAAGAATATATGACGAAGGACACTATATAGCCAATCATGGATATAGTCACAATTATGCCAATATTTATCAATCACCAGAACAAGTGTTAAATGAATATAATTTATGTAATCAAATTGTAGCAAATGCAATACAAGTACCAGAATATAATTCTCATTTATTTAGATTTCCAGGAGGATCAGTTGGTGGCAAATATGAACAAATAAAAAAGCAAGCTATAGAGAATCTAAAGCAAAATAATATTGTATATGTAGATTGGAATTGTTTAACCGGAGATTCTGAAAAAGTTAATCCTACAGAAGAATACTTAATGAATAATTTACAAGCAACATCACAAGAAAAAAATAGTATAGTAATTTTAATGCATGATTCACAAGCTAAAAGAGTAACAGTGGATACTTTACAAAAAGTTATAGAGTATTTGAAGCAGATGGGGTATCAATTTGAAAATTTTTATGATATAATAAAATAACATATTTACTTAAATATAAATTACATTATGGATATAATAATGAAAGGAGATATATAAGTTGCCTAGAAGTAGAAAAGAAAGAGTAGAAGGAATATCAGAAAAAATTGAATACTTAGGATTAAATTTAGATAATATACCAGAAAATTTAAAAAGATTTGAACCATTAGATTATAGAGTAACAAGATTTTATGATGAAAAGCAATATAGGCAATATAGATACATATCAGTTAACGACATTCAAATTTTGTTATCACCAACAAATAGATTAGATGATTTGAATGAAAAATACAAAAGAGCAAGACCTTTATATGAATACTTAGATAAAGAAAACGAAGAAAATGTATTAAAATATACAACATTTTTAAATATGTTAAGAAATGTTAATATAGAAGAAATTGAAAAAATTGAAAAAGAGCAAGCAAAATTAAGCAAAAATATACCTTTTAAAGTAAAATATGATGGGAATTATTTATGGCAAATATATTATTCAGAGAATGCAGATAAATATTTTATGATAGTTCCAACAGAAGATACGGACTATTCAACATTTTTTTATTTATTAAAAAAGCAAATAGAAAATAAGAAAACGGCAAAGATATTTGTACCAATAAGCAATGTTAAATATTCCAATACACTATTAAAAAGTTCTGAATTTGAAGATATAGTAAACTACTTGTGGCTATTTACTAAAGATTGGCCATCAATATATGAAGTATATGATAAGAAGGAACAATTATCAATTAAAATTATAGGGGAGACACAAGTATATGAAAAAATAAAAACTCCATATAGAGTAGAATTAAATACTATTGCGGAAGCAAAGGAATTTTATAAATTACTAAAAGCTTTATTTATATTACAAACAGAATTACCGGATTTTTATAATTTTGAAACAAATATAAATAATAAAGGTAGTTTGGAGTTTTATTTAGATAACGAAAAGATAGAATATAACTATATGATAGAATTTATAAGAGAGCAATTTAAAAAAGGAATAAAAAGGAAAAAAGAATTAAAAAGTAAAATAAGAGTATATAGTAAAAAATTAAAAGAATTGCAAGAAATAATAGCGGCTCAGGAAATAGAATATTTAGCAAAAGAAAAGCAAATATCAACTTTTTTAGAATGTAAAAAATCATTTTTTGGAAAATTTAAATATTATTTTAAATATAATAAAAAGAATAATAAAAAAATAAAACAGAATTCAGAAGATAATGATGAAAAAATAAGAAATTATTCGCAACAAGAAGATGGTGAAAATAAAAAAGAGAGAAAAAAAATACCAATTAAGAAAATATATACATTAGAAGAATTAATAATAAGTTATAAAGAATTAGAGGAATTAGAAACAAAAATGAAAAATATCCTTATGGATATTAATGCATTAAAATTGAAAGCGAAAAATATGGCAAAGAAGATTGAAAATGCTACAAAATATATAGAAGAAATTGATAGTCATAAAAAGAGCATATTTGAATTTTGGAAATATAGTAACAAAGATGAAATGTCTGTTTTGCCTGAAGGAGAACAAGAAGAAATAAATGTAATAAAGAAAATTGAGAAAACATTTAACTATGAAGAAGATATCGAAAAATTTGGTGAAAAATTAGATATGATTCAAAGGAAAAATTTGAATAAAGAAGATACTGATAGTATATATATTGCATCAACAGACATAGCAAATATAATAAATAAGGTAAAGAGTAATGATATATTTCCAGAGGAATTAGAGAAAAATCTAAAAGAATTAAAAAATGAGGCAAAAGACCTTGATAGAGAAGAATATGATATTTTTGGAAATATAATTCAAGATACAACAAAAATTAGAAGAATAAAAGATAGAATACACAGAGAATTACCAAAAGATAAATTTGCAATTTTAGATATCAATAAAAATACTAAACAAATAGGTTATAAATTGACTTTGCAAATGATTATGCAAAATATAAATAGAGCCTTAGAAAAAGGACTTATACCAGAAAATTTACCTGTTTACAAAGCAATTAATGATAATAAAATGAATAATAAATATATAAATGTATTTAATATAAATCCAGAATTAGAGATGCAAGAAGCAATTAGACGTGAGGGAAATAAAATTAATTTTTATAAATTGAATGTAAAAGAAGGCACGAAGGGGATTGGATTTACAAACATTATCTTATATGATAATAAAAATAAAACTTTGCCAATTGGAATGGATTTATCAACCAAAATGATTATAGACACGTCAAAATTATATTTAAAATTGGTTAATAAAAAGTCTTTTAAATTCGTAACATTTGAAAACGAAGAAGATGATTTTTCAGATATTAATATAAAAGATGTTGATGTCTTGGAGTATAAAATCTTAGACTCTTAAAATATTAGGTGTAAAAACTTACACCTAATATTTTAAATTTACTAGACTTTTTTTAATAAATATGTTAATATATAAAAGTAAATGGAATTATGCCGATGTGGCGAAATTGGTATACGCACATCACTCAAAATGATGCGAATAACATTCATGTGGGTTCGAGTCCCACCATCGGCACCA
>CANRBK010000023.1 GCA_947628845.1 uncultured Clostridia bacterium | reverse complement strand
GCGACAAACACATTTATTCACTCTCTCATTTATAACTCGCCAAAGGGGCGGCGACAAACACATTTATTAAAAACAATAATGTTCTTAATTATTATATTCATATTAGCATAAAATATGTGAATTGTCAATAATTGATCTAAAAATTCCTATACACAAAAGTTTTATACATTTTCAATAAATATGTATAAAAAATTAAAAAAATTATACATATTTTTAAAACATGTATAATTTTAATTTGTTTCAAGGATTAAATTTTACTTATATTTTGGTTTGTATTAGGTAAGTTTTGTGCAAATAGGGATAGGAATAAAACCATATATTCTTAAATTACATCTATTTCTGGCTATTATCCACTTTTAGCTAATTCCATAAAATATTTTCAATATTTCTCTATAAAAAGGAAATTTTAATCTATAAATTTCTTCTATAATTTCTTTGACATTATATACCATTTATCATCTATTTCATTAACACAACATGAATGTGTATGTCCAAATAAGAATAAATCATCATCATATTCCTTAAATAATTCTCTACTTTCTGTAGCACTTGGATTTTTAATATGTTTCTTATATATTCCACCATTTTTTTGAGGATAATGAACTACTAAAATCTTTTTACCTGCTATTTCTATATTTTCAAATAATTTTAATTCACTTAAAAATTTTATAGATTGTTCACTTACATTCATAAAATTTTTGATATTTAATCTCATCTATTTTAGATAATATATTCTTTTTCTATTTTATTATCTATATTACATATTATTTCATATGTTATTGTATTTAAATGTTTTGCAATATCTCTTATATGATCGTTATCTTTAATTATATAAACTGAATCACCTACTTTTACAGTATCATCAACTTTTATAAACATCATATTCATACATATATTTCCTACAATTTCATATTTTTTATTTTTAATGTAAACATACATCCCTTTATAGTTTCTTGTTATTCCATTATAATATCCAAGTGGGATAATCGCTATTTTTGTTTTATTATTTGCTGTAAATGTTCCATTATATCCTAATGTTTCTCCTTTTTGTAGTTCATTTATTTGTATTATCTTACTTTTTACTTGGAAACAGGATAATAATTTTTCTTCTCCTAAACCATACATGTTTATTCCCATTCTTATTCCATTTGCATATGTTGGTTTTTTTATATTTTTTGTTGCATCACTGGCAAATAGATGTATTATTTTTATTTTTTTTAAATCTATGTTGTTTGTAATATCTTCGAATTTTTTTACTTGATTATTTGATGTTATTTGATTTGATGCATTATAGATATGTGTATATATTCCTTCAATTTCAATATTGTTATTTATAAGATAATTATAGGTATTATCAAATTCTTCATTTGATTTTATTCCTAAACGATTCATACCCGTATTTATTTTAATGTGTATTTTTAATTCTTTTAGTTTATTTATGTTTATATTTTTTAAATATTCATAATTCGGTATAGTTATTGTTATATTATTGATTCTACACGAATTTAAGTTTTCGTTATTAATTATTCCTAAACATAGTATTGGTTTTTTAGTTATTTTTCTTAGATTTATTGCTTCATCAAATGTTGTTACTACGAAGTATGATATTTGATTTTCTATTTTTTTGCATATTTCTTCATATCCAAATCCATAACAATTTGCTTTTACTACTGCCATGTAGTATTCATATTGATTATATTTTTCTTTTATTAGATTTATATTTTCTTTTATGTTTTTTATATTTATTATATTATAATTGTTTTCATTATTCATAAATATACCTCCTGAAGTTTTTCCACTACTTAATTAAATTATAAATATTTTATTTTAAAGATTAAATTTCACTTATTCTGTATTTAAAGTCGATAAAGTTGCTAATGTGTCTCCGAAGTTGACTAAAAAAGACAGACAAGATATTTATTTCTTCTTGTGTCTTATTTTTAGCAATAGTACAAGCCAATATAGAAATAGAAGTTACAAATTCACAATTTTTCATATCTCAATACCTCTACCTGTATTATATGTTTTATCTCTATTTTAGTCTCTTTTTTTCTTTATTTTATATACAAATTAATCCGCATTTTTTCCGAGATATTCAGATAACTTTTTAAAATCGCTAATTACTTGTTTTTTATCTTGCACATTTGGCTCTATATCTTTTCCATAAGGTGTAACTTACACTTTTGTTAATATATCTATTAAAGATTGATATGAATCAACAACATCATATTTTACATTATCTTTACAAATTGCCTGAAAGTGTTTTCTTGCACATTCTATTTTGGCTTTTTCAACTCCTCTTAATTCTGTTGTACTCATACTTCCTTTAGTTTCAGCTATGAAATAAACATATTTAAAATCTTTATTGTCTAAAACAATTGCCCAGTCTGGGTTATAGTTTCCAACAGGAGTTGGTATTTTGAAACCACTTGGAAGTTTTGCATATACTGTTACTTCTCCATCTTCTAAATCTTTTGCAAATTTTCTTTCATTTTCAGAATCAGTTATTAAAAAGTCATATATATGTTTCTTAACTTCAAATGCATTATCTCCAATTCTTCCATCAATATTATTTATAGTAAATATTTCATTATCATATTTATCATCAGTTTTATTATAAGTAATACCATCAATAATAGTTGTAGCCTTTTCTTCATTTATGAGATTACTTGATCTTCTTATAAATTCTTCAGGATTATATTGATATTGAGCAAATACTTTAGGTTCTATTTTAGAAAGTATTTCTACAATTGTATGTCTTGTAAGTCCTGTATCTTTTGCAATACTACCTATTAAATCATATTTTGTAGTTACTGGTACAAAATCATTATATACTTCTGTTGTAGTACCTGTTAATTTCATTGCACTTTCATTTTTTAATTGTTCTGCTGTCATTCCTTCATTTTGAGTTCCCTTTGTTATTTTTACCTTCATTTTTGTTATTTGCAAATAAGTATTTAATTTTGCAATAGCTTTATCAATTAGTTCTTGAGAATTAAAGTCAACTTCATAAATAGTTTTAATGTTTATTTTATTCCACAAATCTTGAAATTCTTTTTTATTAAAGTTATCATTTAGTTTTAGTTCTTTTATATTTTTCTTACCAACATTTTCAATAGGAATGACTATATCTGTATATAAATTCTTAACTAAATTTATATATTCTTCTTTAAAATTAGTAAATTCTTCAGGAACTACTACATTGTCATTTGCTATATCTTCTTTTAGTTTGTCTGTTATATTATCATTTTCATCAATATAGTCGTTTTTCATAAAGCTTCTATATATTTGATTTATAGCTCTTTCATCTAATGGTTTTGCATCTCCATTAAGATTAGTAAATATTTTTCCCTCAAATTGTTTACTTGAAAATGTATCATAAGATTTTCTTGAAAGATTTTCTGAAATTTCTTTTTGCAATGATTTTGCAAAAGAGTCATAGCTTTCACTTGCAATAATTGTTAGATTATTTATAGAAAAGAAATCACTTTCCAATGTTGAATAGTCCATTCTATCTCCAAAATTATTTACACAAATACGAAGTCCTCTACCGATTTCTTGTCGTTTACTAATTTCAGAATTACTTTTCTTTAATGTACATATTTGAAATATATTTGGATTGTCCCATCCTTCTCTTAATGCAGAATGTGAAAAGATAAATCTAACTGGTTCATCTAAAGAAAGTAATCTTTCTTTATCTTTCATAATTAAGTCATAAGCATCTTCATCAGAGCTTGTTCCATTTTTCTTATCATCTATTTTAGAATCTATATAAATAAAATCTTCATAAGATAATCCTTTTGAAGCTTTTTTATCTACTGAAAAATATCCACTATGTACCTTTTTATCTTTTAAGTTATCAAGATACTTTTTATAATCTTCGTCTAAAAAGTTATAATATTCGTTATATATGTTGTTATATTCTTCTTCAAAAATTTTTGCATATTCACCATTATGAGCTTTCCTAGAGTCATCATATACTTTATATTTAGCAACTTCATCTATAAAGAATAAAGATAATACTTTGATTCCTTTTTTATAATACTCTCTTTCTTTTTCAAAATGAGATTTTATAGTTTCTCTAATTTGAATTCTAGCCATATAATTTTCTTCTGCATTTCCTATAACTTGCCCTGTAGTAATTTCTTTACCATTGGTAAATATAACTTTATCATATTGAGAATTTCTTGCATCAATCTCACTTATTACATAACCATTGTATTGTTCTAATCCATCAGAAATTTCATATAAATTAGCTCCTTGCTTTAATGTTTTCATTACTTTCTTTGTTCCAGTAGTTGATTTCACTTCCATTTCAATTCTTGCAACTGGATCAGATTTACTTATTTCTACTCCCTCTAAATATAAATATGTACTTTCGGATTTGTCATTAAGAATTTCAATTCCTTTTACATTTATTTTTTTAACAAGTTTTTGATTGTAAGCATCTACTGCATCCAATCTATATATCATGTTGTATTTAAAATCATCTTTATGAGTTGCAGAATATCTTAATATAAAAAGTGGATTAAATTCATTTAATAATTCTTCAGTTTTACCCATTTTTTGTGGTTCATCTACTATAAGTATAGGATTAGTTGATTTTATAACATCTATTGGTTTTCTTGACTGTAATTCATCTAATTCTTCATATATTTTTCTGTTTTCTTTAGAGCGAGTATTAAATGCTTGATAATTAATTATCATAACTTGAATGTTATTATCTTCTGCAAAGTTATTTATATTTGATAAATTAGATGAATTATTTGAATTATATACAAAATACCTTAATTTCTTTCCATACATTTCTTGAAAATGATCTTCTGTTATTTGAAAAGATTTTAATACTCCCTCACGAATTGCTATGCTAGGAGTCATAACAATAAATTTACTCCATCCATAAGCCTTATTAAGTTCATACATTGTTTTTATATATGTATAAGTCTTTCCTGTTCCTGTTTCCATTTCAATAGAATAATTAATGGTTCCTGCATTATCAGTATAATCCAAATTATTTTGCTTTTGAACATTTCTTATATTCTTTCTTATTTCATCTGAAGTTAAATCTAATTTTTTATTTCCAAAAGATATTATATCTTCATCTATTTCTTCTTCCCATACTGTACCTTCATTTGCAATATAATGTCTTCTATCAATAATATTTCTTCTATTTCCATTAGGTTGTCCTTCAAAACATTTTACTACTGCTTGAGCTGCATTTTCTTGATATTGTTGTTTTTTGAATTTTAATTTCATCTATTCCAACTCCTATATTACACTTATTTCAGTTTCTGGAGATAATTTTTTTATTCTCTCGTAAGCATTTATTTTTTCGCTATCATTTCTAAATGAACTTTCTCTAAACACAATTTTTAGTGGTTTTATTTCACATATACGATTTAAAATATCAATATTTATTTTTTCATCAAAACATGCTACCAAACCATTTCCTTCGACAAAATAAACTTTATTATTTAATATATTTTTTTCTTCAATACTTAGATCTAAAGTAAGTCCTAAATCCAATATTACTTGTGTTAATAAATCTTCAGATGTTCTATCTTCTTTTATATTAGACTCAAACATATTAAGTTGTTCTTGTTTTAACTTTGATGGTTCATAATAAACATCTTTCATATTAGATGAAGCAACTTTATATACTCTAAATCCATAATCAATATCAGCATTAGTATTTTCTTTTACTTGTTTTGCTGATCTTCTAATTCTTTCTTCTCCAACATCACAAATTGTTTTGAAACCTAATTTAAAAGCATCTGTTTTTTCATCACATTTTTCTTGAATTTGAACTAAAATAAACTTTCTTTTTCCGTTATCTTCAGCATTTAATCTTATTATAGCTTCAGCTGTTGTTGCACTACCTGAAAAAAAGTCTAAAACTATGTCATTTTTAGTTAGCGAAATTAAATCCGTTATTGTATATATACTTTTAGAATAATCAAATACTTTGTGATTGTTAAATAGCGCATTTAATTGATTAGTTCCATAAGCTACATTACTATATTTTTCTTCAGTCCATAATGAAATTGGAGTTCTATCTTCTGTATCAGGTGTTTTAATTTGTTTTCCTTGATATTTGTATGTATTACATTCTACTGATGCTCGTTCAAAAACTCTTTGCCATACCTTTTCTTCTCCATTTTGAGCAATAGGCCAAACAACATTATAACCTAAATCTTTATATTTTTGTGTTAATTCTTTTATATAGTTTTCATCAAATGTATTAGTTTTTTCGTTATATATTCTGTTATATTCACTATACTCAATGCAACTTACAACACCATTTTTAACTAACATAGGATAAAATCTTTTTGGTCTTTCAATTTTTCTTGAATTTGTGCCACTACGCATAAAGTTCTTATATGAATTGTTAGAATTGCCTTTTGATAATCTTAAATTATTCATTTTATCAGAGTTTTTTGCATATACTAAATGATATTCATGACATGGATCAATGTTATTTTTTCCTCTTCCTTGAGGATTACATCTTGTTACAATTTTTCCAATAAAACTTCTTTCTCCAAAGATTTCATTAGATATTTTTTGAACGTTAGCTTCTTCATTATCATCTATGGCTATAAAAATTACTCCGTCATCAGATAATAGATTTCTTGCAAGTTTTAACCTTGAATACATCATAGATAGCCAATCCGAATGAAATCTTCCATTTGAATCAGTATTTACAACCATTTTATTTCCGTTATCTTGAACTTGACCAGATTCTTTTAATTCAATTTCTTCTTCACGAGAATAATCATTTTTATATATTAAATTTCTACCTGTATTGTATGGTGGATCAATATAAATACATTTTATTTTATTTAAATATGATTCTTGAAGTATTTTTAATACTTCTAGATTATCTCCTTCTATATAAATATTTTTTGTATTATCAAAATCTACTGATTTTTCTTTTACTGGTCTTAAAGTTTTATTAATTGGTGTATTAGCTTTTACTATTGATTCTTTCTTTCCTGGCCATGTTAACTGATACCTTTCTTTATTTCCTTCTATAATATCATTTGATAATTCTTGTTTTAATAATTCATAATCAATCTTTTTTCCATTATCTGTTTCTGTTATCACATTAGGAAATAATTTTCCTATCATTTCAATATTTTTACTTATCAAATTATTGGATTGCATATCTAACTTTTTAACTTCTTCATTAATCATTCTTCTTTAACTCCTCAATTTCTTTTTTCATTCTATTTATTTTTTGATTGTATTCAACTTTTTCCTCTTTTAAATCGTCTCCAAATTATTTAAACCTTTCATAATTTACTTCCTTTAAATATTTCTTATTTATCATATCATAAAATCCATAGTTTGTCTTTAGTTTCTATTATCTTTTTCTACATTTTTTTCAAAAATTCACCGAATTTTTTATAATATAAAAAAGATTATCTTTTTTATATTGATAATCTTTAAAATATTTTTGCTTTGATATTTTATCTTACTCCTACTAATTCTTTTTCATTTTTTAATGTATTATTATTGTTCTTATTTCTAACAAATAACATTTTAAATATTGTTCTAACTGTTGGTTGAATAAAGAATAATTGTGTAAAATATGCAAATGGAAAATTAAAACATATTAATTTTAGCCAATTTGCAAGTAATGTAAATATATTAAATCCCATATAATAAGGATAATATAAAAATGCTGCTATAAAACTCATTGCAGGACACATTATTCCAACTGTTGCACATATAATTGCAGTTTCAAACAAAACTGGATGAGTTGTTTTTATATCAAATACTTTTGAAGCAAATTTAAATGATAATGGCTGTCCTACAAATATTTCTAAACTATAAGCTAAACAAAATTCTACTAAAATTATAGCCCATATTGGTAGCATTTGACCACACATCATAACTCCACCTTGTTTATTTATTGCAGCTATTACACTTGTTTCTTCATTTATAGCCATTAAAGTATTTCCATTAACAACATATAAACTAAAGAATACATAAGCATGTACTGTTATTATAACTGTAATTAAAGCAAACATTAACCTTTGAAATTTGTTTTGTGGCATTTTTCCTTTCTCCTTTTTTTGCAATATAAAACACACATAGTTACTATTTGCAACAAAATCTAACTATATCGTTTTATAAAAAGCTCTGTAATCAGATTTATGTGCTTAAGCACTACATGTGTCATCTTTTTAATTATTTTTTATATTTAATATTTTAGCAAAATACTTTTATTTTGTCAAAGCAAATATTTCAATTTTTGTTATATACTTTTTAACACCCATTTTTTAAATAATTATTTTAAAGCAATAAAATCTTTATATAATATCATTTCATTTAAATTTAAATCTTTAATATCTTCACAATACAAATATTTAAAATTCTTAATTGCTTTATCTTCTTGATTTAATTGTGTAAGATTATCTTTTACTATTTTTTGTGATTTTTCTATACCTCCACCTACAAATAAAAAACCACACCATATTTTAAAATTATCTTTTTGTTTTTCAAATATAGCCATTGTTTTATCACTAATCAATTCATTTTTATGTAAAATTTTGATTCGTCTATTCATTTCTTTTATAAATAAATCAGGATTTCTCTGAATATATGCCATATGTTCATAATGACCTTTTAAATTTTCACAATTCTCGTTATTAACTTTTAGTTCTATAATTCCTAACCCTTGATTATTAAGCACAATTAAATCAAATCTTGGTTGTTTAGTTTCATCAAAATAACTAGGAATAAAAGTCTTTAACCATTCTTTAGGGCATTGTACTTCCATATCTATAATTGCCCAATCATTTTCAGTTTTCATAAAGTTTTTTACAATTTTAGTTTCTATATCTCTTTCTTTTTCATTTTCGCTTTTCTTTTTCCATTTTATACTTAATGCTTCTTTAACTAATTTTAAATAATCTTCACTTATTAAAATTTTTTCAATTTCTTCATTACTTCTATTCTCTTTATTATCTATATCTAGAATATCTTTTAATTTCGAACAATAATTACAATAATCCAAGTCTATTAGTTCTGATTTTCCATCGTTGCGTTTACCAACATATATTCTACCAATACGACCTCCCATAGCGTAAATTCTTAATTTGTTTTTTGTTCCATCATTATAATCTGGTCCCACTACTACAATGTTTAATTCTTTATTATTTAATAATTGTTCAATAATTTTTTTCTTATCCATAAATTTTACTCCTCCTATAATCTATATATTTCTTTATCTGTTAATAATACTATTTTACTTTTTAATCCGTATAGTTTTAAATACTTCTGGCTGTTCACTATGGATAGGAATAATTACTTCTGGCTCTATAGTTTCACATACCATTTTTATAGATTCCAAATCCGCATGTCCACTAGTATGTAAATAAATATAATCATTTGGTACTAATTCTTGTAATGTTTTGTATTCTTCAAATTCTGGATTTAAATATCCAAGCCAATTAGAATATATAAATTTACTTTCAGGAAACATTTGCATAATTTTTCTAGAAAAATTATTGTTTCTAATTGGCATAACAAATCCTTTTTTTGTCATGTCACTAATAATTTTATTTGAATATTTTTTGTATTTACCTTGAAATTTATAATAATCACTTCTAGCTATAGAGTCAATATAATCTAAAATTTTAGCCTGTATTATATCACAAACAAAAAGTCTACCTGCTTTTATTGAAGCTTCTTTAAGTGCTGCCAGACGATCAATATTTGTACAACTACAAAATACAAAATTATATTTATTATCTTTAAAAATTTGTTGAGCTTTATTTTGTAATTGAAATTCTGTTAGAGTAGGTTCTTTTTCTCTAGAAAGAGTTGTTCCTTCACAAATTAAACAATCTACTTTTCCTACATATTTTTCTAATGCTGGTATAACAGATTTACCCCTTTGACCATGTAATCTAAAATCTCCAGTATGTAGTAAAGTTTTTCCATCACATTCAATTTTTAGCATATGAGCATTGAAAGCTGAATGATCAACTTCAATTGGAGTAATTAGAATATCATTAATTTTTAATTTATTGGGAATTTTATATGTTTTAAATTCTTTGATTATCTCTAAATCTTTTTTAGGAATTATATTAGCAAATTCTAAGCTTTCTTGGATAATTTTATATATTTCTTTTGATACATCTCCTATATATATTGGAATTTCCTTTAGAATTTTATTATATAATCCTATATGATCTCCATGATAATGTGTTATAATAACAGCATCAAAAGGTTTCTCACTATTATTTGTTAAGCCTGCAACATCAAGTTCAATATTTTCTTTTTTATACATACTAGGTAAGTTCTTTCCTATATCTATTGCAATCCTTGTACCCTTTTGAGATCTGATTTCTGTAACGCACCCACCAATTTGATGTGTACCTCTATGTATTATAATCTGCATTAATTTTCTCCTTAATTTTCTAATCTATCTATATCATTAAAATTTCTATTTTATTTACTTTTATTTTTTATAATATAATTAACAATAAATTCAGTTCCATTATTACACTCAGAGTTTAAAACATTTTTTAAACATTCATTAAGATGTGAACTTGTAATAAATTCATTTAGATCATCATAAATTTTGTTTGGATTTGTACATTTAAAGCCAAAGTTATTTTTTACAACATATTCATAATTTTTACTTTCTTGCCCTTGAATATATCCTGTAATTACAATTATTGTTGCACTCCTTGCAGCTTCCAGTATCATATTAGGTCCTGCTTTTGTAAGTATAATATGAGCATTCTCTAAAAATTCATTCATATTATTGATAAAACCATATATTTTAACATCTTTAGGTATTTTCCCTAATTCCTGTTCTTTTATTAAAGCCTTATGCATCCTTTTATCCCTTCCACATACAACTGATACTGATACATTGTGTAGTTTAGCAACTTCTTTAACATATTTTATATTCTTTTTCAAATTTACAGAAGGATTAACAAGTAAAATATTGACTTTATCATGTATTTCTTTTGGTGTATTTCTTCTCTTAATATCTTCTCTGATTGGAAAGCCTGATACAAAAATTTTATTTTCATTTATTCCCTTTTGTATATAATTTTCTTTTACTTCATCTGTTGGTACAAAAATAACATCAGCATTTTTGTCAAACCAGACTCTAGGAGGTTTTACCAAATCAATTACATTTATATAAAATGGAATATTTAATTTTTCTTTTTTAAGAAAATGAGATATTGACTTTGTGAACATGCTATGAACAGAAATTATTAAATCTGGATGAAATTTATAAATTTCTGATTTTAATTTTCTTTTACTCATAATATATATTAGATAATGCATTACATCAGGAAATATTTGAGTAAATAAATATGCTATATAATAAAGTATTGGACATCTTGTAGTTATTGGAATATAAGAATTTTCAAGAAATCTTCCTATCTTTCCCATCATAGTGAAACTATCTATTTGTTTTACTTCATACTCAAAAGGATTTAATTTTTTTTCAATTGCATTTGATGCAGATTTATGTCCATTTCCAGTCTTTTCTGCAGTCAATATCATTATTTTTTTCATAAACTTCCTCGCTTCTATAATTTATAATATTATAACATTCTAATTATTATTTATCAACTGCAAAATCCAATTACTCTTTTTTCGTTAGTATTTAATGGCATAGAGTTAATAACATTTTCAACATCACTTTTAATAATTGTATTTATAAATTTACTATTTGTTTTTACTATTCTATTAGCTTGTTCAAATTTTATCTTTTCAAATAAATTTCTTGCATATCTACCATTTCCAAAATTTTCACTATTTTTTGCATTATTAAAATTGTTTATTAAAATTTCTTTACATGTATTTGATAATTTGTAATTTTCTTTTTTACATAAATCTGTAAATATTGATAATAATTCTTCCTCATTATAATCTGGGAAATTTATGGTAAATTGAATTCTACTTTCAAATCCAGGATTAAGTTTTATTAGATTTTCCATTTCATCTGTATATCCTGCTAGAATTATGCATATTTCATCTCTATGGTCTTCCATTTCTTTTATCAATGTTGCTATTGCTTCATCTTCAAAACTTCCTCTCCTATCTGCAACCAAACTATATGCTTCATCAATAAATAAAACTCCTCCAATTGCATCTTGTACTATATCATGTACTTTCTGACTTGTCCATCCAACATATTTTCCAACTAAATCTCTTGCATGAATTTCTACGAAATTTCCACCACTACTTAATATTTCTTCTTCTTCAAATAATTTTCCTATTATTCTAGCTATACTTGTCTTACCTGTTCCTGGATTTCCAGTAAAACACATATGCAATGTAGGCATTTTTTCTCTTTGTTTATTTAATTTTATATAATTAAGTATTTTTTCCATTTGTGATTTTATATCTTTTAGTCCTATTAAAGCATTTAATTGTTCTTTAGCATTTTTTTCAATTTGTTTGTCGTGTTTTTCAGATTCTTTTTTAGTTTTACTTTTTTCAATAGCTTCTTTATTTTCATTTAATATTTCCTTTGTTATTGAATCTATATTTTTACTTTTGCAGTTTATTATAAGTTTCGTTATAATATTTTTTAATACCCAAAATGGAACATCTGCAAATTCTTTTAAGTCTTGTTTTTTATACTTTAAATTATTTTCATCAAATTTATTTTTACAATAAGTTATTTTGTCTTCTAATGATATTTTTTCTATTTTCATTCTCCAAGTTGCTAATTCTCCTAACTCTGCGTCTGCCTCTCCTTCACGGAAATTTGTATCTTCAAAAATAAAGACTTTTTTTGGGCATTGTTTCATTACATTATTTAATTTTTCAATTTCATCAGCATATTCAATACGAATCTTTCTTTCGTTTATAACTATTATGCTATCTTCTATTTCTACTATTTTATCTAATATTTCTTTTCTATTAGAATCTATTTTATCTAAATAACATATCATTTCATTTTCTATAATATTATATTTTTTTAATATTTTAGTGCAAACTTTCAAAAAATCGTTTAATAAATTATAAGATGAATCGTTTCTTATAATTATGTTATAATTTCCAAAGTTAATTTCATTATTTTGCTTTAATTTTATATAAGTAATTAAATCTTTTAATACTTCTTTGTTTTGTGAAACGCCACATAAATTATCAAGTTCATTTAATATTTTTTCATCTTCTACTTCAATTTCATAATTTTTTATCATTATATATTACTCCTTTTATTTATTATTTTCTTTTAATATATCATTTTCATACATTTCTAGTAATATTTCTAAATCTTCAATTTTTTTATAAATATTGAAATTATTATTATTTTTTTGAATTTCACTTTCATCATAAAGTCTATTTAAATCTCTTTTTATTTGATTTTTATTATAGTAATTTTTTATATTTAAATCTGACATTAATTTAAAATATATTTTATTATTTTATCTATAACTTTGTCTGAAAAATTTAATTCAATGTCTGGCTGTTTATCATAATTGATTCCTGCTAATATTTCGAAAGGTACGTTATAATCAATTGGGTTAATATCTGTAATTTCTAAAAGAAAAGCAACAAATGAATTTCCAATACATCCTCTGTTCCCTGTTTTGTATCCAAGTTCATGCGATTTTTTAACAGCATCACTTGCTAGTAAATATATAAATTCAAATTTATTTTTTTTAATTGAATTTAATTCTAAATCTAATCTTTCTTTTATTTTTTCTGGAATATTTTTACCATATATTTCGTATGCTTTGTCATAACATTTTGTATTAATACTAGAATAATCTCCATCATTATTGATAATATATATTTTCATATAAAATACCTCCAATTCTTTATATTTATATTATATTTAATTTTTTTATAAAAAAGCAATCACCTTGGTCATAAAATGTATTTAATTTGTTGGGCTTGTATTTTTTTGTTTTTTGTGATATTTAATATAAAAAAGGTAATGGAGTGTGAAAATATGATTAACCATGAAAATAATCCAGATTATCTTAATTCTTTTTTAGACTATACTATAAATATATTAAATAAATCTCCTAACACTGTTAGAGAATATAATTATGATTTAGCGATGTTCTTAAAATATATAAAAATAAGATTTAAAATGACAAATGAGGATGATTTTTCAAATATAACTATAAATGATATTACTATAGATACTATAAAAAAAATAACGTTAAATGATATATATGCTTTTTTAGGATATTTATATAATACATATAATAGTAAACCAGCAACTCGTGCTCGAAAAGTTTCTAGTATAAGAGTTTTTTTTAATTATTTATGTTCTAAAGCTAATTTAATTGAAGTAAATCCAGCTCAAAATTTAGAAACACCTAAATTAGATAAAAGACTTCCAAAATATTTAAGTCTGGAGGATAGTAGAAAATTATTAAATATTACTGCAAATGAAGATAACAGAAATTCTAAAAGAGATTATGCAATAATTACTTTATTTTTAAATTGTGGTATGCGTTTAGCAGAATTAGTTGGAATAAATATAAATGATATAGATTTCTCTGAAAATAAGATGACAGTTATTGGTAAAGGTAATAAAGAAAGAACTATATATTTAAATAAAGCTTGTGTAAATTCTTTAAAAGATTACTTAGAAGTACGACCTAAAGAAGGAATAAAAACAGATAAATTGAAATCAAAAGATGCTTTATTCTTAAGTGAAAGAAAAGAAAGAATTAGTCGTAGAACTGTTCAATATATTGTAGATAAAGAACTCTCAGCTGCTGGATTAGATACCAAAAAATATTCTACTCATAAACTAAGACATACAGCTGCTACTTTAATGTATCAATATGGAAATGTTGATATAAGAGCTTTACAAGAAGTTTTAGGACATGAAAGTATTTCTACTACTGAAATTTACACACATGTTGCCAATCAACAAGCAAGAGATGCTATTGAAAGTAATCCATTAGCTGATATATAGAAAGTCAGAAAAATTTTCTATTATATAAAAACTAGTGCCTTTTGGACACTAGTTTCTTACTTGTTCATATATGATGGTTGATAACAATAAATATTCAAATAATTTTTCTTTAGAGGTATCTTGAGGAAAACAAATATACGAATATTTCCCATCATTATCTGTATAATAAAATAATGAAAAAAACACATCATAATCTTTTGGAAATTTTAACATTGAAATATTAATTTCTTTTTCCAGATTATCATAAATTCTTTTAAGAATACAATAAATTTGGTATTCTGTAATTTCTTCTATATCTGAGTAATATTTTAAAGAATATTTATTATTTTCCCTCCATATATGAACTGATAATTTTGCTTCTAATTTTAAATTAGACTTTTTCTTCCGTTGTTGAGGTCTGTAAAAAGGAATAATTTTATTATCTTTTTTCATATCATTCCCTCCTTATAATATAAAAACATTTAGTTACATCATTATTATACTATGCTTTTACATAAATTTCAACATTTATAAATTTAGAAGTTCCTCTAATTGTTTCATCTTTTCGTTATAAAATTTAATAGTATTTTTGTATGTTTCTTTACTTTCTAAATCTACATCTACCATTTTTAATAAATCTATAGATTTTTTACTGCATCCTTGTTTTAACATTTCGATATATTTTTCTACATATCCAGGTTTTTTATCTATTATATTTTTTGCAATGGATATTGCAGCAGATACACCAGTAGAATATTTATATACATAAAAATCACTATAAAAATGTGGTATTCTCGCCCACTCATATTTTATTTGTTCATCAACTATAATATCATTTCCAAAGTATTTTTTATTTAATTCATAGTAAATATTATTCAAATCTTCTGATGAAAGCATTGTTCCATTTTCTATTTTTTCATGAACTATTTTTTCGAATTCAGCAAACATTGCTTGTCTAAAGAATGTAGCTCTTATCATTTCTAATAATTCATATAATAATTCTGCTTTTTTCTTTTTATCTTGTTCTTTTGAAATTTGATAATCACTTAATAAAATCTCATTAACAGTTGATGCAACCTCTGCTACCATTATTGTATAATTGGCATCTATAATACCTTGATTAGCATTTGAATAATATGAATGCATACTATGACCTAATTCATGAGCTATTGTGCTTACATCTCTTTTACTATTTACGAAATTAGTTAGTACAAAAGGATGGACTCCATATACACCCATACTATAAGCACCGCCTCTTTTATTTTCTTTTGCAAAAACATCTATCCAATTATTTTGAAAAGCTTCTTTTAATTTTTCTATATACTCTTTTCCTAATACTTGTAGAGCATTTAAAACTTCTTCTTTTGCTTCTTCAAATGTTATTTCATCTTTTCCTTGTTCACATGGATTTACATATAAATCATACATATGCATTTCTGGTAAATCAAGCATTTTCTTTTTTAATTTTATAAAATCGTGATTAACAGAGATGTTTTCATCAATTGCTTCTATTAAACTATCATATACTTTAATACTTGCATCATCATTTATAACAGCTTGTTCCAAACTTGAATTATACTTTCTTAATTTAGCAGTTGTAGTTTTAGCTTTTATATTTGCAATGTACATTTCTGTTATTGTATTGATAAATTCACTATATTTTTTATACATTAAATTAAATGCTTGTTTTCTTACATCTTGATTTTTACTTTTTAAATATAGTGTATAATTACTATCTGTTAATTCGACATCTTCCCCATTTTCATCTATTAAAGTTCCAAATTTAAATTCAACATTTGTCAACATATCAAATGTGTTTTCTGGTGCTGATATTATTTCAGAAATATTGGCTAATATATTTTCTTCTTCTTTTGATAATATATACTTTTTCTTTTCTAAAATATCTTTAATATCTCTAGCATATTTATTTAATTTATTATCTTCTTTTAAATAATTTTGTATTTTATTTTCGTCTGAATAAGTTAGTTCAGGAGTAATAAACGAAGTTGCTACACTAAAATCAGTTCCTAAAGTTTCTACTTCTTTAAATAATTTTACACTTTCTGAATTTGACATATCTAGATGATATTTTAACATTCCATAACTATATACTTTTTCATATTTTTCTAATGCTTGTTCATATAATTTATAACAATTATATAAATTATCAGATGTATCACACAATTTTCCTTTATATGTTTTTATTTTCTCTAATATATCTTTTATATTATTTTTTTCTTTTTTGAATTCTTCTTCATTGTTAAATATATCTTCTAATTTCCAATTATATTTTTCTTGCATTTAAATTACCTCCCTTAATTTAATGTTTATTTTATCATATTATTTTTTTATTTTCTACTTTATTATATCAAATTGTAATTTTAATTCGTATAATATATAAAGTCGAATGAAAGGAGGTATTGTAGATTTTGGACTTAAAAGATAAAAAAATAGGATTTGTTTTAACAGGTTCTTTTTGTACTTTTAGTAAAACAATTCCTAAAATTAAAGAATTGATAAAAAAAGGTTCTGAGGTTATTCCTATAATGTCTTATAATAGTTACAATTCAGATACTAAATTTGGAAAAGCCAAAGATTTTATAGATAAAATTCAAGAAATTACTGGAAAAGAAATTATTCATACTATACAAGATGCTGAGCCAATTGGTCCTAAAAGATTAACTGATATTATGGTAGTTGCTCCTTGTTCTGGAAATACTATGTCTAAATTAGCATATGATATTATAGACACGCCAGCAACTATGGCAGTTAAGTCTCACTTAAGAAATAATTTACCTGTCGTCATAGCACCTTCAACTAATAATGGACTAAGTCGGTAATGCTCCAAGCATAGCTGCTTTACTTAATAGGAAAAATTATTATTTTGTTCCTTTTAGACAAGATAATCCTATAACAAAACCGCGTTCTATTGTTTTTGATGTTGAATATCTTATTAAAACTATTGAATATGCTTTAGATGGTGAACAGATTGAGCCTATCTTATTATAATAATACACCCGAGTAGAATATCTACCCGGGTAATTCTATTTTTCATTTAATATTATTTTCATTTCTTCATTTCTTTTAACTTTTTTAGTTGTTGTCTTTATTAATTCTTTATCTGTCAAAATCATATTCATAATATGTTTATATCTAGGGACTGTAGTATTAACTTCGTTTTTAATTCTATCCCAAATAATATTTCTTATTTCTTCTTCAGAAATATCACCATGTTTCTCTTTGACTTCATCTTTGTTATAAACTACTTTTACAGATAGTTTAATATCATTTTTGTCTTCTTCGTCTGGCATACCAAATACCATACATTCTTCTACTAAATCAATTCTATTTACTAATGTTTCAACTTCTTCAGGAAATATTTTTTTACCATTTTTTAGGACTATCATATTTTTTTGTCTTCCTGTTATAAATATATATCCATCTTTGTCTATGTAGCCTAAATCACCAGTATAGAACCATCCATCTTTTAAAACATTTTTTGTTTCTTCTTCATTTTCATAATATCCAAGCATTACATTAGGACCTTTTACACGTAGTTCTCCTATTCCTGATTCATCTTTATTTGCAATATCTACTATAACATTATCTAAAGGTACACCTATTGAACCTAATCTTGTTTTAAAATCATTTTCTGCCGCTATAACAGGTGCTGTTTCAGTTAGTCCATATCCTTGTGCCATTTGTATTCCAAAATTCATAAATCCTTTTTCAACTTGTGGATCTAATGGTGCACCTCCTGATATTATAAATCTCATTTTGCCACCAAGATTGTCTATTATTTGTTTAAACAATTTTCTTCTTATATCTATATTTAATTTTAATAATAAATTACTTATTTTTGTAGCTATTTTTATAAGTTTAGTTTTTCCTTGTTTTTCTATTTCTTTTTGTACTTTGTTATATATTGCTTCAACAAGAAGCGGAACGCCAACAAAAACAGAAACTTCATATTCTTTCAAATTTTGAGCAACATATCTTAATCCATCTGGGAATGATGTTCTAACACCACACGCAAGCATTACAATTAAAGCTGTTGAACCAAATATATGATGAAAAGGTAAAAATGCCAAATTAGAATCTGTTTCATATATTCCTTCCACTTTTTGCATTGCACATACATTTGATGCTATATTTTTTTGTGATAACATTACAGCTTTGGATTTTGATGTTGTTCCAGATGTAAATAATAGTATATTCATCTCATCTTCATTTATTTTTGCTGATATGTATTCGTTATTTCCTTCTTCAAGTAATTTTTTTCCTTTTTCAAGTAAAGTATGAATATCATCATATCCTGGCAATTTAGCCATACATATATATTCTTTTATGTTTGTATTATTTCTATTTTTAATTTCTTCTATTTTTTCTATATATTTTTCATCAAAATATATAGCATCTGCTTTACTTCTTATTAAAGAACTCTCAAGTTCATCTACTTGTAAATCTTTATCTAGTGGAACTGATATGATGCCTCCTAAAAGATTTGTGATATGTCCTAAAGCCCATTCATATCTATTTCTTCCTAAAACAGCTATTCTTTTTCCTTTTAAGCCCATATTATATAATTTAGTACCTAAAGAATTTATTTGTTCTAAAAAGGCTTTGTATGTTATATTTTCATATGTTTTATTTTTTCCTTCCTGATGTTTTATTATAAAGGCTATATTATCAGCATATTTTTTAGCCGAATTATAAATTATTTCCTTTATACTTTTTACTTCTTCAACTTTTCTTTCTTTTTTCATATAAACACTCCTATTATTAAAATGGATGACAAATATTTGTCATCAACATTATAATACATTATTTTTTTAAAAAAGTCTAGTAGTCGAATTGGTCAATTATTATATTCATAAAATTTATTTTTTTATAATATCCTTAAATGGTGAATATTTTTGAGGAAGAAAAGTAAATTATTCTTAATAAATGGTACTATATTAACAGGTACAACTTTGATAATGAGATTTGCAACATTAATATTTAATGTATATATATCGAATAAAATTGGCTCTGAAGCAGTAGGTGTATTTAGTTTAGTAATGGCAGTATATCTATTTTTTATAACTATTGCTACATCTGGTTTAAATATAGCAGTAACAATTATTGTTTCTGAAAAGTTTGCATTAAATAATGGAAAAATTGCTATTAAAGCATTAAGGACATGTATATTTTTTAGTCTTTTACTTGGTATTATTTCAGGAACACTAATTATATTATTTTCAAATTTTATAACAAAAAATTTTTTACATAATATGGTTTCTTCAAAACCTTTATTTTATATAGCTATTGGCCTTCCATTTATAGCTATGTCTTCATGTATAAATAGTTATTTTACTTGCATAAGGAAGGCTTATAAAAATGCAATTACTCAAATTTTTGAATTTATAATTAAAATGGTTGTAACAATTATTTTATTAAAAATAAATATATCAAAAGGTGTTGAATATATATGCATTTCTTTAATTTTAGCTGATGTAATATCTGAGATATGTTCTTTTACATTGATTTTTATTTTATATATTATTGATATTAAAATTAAAAAATTAAATAATGTTCGTTCTTTTGGCCAAAGATTTAACATATTAAAAATAGCTTTACCAGTAGCAATTGCCTCATATATACGCTCAGGTCTTTCTACTTTTAAACAGCTTATCATTCCAAAAAAACTTGAAGAATCAGGCTTGTCTTGTAATAATGCTCTTTCTAAGTATGGAATTATAAATGGTATGGTTATGCCTGTAATAACATTTCCAACTGTTTTTATAAATTCTTATAGTATGCTTTTAATACCAGAATTTTCTACATATCTTGCTCAAAAAAATTATAAGGCTATTAATTATATTAGTAATAAAATTTTTAAGTTTGCTTGCAGTTTTGCAATTTGTGTATGTAGTATCTTTATGTTCTTTTCAAATGAGCTTGGACTTGTAATATATGATAATATAGAAACTGGTTATTATTTTAAGCTTATTGCTCCTTTAATATTTTTTATGTATATTGATAATATTATTGATTGTATATTAAAAGGATTAAATGAACAAATTGGTGTTATGCTTTGTAATATTTTAGATTTAAGTATTACTACTTGTTTTATATTCTTTTTACTTCCTGCATGGGGAATTACTGGATATATTATTTCTATTTTTATTAGTGAATTATTAAATTTTACTATTAGTCTTATTCAACTAATAAAATATTCTAAAATAAAGATTAGATTTTATGATTGGGTATTAGTACCACTAATTTGTAGCTTAACTTCATATTTATTTATTAGTATTTTTCATTTTGATTTTGTGAATATTTTTACTAACTTGATTTATAATATCTTTTTATTTGTTGCTTTTTATTTATTTGTCTTTTTTATTGTTAATAAGGGATTTAGGGATGTTTCTTAATAGAAAAAGTAGCCAGAAATATTCTAGCTACTTTGTATCTTAAGTCGTATAAATGATGAAAAATTAATTACCACCAAATATTAAAGTAATTTTTAAAGTATTTCTTCCACCTCAAATCCTTTGTTGTTTTAATTACTTTCCATAATTTTCTTACATTGGCACCTTTGATATCCTTTGCAAAATCATATATATCTTCCGCATTGTTTGTAGCAATTACTGCATCTTGTAACTTTTCAATATTGGCACCTTCGATATCCCTTGCAAAAACATATATATTTTCCGCATTGTTTGTAGCAATTACTGCATCTTGTAACTTTTCAATATTGGCACCTTGGATATCCCTTGCAAAAGTATATATATATGGCGCATTGTTTGTAGCAATTACTGCATCTTGCAGCTTTTCAATATTGGCACCTTCGATATCCCTTGCAAAAGCATATATATATGCCACATTGTTTGTAGCAATTACTGCATCTTGCAACTTTTCAATATTGGCACCTTGGATATCCCTTGCAAAAGTATATATATATGGCGCATTGTTTGTAGCAATTACTGC
>CANRBK010000022.1 GCA_947628845.1 uncultured Clostridia bacterium | reverse complement strand
AGAACTTTCCTACAATATAAAAAAAAGAACTTGCATTTTCATGTAAGTTCCTTAAATACATATTTTTTCTTTTGCAGCTTTTACTAATCCTACAAATAATGGCGCAGGAGCATCAGGTCTTGATTTAAATTCTGGATGAAATTGTACTGCTATAAAATATGGATGTTTTTCTTGTGGAATTTCTACAATTTCTACTAATTTTCCATCAGGCGAATTGCCTGAACAAATTAAACCTTCTTTTTCTAGTTTTTCTTTGTAAATATTATTATATTCAAAACGATGCCTATGTCTTTCAGATATTTGGTTTGTTTTATATACTTTTTTAGCTAGTGTTCCTTCTTTTACTATACAAGGATATGCTCCTAATCTCATTGTTCCGCCTTTTTTATCTATTCCTTTTTGATCTTCCATTATGTGTATTACTTGAGTATCTGTATTTTCGTTAAATTCAGCTGAATTTGCATCAGATATTTTTAGAACATTTCTTGCATATTCTACTACTGCCATCTGCATTCCTAAACAAATTCCTAAAAATGGTATTTTATTTTCTCTTGCATATTTAATTGCTTCTATTTTACCTTCTATTCCTCTACTTCCAAATCCTCCAGGTACTATAATACCTTGAAAATTCTTTAATAATTCTTTTTTTGTATCTTTTGTTATTTTTTCGCTATCTATCAATTCTATTTCTGTTTCTATATCATTTGCAAATCCTGCATGTTTTACACTTTCTATTACTGAAATATATGAATCTTCCAATTTTATGTATTTCCCTACTATTGCTATTCTTACTTTATTCGTTTTATCAATTTTTCTTATTTTTTCTATCATTGCTTCCCATTTTGAGTTTTCTGGCACATATCTATCTAGTCTTAAATGATTGCAAACTTCTCTAGCTAAACCTTCTTTTTCAAGCATCAATGGCACAGCATATAGGCAGTCTGCTGTTTTATTTTGTATTACACTTGTTTTTCTCACATTACAAAACAATGCTAATTTTTCTCTTATATTTTCTGGAATATCTTGTTCTGTTCTACATACTAAAATATCAGGTTTAATTCCATAACTTTGTAATTCTTTTACAGAATGTTGTGTTGGCTTTGATTTTATTTCGTTAGATCCAAATATGTATGGAAGTAAAGTAACATGAATAAAACATACATCTTCTGGATTTTTTTCAAGTCCTACTTGTCTTATTGCTTCTATTATTGATAGACCTTCTATATCTCCTACAGTTCCTCCTATTTCTGATATTACTATGTCTGTATCTGTATTTTCAAATCCATATATTTTTTCTTTAATTTGATTTGTAATATGTGGTATTACTTGTACAGTTTTTCCTAAATATTCCCCTTTTCTTTCTTTTTCTATTACTTCTGAATATATTTTTCCCATTGTTATACTTGAATTTTTCGTCAAATTTTCATTTATAAATCTTTCATAATGTCCTAAATCCAAATCTGTTTCTGCTCCATCATTAGTTACAAATACTTCCCCGTGTTCATAAGGGTTCATTGTACCTGGATCCACATTTATATATGGATCAAATTTTTGTATTGTTACTTTGTATCCTCTATTTTTTAGTAGCCTACCTAATGATGCTGCTGTTATTCCTTTTCCTAATCCTGATACCACTCCGCCTGTTACAAAAATGTATTTTGTATTCATTTTTCCTCCTTCTAAAGTTTTAACACTTGCCTTAATTTTGGCAAGTGTTTTTCAATTTTATTGTCCCATTCCGTATTGTTGATAATACCAAGAAGTCATATCAAATGGTTCTAAAGTTTCTGGTAAACCATAATCAATTCCAAAAGTTTCTACTTTGATTGATGTAACTACTGGTGGATTTATAGGTGTGCTAACTTCTGCACCTTCTGTTTCTTCTTGTCCTTCTGCAACTTTTACTTCTATATTTTCTATAGCATGTACTACATCTAATCCTTCTATAACTTTACCAAATGCTGTATAATGTCCATTTAGACTTTTGTTTTCTTTTGTCATTATAAAAAATTGTGAGCATGCAGAATTATATGATTCTTCTGTTAAACTTGAAGAATACTGACTATAATCGGCTCTAGCCATTGCTAGTACACCTTCTTCAAATTTTATTGTATTTGTAACTCCATTTTCTAAAAATTCTCCTTTTATTGTGTAGTCTTTTTCTTCTCCATTATCCTTTAAATTACTAATTTTAGCTCCTGTTGTTCCATCTCCATCTTTTGAACCTGCTTGTATCATGAAGTCTTTTACAACTCTATGAAATTTAGTTCCTTTATAAAATTCTCTATTAGCTAATGCTATAAAATTTGAAACTGCTTCAGGTGCTTGGTCTGGATATAATTCCATTTTTATTGTTCCAAAGTTTTCTACTTCCATAGTTGCTATTGGATTTTGTGCTTTAAATGTTAATTTTTTATAATATCCAAATCCTACAACTCCTATTAATACTACTACAGCAATCAATGCCACAATCCAAATTATTTTTTCTATATTTTTCATCTTTTTTCTTCCTTTCTTTTAAAAACAAATAAAATTTTTATGTATAGAATTATTCAAACATAAATTGTTCTTGCATTCTCCTTAATGCTTGTTTTATCGTTCTTGCTCTTACTTCACCAATTCCATCTACTTCATCTAAGCTTTCTATATCAGCAGTTAATATGTGTTGGAATGATTTAAATGATAGTATTAAATTTTCTACTATATTTGATGGCATTCTTGGTATTTTATTTAAAATTCTATACCCTCTTGTATATACACCAACTTCATCATAGTTGTCAAATGTTTCATATCCTAATAGCTTCACAATTGTTGTTTCTTTTGTTATTTCCTCATATTGTATATCAGTTAGTTCTTTTATTATTTTTTCAGGTGTTCTTTTCTTTCTAGTTGGCGTCATATAGTCTTTTATAATAAGAGTTTCTTCTTTTTCCAGACCTCCCATCAATTCTTCTAATTGCATATTTACTAATCTTCCATCATTTCCAAGTTCATAAATTTGTTTTTTGATTTCATCAGCTATTCTTCTTACCATTTCAGCTCTTTGTATAACATCTATAACATTTTTTAAAGTAACTATGTCATTAAATTCATATTCATTTAATATGCTTAATCTAGTATTAAATACTTTTTTATATCTTTCTAATGTTTGTATTCCTTGATTTGCTCGATTTAATACTGCATTTGTATCTTCCAACACATATCTATAATTTCCCTTAAAAATTGTTATTATATTTCTCCTTTGAGATATGCTTATTACTAATTCTCCTGTTTGTTTAGCAGTTCTTTCTGCCGTTCTATGTCTTGTACCTGTCTCCATAGTTTCTATTTGTCTTGATGGTATTAGTTGTGCATTTGCAAATAATATTTTTTTTAAGTCCCCACTTAATACAATTGCACCATCCATTTTGGCTAACTCATATAATTTAGAAGATGTATAATCTTCATTTATGTAAAAACCTCCATCAACTATTTCCTTTATTACGTCTTCTCTATCTGTTATAAGTAATAATGCTCCTGTTTTTGCCCTTAATATATTTTCAAGCCCATCTCTTATAGCTGTTCCTGGTGCTATTAATTTTAGTAAGTCTGTCAATATTTTTCCTCCTTTCGCCCCATTGGTGACCCATTGGGGACGTTTACTTGTGGGACATTTTCTTATTAAATGTCCCACAAGTAAACGTCCCTAATGGGTCAATCCCAATTTCTTTATTGCTTCATTTACATCCTTGACTCCTATTATATCTAATTTAAAATTTTCTTTCAAGCCTTTTTTATTACTTTCTGGAATTATACATTTTTTAAATCCCAATTTTTCTGCTTCTTTTAACCTTTTCTCAATCATGTTTATTCTTCTTACTTCTCCAGTAAGTCCTACTTCTCCCATTATAGCTATTCCCTTTTCTATAGGAATATTTTTATAACTTGATGCTGTTACCATCAATATTCCCAAATCTATTGATGGTTCACTTATTTTTAATCCCCCTGCAACATTTAGATATACATCTTGCGTTCCTAAATTCATTCCTGCTCTTTTTTCTAACACTGCAATTAAAAGTGCTAACCTATTATAATCAACTCCATTAGCTGTCCTTTTAGGAAATCCAAAAACACTTTGTGTTGTTAAGGCTTGTAATTCCACCAAGATAGATCTTGTCCCTTCCATACAAGAAACAATACAAGATCCAGGCGGATTATCATCATTTTCTGAAATTAGTACATCTGAAGGATTAGAAATCTCGCACATTCCTTCTCCTCTCATTTCAAACATTCCAATTTCATTTGTAGATCCAAATCTATTTTTTACTCCTCGTAATATTCTATATGAAAAATATCTTTCTCCTTCAAGGTAAAGTACAGTATCTACCATATGTTCTAAAACTCTTGGTCCTGCTATATTTCCATCCTTTGTTACATGTCCTATTATAATAGTAGTTATATTTCTAGATTTACAAACTCTCATAATTTGAGATGTTATTTCTCTAACTTGGCTTACACTTCCTGCAGCTGCTGAAATTTCCTCTGAATACATAGTTTGAATTGAATCTATTATCACTAATTTAGGATTTAGATTTATTATATTTTGGTTTACTATATCTATATCTGTTTCTCCTAAAAATAAAATTTCTTCATTATTTATCCCGTAATCTATCTGCTCTTAATTTTATTTGTTCTGCTGATTCTTCTCCAGATACATATAGAACTTTTCCTTCGCCTTTAACTTTATCACATAATTGTAAAATAAGAGTTGATTTTCCTATTCCTGGTTCTCCACCAATTAAAATTAGTGAACCTTTTACTAAGCCTCCTCCTAATACTCTATCTAATTCGTCAAAACCTGTAGAAGTCCTTATGGTTTCTTTAGCTTCATAGGAATTTAACTTTTGCGGAATATTATTTGAACCTTTATCTGCTTTTAGTGAACTATTTTTACTTTCAACAATTTTTTGTTCAAAAAAGGTATTCCAACTTCCACATGCCGGGCATTTTCCTAGCCATTTCCCAGATTCATAACCACATTCATTACATACAAAAATTGTTTTATTCTTGGCCATTATTTTCCTCCATTTGTCCCATTGTGTCCCATTTGTCCCATTGGGGACGTTTACTTGTGGGACATTTATTTCACTCTATCAATAATTTTTCTATTTATCCCTAATACTCTAGCTAACTGCCTATTAGTAATTCCTTTTATTTTTTTGCATCTAGTTATTATTTCGTCTCTCTTATTTTTGTCTCTTAATATATTTTTTATTTCTTCATATTCCATATTTAATAATTTAGTTATATATTTATAGACATCCTCATCTATTATTTTATCTTGCATCTCGTATTCAATTTGTTCAAATGGGTTAAGATTTATTTCAATATTATGAAATTTTATAAATTCTTCCTTTGCCTCATGTTGATTTTCTGAAAATAACAATAATAGCATTCTAGGATTAATTAACGTATTTTTTCTAATATATTCTTTATAACTACTCCATTTATATTTTTCCGTTTTTTCAATTCCTGCTTTTAAAGGATTTTGATGTATGTATCTGCATACTATTTTTAGATATTCTCTATCTTCTATTTTTTTGCTTAAAAATCGATTCTGAAATAAATGTCCCTGCCTATTATATTTTTTATTGAAATACATTGAATAACTGATTTCTATTCTTTGCATTATTTTTGATAATTGATTATTTTTATCATAGATTACAATATGCACATGATTTGTCATTAAGCAATATGAATAAATTTCATAATCAAATTTTTCTTTGGTTTCTTTTATAATTTGTAAAAAATTATAATAATCTTTTTCATTAACAAATATATCTTGTTTATCTATTCCTCTTAATATAACATGATATACTTTAGTATTACTAACTTGTCTACTTTTTCTGGGCATTATTATCTCCTTTTCTATAGATTTGCCCCACTTTTTTATCAATACTATAATTTAATATACTAATTATATTTTATCCCCATTAAAATATAATTTTTTAATGTATATCTTACTTTTATAATAAAAAAAGTATAACATATATTTGTTATATATGCTATACTTTTTATTAAAATTTTACATTTTATTATTCGTACTTAAAAATGTCCCACAAGTAAACGTCCCCAATGGGTCAATGTGTCATTATTTCTTTTTACCAAAAGTAATTTCTTGAAATAAGAAGTCATGTACTTTTTCCCATGTAATTTCTTGATGTAAAAATTCGTTTATTTCATCTTCGACTTTTTGTTGTTTAGGTGTTAATTCTACTTTTATTTCTTTATTCCAATCTATATCTTGTAACCAAAATGCTTTGAATTTTGACCAAAATCCTATTTTCGCTGGTAATGCTTCATTTCTAATTGTTCCTACATTTTCAGTTGTTACGTTTTTTGTTACACTTTCTACTACATTACTTTCTTCTTTTGGATCTTCAAATAAAATTCCACCAAATATTCCTTCTTTATTTATTTCTTCGTCCATTTGTATTTCCTCCTTTGTAATTTACTATTATGTTATTTTATTTATACTATAAAATTTTTTAAATATCAATAATTTAGCTTAATTTTTCTATTAAGTTTTTGTTACATATTTGTTACATTTTCATTACATCCGGCTTTTATTTGCATTCAATATATAACTATAATTCGGATAATATATAGTCATTTATTACTTTTTTGCATATTACTTTTTTTATTTGGTTTTCTAATTTTTCGTTGCTTTTACAGCATACCATTATATAATTTTGAGTATGTCCTTTATATATACATTCTTTTTCTTCTTCAAATAGTACTTCTACTTCTTTACCAATATATTTATTATTAAATATTGATTGATTTTTATTTGATAATTCAATTAGTTTTTTACTTCTTTCTTCTTTTTTATCTGCACTAATTTGATTTTCCATAATTGCTGCTTTTGTTCCTTTTCTAGGAGAATATTTGAATATATGCATTTTATAAAATTTTATTTCTTCTAAAAATTTATATGTTGCATTAAATTCTTCTTCTGTCTCTCCTGGAAATCCAACTATTATATCTGTTGTTAAATTGACATCTTTATATGCATTTCTTAGTAATTCCACTATTTTTTTTAATTCATCTGTTGTATATCTCCTATTCATTCTTTTTAACGTGCTATCACATCCGCTTTGCAATGATAAATGAAAATGATGGCATATTTTCTCTAATTTTTTTAATCTTTCTACAAATTGTTCTGTTATAAGTAATGGTTCTATTGAACCTAATCTTATTCTACATATGCCATTTATTTTGTTTATTTCTTCTAGTAAATCTATTAATTTATAATCTTCTTTAAAATCTTTTCCATAAGATGCTATATGTATTCCTGTTATTACTACTTCTTTTATACCCTTATCTGCAATTTTAGTAATTTCTGATATTATACTTTGTGGATTTCTGCTTCTAACTCTACCTCTAGCATATGGTATTATACAATATGAACAAAATCTATCACATCCATCTTGTATTTTTATTACTGCTCTAGTTTTTTCTGTAAATGTTATATTTCCAAATTCTGAAAATTCATTTGCTTTCATTACATCTTCTGTTTCTATTCTTCTTACATTTTTATTTATATATTCTTCTACATATTTTACAATTTCTACTTTTTCATTATTTCCCAAAATCAAGTCTATTTCTGGTATTTTTAATAATTCTTCTTTTGATACTTGTGCATAACAACCTACTGCAACTATTATTGTATCTTTATTTTTTTCTTTCATTTTTCTAAGCATTTGTCTTGATTTTCTGTCTGACATATTTGTTACTGTACAAGTATTTATTATACATATATCTGGCTTTTCATTTAAATCTTGATCTTTTGTTACTTTATAACCATTTTCTAAAAATTTCTGCGCCATTGCATTTGTTTCATATTGATTTACTTTACATCCTAATGTAACGAATTTTACTATTTTTTCCATAATTTTTTCTCCATTTTCTATAACTTTAAAAATAGAATCGCCTTATTTTGCAATTCTATTTTGTACCATCTATTTAATTTTATTTTGATTTTCCATCTAAAATATCTAAGTTATCTAAAGCTTTCCCCGTTCCTAATGCCACACATGATACTGTATCTTGTGCAATCATTACATTTATTCCTGTTTTTTCTTGCAATAGTTTATCTAAGCCATCTACTAAACATCCTCCACCTGTCATATATATTCCTTTGTCACTTATATCTGCCGCTAATTCTGGTGGTGTTCTTTCTAAAACATTATGTACTGCATCTACTATCATCATTGCAGGTTCTATTAGTGCTTCTAGCATTTCGCTAGAATATATGGTTATTGTTTTTGGTAAGCCTGTTCCTAAATCTCTACCTCTTATATCCATTTCTGCGTCTTGAATTTTTGGATATACACAACCTATATTTATTTTTAAATCTTCTGCTGTTCTTTCACCTATTACTATATTATGTTTTTTCTTTATATATTTTACAATGGCTTCGTCAAATTTGTCTCCAGCAACTTTTAATGATGAATTTACAACTGATCCTCCTAAAGATATTACTGCTATATCTGTTGTACCTCCACCAATATCTACTACCATATTTCCATGTGGTTTTGCGATATCTATACCTGCTCCTATAGCTGCTGCTATTGGTTCTTCTATCAAATATACTTTTCTAGCACCTGCTTGCATAGCTGCATCTATTACAGCTTTTCTTTCTACTTCTGTTACTTGAGAAGGTATACATATCATTATTCTTGGTGCAAATATAGATTTTCCACATACCTTTCCTATAAAATGTTTTAACATTTTTTCTGTAACTGTATAATCTGATATTACTCCATCTCTTAATGGTCTTGTTGCTACTATATTTCCTGGTGTTCTACCTAGCATTCTTCTAGCCTCACCACCAACTGCTAATACATCTCCTGTATTTCTATCAACAGCAACCACTGATGGTTCTCTTAATACTATTCCTTTTCCTTTTATATATACAATTACTGTAGCTGTACCTAAATCTATTCCTACATCTTGTCCAAAGCCAAATTTTAACATGTTATTCTCCCTTCTTATTTAATCTATATAATTCATATTTTTCGCCATTCTATTTCACTTTTATTACATTATCATTACAATTATATTACAATTACAAAAATTTATCAATACATTTCGTTGAAATTTTTATATTTTTATATTATAATAATTTATATGTTTATTTATAAATAAATTATGGTAATTATAGGAGTTCATAATGGAAAATTTTATTTTTAAATCAAATTCTGAAGATGATACAAAAAATTTTGCAAAAGATTTTGCATCAAAATTAAGTACTGGCGATATCTTAGTTCTTTCTGGTGATTTAGGTTCCGGTAAGACAAAATTTACTGAAGGTTTTTTGTCTTATTTCGGATTAGAAGATGAAATTTCAAGTCCTACTTTTACAATTGTTAATGAATATATTAAAAATAATATAAATATTTATCATTTTGATGTATATAGATTGGAGGATTCTTCTGAATTTTATGAAATTGGTGGAGAAGAATATTTTGATAAAGGTATATGTATTATTGAATGGGGTGAACTTATTGAAGATGCTTTACCTAAAAAATATATAAAAATTGAATTTTCTAGGTGTGATGATAATGAAAATTCAAGAATTTTGAATATTAAATTTATTTCTAAATAAATTTAGAAAGGAGCTCAATTTTGAAAGTTTTATGTATTGATACTTCTAGTAAATTATGTAGTGTTGCTATTCTCGAAGATACTACTTTAATAGATAAAATAGAATTAGATAATGGTCTTACACATTCTCAAACTTTGATGCCTTTAATTAGAGATATTTTGAATAAATGCAATTTATCATTAAAAGATATAGGTCTACTTGTTTCTAATATTGGTCCTGGTTCTTTTACAGGTATAAGAATTGGAATTTCAACTATTAAGGCTTTTTCTGATAGCTTAAATATACCTTGTGTTGGCATTTCAGCTTTAGAGGTATTAGCTTATAATATTAAAGATAATGGACTAATTTGTAGTACAATTGATTGCAAGAACGATAATTGCTATTTTGCTTTATATGAATTAGTTGATGGTACTTATAATGTATTAGAAGAACCTTGTTCTAAAAAAGTTTCCGAGGTTTTAGATTTATTAAAATTAAAATATTCAAATAAATCAATCTCATTTGTTGGAGATGGTATTAAAGAAAAATCCACAGATTGCTATTTAAGTGTTGAAAATCTTGGAATTGCTGGTGTTAAAAAATTTATCAATAATGATTATGTTGGTGAAGTTGTTTTGCCTTTATATTTAAAAAAGCCTCAGGCTCAATTACAATTGGAAGCAAAGGAGAATAAAAATGAATTTAAAAATTAGTAAAATGAATGTTGATGATTTAAATAGTATGCAAGATATTTTATTTTCAGATTTTAGTAGTTTTTGGCCATATTCATCTTTTAAACAAGAATTAGAATGTGATAATTCTCACTTTATAATTGCTAAAAATGATAATGAAATAGTTGGCTTTGCAGGTTTAAAAGTTATTGTCGATGAAGCTGATATCATGAATATAGTAGTTAAAAAGAGTTTTAGACATAATGGTATTGGTTCTGTTCTTTTGGATAATTTAATAAATTTTGCTAAGGATAAAAATTTAAATGTTGTTACTTTAGAAGTTAATGAACATAATTTATCTGCTATTCGCTTATATGACAAATTTGGTTTTGATCACATCGGAATTAGAAAAAAATATTATAATGGTGAAAGCGATGCTATTATAATGAGTAAAAAAATTAATTAGGGTAAAAATGACAATCCTTCGAATAATGAAGAATTGTCATTTTTTATAAGAGGAATTTTAAGAACATCCCTATTTCTTTTTCTCTTAAATTCCGTCTCCATTTACTATTACTGCACGAGTGGCATAAGAGTTTGTTCCATAAGCTGGTCCATAATATGTATCACCAGCAGTATCTCTGTTTGTAAAATGATTACTATAACTAAAAATTCCTGTGTTCCATCTTACAAATGCTCCTGCTAAAGCATAAAGAGCTCCTCTCGATTGACCAATGTATTGATTGTATACATAGCCATATTCACTTCCATGCCATCCTTGTGTTTCTATTGTTGCATCACCATTTTTTTGCTTATTTTCAACTGTATAATAATTTATATATCTCCCAGCAAAATTTAAAGTGCCACCTTCTTTTATAAAATTTGCTGCTGTCCATTCTGATTGATATAGAATTAATACACCACTTTTATTTCCTGTTGTAGTCTCTTTATCTTCTATTTTTTTTGGATTACCATAAGATGAAGCTGATAACAATGCCATTGCACCAAATTCTGTATTCTTTTGCATATGTATATCAATATTATTAGTTTCCCCTTTTGCTTCTAAATTTTCATTTTGTTCTTCCTCTAGTCCAAAGCCTCCTCCTAAATTTTCCATCTTTCTTGTTTCTACCATCCAGTTGTCTCTAAGTTTAGTTGCTGGTTTATCTCCATTTGATTGCAAAGCTGCTTGAACTATATTCATTTGAAAGATTAGTAATAAACTAATTATTATTAAAATTATAATTTTTTTACTTTTCATTTTTACCTCCAAGTTTTTATTCTTGCGTTTCGCTTAGCTCATATTTACTTATCCAATATCCTTCTAGTTGTTCATCATCATCCTGCTCTCCATCTTCATCTTTGTCCCACCAAAAGGCTTCTGGTATTTGATATCCATTTGTTACATCTGTACTTGTTCCATTTAAGAAGTTTATTTCTATTCTTCTATTATCTGTACTTTGTAGCTCTCTATTTGTTAATATTCTATATTCATATCTTGGTATCCATACAAAGTAATTTGTTGTTTTTGCATCTACTATTTTTCCATCTTTTATTTCTCCATCTGTTACTACTATATTGGCCCATTTACTATTACTATAATCATACCATCCTTCTGGTATATTGCTTCCATCTAATTGTATTTGTTCACCTATTTTCATCTCGTCATTTTCGTCAAATGTAACATAATATGTCATATTTTCTTTTAAGCCATCAAATTTCGGTGCATTTGCTTGTTTTGTTGTAACTTTTTTAGTTATTGCTCCTACATATTTATCACTTTCTTTTTCTCTAACTATTATATTTATTGTATATGTTGTATTTGGTTTTAAATCTTTATATATATAATTTTCCTTATTGTTTGTTCCAGTATCAATTAAATCTCCATTCAAGTAATATTCATATTTTAATTCTATAGGTGTTTCTACTATTTGTGTTCCATTATCTGGTGTTTGTACTTCTTCTGTTGTTTTTGCATTATCTATCAATGTTCCTAATATATCTTTTACTCTTATTAAATTACTTGATACTGCTAATTCTGCATCTAATCTAGCTTCTTTTTCTTCTGAGCTTAATTCATATTTGCTTATCCAATAGCCTTGTAATTGTTCATCATCTTCTTGCTCTCCATTTTCATTTTTGTCCCACCAAAATGCTTCTGGAATCTTATACCCTGATTCAGTTTCTGTTCCTATTCCTTCTATAAATTTAATACTTGTCCTTTCACTTGTTGTATCTAAACTATACTTATACCTTGGTATCCATACATAATAATTTTCTAAGCCATCATTCCTTGTTACTATATTTGCCCAATTTGCATAAGTATAATTATACCAATCTGCTGGAGCTTGTTTGCTTATTGGTGTTTCATTATGTTCATTTCCATTACTATCCCACCATACATAAAATGTTGTATCTTCATCAAATCCAGATAAATCTGGTGGATTTACTTCTGTTAATTCTATTTTTTTTGTCATACTCCCTACTATTTCTCCATTTTCATCTAGTGCGGTAACATTTATTACATTATCTCCATTTGGAGTTGCATTAGTAAAAGAATAATGTTCTAATAACTGTTCTGATTCTTTTTGCACTTGACCATTTAATGAATATGTATATTTTGTTATTTGTTGTTTTTTTTCTTCTTTTATTTTAAAATTACTTACATTAAATTCTGTTGCACTTGCTGTTAAGTTATAATCTAGTACATATCCTTCTAATTCAGATAACTCATATTTACTTATCCAGTATCCAGATATTGATATTTCACCATAATCTCCGAACTCAAATGCTTCTGGTATTTTATATCCATCTGCTTTTAATTCTTCCCATGATGTTTCTTTATCTGTTTCTGGATCTATATATTTATTATATAAATCTATAAATTTTATATCTGTTCTTTCATTTCCTTCCTCATATTCATTTGCTATTTTATATGCGTATCTTGGTATCCATACATAATAATTACTTATACCATTACTTTCCACATAAATATTAGCCCATTTTTTATTTTTATAATCATACCAATCTGCTGGTGGGGCATCTGTTATCCAATTTCCTGGTTCTAAATTTCCTTTTTCGTTTATATTTATGTATCTTGTATATTCTTTTTGAAATCCATCCTCTATATTAGGTGTATTTACATATAATCCCTTTTCTTTTTTATATGTTCCTTTTCTTAAGCGCGGTCTTTCAAAATGTAATAATTCATCTTTTTCATTTTCTGTTGATAGATGTATTTTAAATTTATAATCTTTCATATCTTCTGTATCATAATCTATTGCTACTTTTTTCTTTCCATTGCAATTTAATATTTGTTCACCATTTGGATATTCTATTGAATCTATTCCCTCAGGATTAGTAATTGTTATTAGTATTTTATAAATTTCTGTATTTGCATCATAGTATGTTATTTTATAACTAAAACTATATGCATCTTCTTTTTCTATTGCATTTCTTATTATATTTATTAAGCCATTTGGCATAAATGTAACTATTGATAAAATTAATAAAAAACTTAAAATTATTATATATATCAATGTTTTTCTTTTTATTTTTAATTTTCTCATTTTACGTTTACCTTTGCATAATATATTTTCTATATTTATTTTAGCAATTTTATATATTTTTTTCAATAGTTTTTGTTTTTATTTTTTAATATATATGCAAAATTATACATAAAATTTTTTTAGATGAAAAAAGAATTGAAGTTCATCGCCTCAATTCTTCATTTTTAAAAGGTGGGTTCCTCTTTCCCTTTTTTGTTAATCTTCTTGTTTATTCTTAATTATATCTACTATATAAGTAATCATCAATGTAACTAAAGTTATGCCTATTAAAATTGCTATATATTGTCCTTTTAAATTACTTGCTGTAGGTACTAAAATTTCTCTTAATAAGTTTATTGAATATGTCATTGGTAAATATGATGTTAAACCTTGGAATCCTTTACTTATTGTTTCTACTGGGAATGTTCCACCTGATGCTGCTAGTTGTAATACTAATATAATCAATGCTAAGAATTTTCCTACATCTCCAAAGTTTCTAATTAAACATTGGATAATACTCATAAATGTTATACCAATTAATGCACTTGCAAAATAATATAATACTATATTTTGAATTTCATATCCTAATCCTAATTTTAATAATGCTCCTGTTATAATACCTTCTATTGCTCCAATTGCGATATATAATGCGTTTTGTAATAATTTGTTTTTGCTATCACTTCCAAATATTCCAAATCTATTCTTTTGGTCATAATATAATACTACGTAGCACATCAATGCTCCTACCCATAATCCTATTGATAAGAATAATGGTGTAAATGCTATACCATAAGAATTTACTTCTCCGTAAGCTTCTGTCTTAAATTCTACTGGATCTTCTGCTATTTTTTCTATTCCTTCTAAGCTTTCTAATTGTTCTTTTGTATCATTTATTCCTTTATTTACTTCGTTATTAAAAGTTTCAACTCCTTCAACAAGTTGTGTGCTTCCATCATAAGCTGTGCTTGTTCCTTCTTGTAAAGTATTTAGTGCTGTTTTTACTTGTGAAGAACTGCTACTTAATGTTGAAAGTCCTGTTGTTAAAGTGCTACTTCCTGATTGTAGTGCTTTTGTTCCATTACTTAATGTTGCAACACCACTTTTCAAACTCTCAGTTCCTGCTTTTACTTCACCTAAAGCTCCTTGTAAGTTTGTTATTCCTCCTGTAATTGCTTTTAATCCACCTGCTTTGTTTGATATCATTGTTACTCCAGCAGATACATTTTGTGCCCCAGTTGTTATTTGAGCACCTACTCCTTCTAATTGTTTTGCTTGAGCTCTCAATGATGTATTAGTACCTTGTGGATCTATTTGAGCTAAAAGTTGATTTATCAATTGAGTTGAAAGACCTACATATGAGTTAACTCCTTGTTCTAATCCATTTGCTCCTGCTACTAAATTTGGTAATTGATTTACTAATGTATTAATTTCTTCATTACTTTGTGATAATGGTTTAATTCCTTCATTTATTTGTGCAATTGCTCCATCTAAAGAAGTTGCCCCACTATTTAAATCTGTTACTCCTGAATTTACTTGTTTAATTCCATTATCTAATGTTTTGCTTCCTTCTGATGCTGATTTTACTCCATTATCAAATTCTGTATAACTATTATTTAATGTTGTTGTTCCATCATTTATTTGTTGTAAACCAGAATTTAAACTTTTTGAACCTTCTAATATTTCTTCAGCTCCATCTGATATTGCTTGTAAACTATCTGGTACTTCTTCTAATTTATCTGCTAATGTTTCTACTATTTTACTATCTATTTTTTCTTCTAAGCTAATTTCCATTGTTTTTACTGCACTATTTATAATTTGTGTAGCTAAATAGTTTGTTGCTTGATTTGGGCTATATGTAATTGTTGCAATTTGTTTGTCTTTACTAGAAGCACTATTTAAAGCTTCTGTAAAATTACTTGGTATAGTTATTGTTGCATAATAATCTCCATTTTGCATTCCTTCATTTGCATTATCTTGATTTACTTCACATATACTAAATGTTGCACTATCTTTTAAGCTTTGTACAAATTCCTTTCCTTGGTTTTCACCATCTTCTCCTTTGTCTAAATTTACAACTGCGATTTGCATTCCAGTTAAGTCTCCATATGGATCCCAATAAGATTTTAAATAAAAGAAACTATATATGATTGGGATAAATAGTACTACAATAAATACTATTGTTTTCATGATATTACTTTCTTTTTTCATTTTATACAACTTCCTTTCTTAAACCATTTTTTAAAATTTCTGAAATATTATTTGCTATCATTTGTTCATCTAATTTTTTTCCTCCGTTATCCCATTCTAGTATTAATGCAATATACATTTTGTAAATTAAAAAAGTAGTAATTTCTAAGTCTTCATAATATATATATCCTTTTTCTTTGGCAATTATTAACTTTTCTCTTATATAATTTTTTATTTGTTCATCAATTAGCTTTAAATTTTGTATAATAATTGGATTTTTTAGAAATTCGGCTTCTCTTGTTATTATATTTAAAAAGTTTCTTTCTTCCCTATATTTTAATAATCTGTAAATTGCTTGATTTATCATTTCAAAAAAATCTGTATTTTTGCTTTCCACTTCTTCTATAATATCTTTCATATTTTTTATTTCTTCCAGTATAAAATATTTTAGTATTTCTTCTTTACTAGAAAAATATTTATATATTGTTCTTTTTGTTACTCCTGCTTCATTTGCTATTTCATCCATTGATACTTTTTTAAATCCAAATTGATGAAGTAATTTTCTTGCAGCCTCTATTATTTGTTGTTCTTTCATTTATATTCACCTTCTTTTACACTAGTATACTACTCTAGTTACATAGTATACTCTCTTTTTTTCTATTTGTCAAGTATTTTTTATAAAAAATTTAAAAAAACAAATAACTAAAACTAGCTATTTGTCTTTTATCTTTTATATATATTTTTCAATTGTTACAACACTTCTACCACTTCTAGTCGTTCCTGAAAATTCTTTTACAATAAATCTTCCTTTTCCTCTAATTGTAATAATATCGCCTTGTTTTACTTGCTTTGAAGATTTAGTTTCATTTTGTCCATTTATAAAAACTCTTTCACTATCTATAATTTGTACTGCTTTACTTCTAGAAGTTTTTGCTAAATCTGATACAAAGTTATCAAGTCTTAGTGATGGCACTATAATTTTTATTTCTTCAACTTTTATTTGTTGTTCCCTTAGGTCGGCTAATTCAATAATCTCAAGTTTTGCATTTTCAAATCTAGTAAGTGTTGCTAATTCTTGTTTTAAAGTTTGTGCAGTTTCTTCCTTTACTAATATATCTGCACCTTCTTCAGAAACTAAAATATCTCCTACTTTTTCTCTTTTTATTCCTAGCTTAACAATTCCACCTAAATAATTTCTATGTGTGTATTTTCCTTTTTCTTCATCACTTAACTTTATTCTTATAGCCTTTAAGATTTTAGAATAATTTTTTTGTACCATATTCATATTATATTTTTCTGGATAAATAATAAGGATATTTCTTTCTGCATTATCAAATCCTCCAAATAAAATATAATTTTCAAACTCAACTTTTTTCATAAAACTTTTTACTAGTGATATTTGATACATATCTAAGAAGTCTGTATATTCTAATTTTTCTCTTTGTATTGAAAATTCTATTTTATCCAAAATTTGTGCTAATAATATTTTGTCTTCTTGTTTCTTATAATCACTTAAAATTTGTTGTTTATTCATTATTTTCTCCTTTTTTGACCCATTGGGGACGTTTACCTGTGGGACATTTTGTTAAAATGTCCCACAGGTAAACGTCCCCAATGGGTCAACAATAAATTTTTTCTAATTCCTCTACTGACCCATGTTTTATAAATTCATCTGGCCATGCCTGTTTTTCCATTGTTATTCCTTCTAGATTTTCTTCTACTATCAATTCTTCTATTGCTGTTCCTAAACCATTTATTTTTGTTCCGTCTTCCATTGTTACAACTTTTTTAGTTTTATTTATAGATTTTTTTATTGTTTCAATATCTAATGGCTTTAAAAATCTTGCATTGATTACTTCTGCATCTATTCCATCTTTTTCATATTTTTGGGCTAGTTCTAATGCTTTTGCTACTCTTTTTCCTATTGCTATTATAGTTATGTCATTTCCTTCTTTTATTATTTCTGATTTTCCTAATTCTATTTTGTCATATTTTTCAAATTTTATTTGCTCATCTTCTCCTCCTCTTGGATATCTTATAACTACTGGTTTGTTTAATGTCACTGCAAATTCTAACATAATTTCTAACTCTTTAAAATCTTTTGGTGCCATAATTGTTAAATTTGGAACTAATCTGAAAAATGCCATATCTAATGTTCCTTGATGTGTTTCTCCATCAGCTCCAACAACTCCCGCTCTGTCTACGCACATTATTACTGGTAAATTTTGAATTGCAATGTCATGTATTACTTGGTCATATGCTCTTTGATAGAATGATGAATAGATTGGTACTACTGGTATCATACCTTCTTTAGCCATTCCTGCTGCCATTGTTAATGCATGTTGTTCTGCTATTCCAATGTCAAAGAATCTTGTTGGAAATCGCATTGCAAATTTTGTTAAGCCAGTTCCATCTTTCATTGATGCTGTTACTGCTACTATTTTATCGTTTTTTTCTGCTAGTTCTACTAATTTATCTCCAAATACTTTTGAATAATCAGGTTTTTTCTCTTTTTTTGATTTTCCTGTTTCTATATCAAATGATGATGTTGCATGATATTTATCTGGATTTTCTTCTGCTATTTTATACCCCTTTCCTTTTTTGGTTAATACATGAACTAATACAGGCCCTTCTACTTTTTTACTAAGTTCTAATATATTTTGTAATTGTTCAATATTGTGCCCATCAACTGGTCCTAAATAAGTAAATCCTATATCTTCAAAAAACATTTTTGGTATTATCAATTGTTTTATACTTCTTTTAATTCTTTGTATTACTTTAACTATTGGTTTTCCTATTACTGGTATTTTTATTAATGCTTTTTTTATTGATATATTTGATTTACTATATAATTTTTTGGTTCTTAATTTACTTAAAAACATATTTAGTCCACCAATATTTTTAGATATACTCATTTCATTATCATTTAATATAACTATTATTTTGGTTTTACTGCATCCTGCATCATTTAATGCTTCTAATGCCATTCCTCCTGTTAATGCTCCATCTCCAATAACTGCAATTACTTCATTATCTTCATTTTTTAAATCTCTTGCTCTTGCCATACCTAATGCTGCTGATATTGATGTACTACTATGTCCAGTATTAAAATTATCATATTCAGATTCATTTATTTTTGGGAAACCAGATATACCATCTAATTTTCTTAATGTTATAAATTTTTCTTTTCTACCTGTTAGTATTTTGTGTACGTAAGATTGATGGCCAACATCCCATACAATTTTATCTTTTGGCATGTTAAATACACTATGTATACTAATAGTAAGTTCTACTACACCTAAATTTGATGCTAGATGTCCACCATTTTCCGATACTACTTTTAATATGTATTCTCTAATTTCTTTTGCTAGCTCATTTTTTTCTTCTGTATTTAATTCTTTTAAATCTTTTGGTGAATTAATTTTTTCTAACATTTTTTAATCGTTCTCCCACTTTAATTTAATAATTTACAACATAATAACACATTTTTTTATATTTTTCTACTAAATTCTTGCTTTTTTATAACATTTTAAAAAGGAAAACTTTATATTATAGGAATTTCGGAGAATTTTTCTATAATATAATAAAATAGAACTTTCCTACAATATAAAAAAATAAGGGATTAATCTTCCCTTATTTCCTGATTTTTATAATCTTGTTATGTACATACCAATAATAAATAATCCTAAAATAACTCTGTATATAGCAAATACTTTAAAACTTCCTTTTTTCAAATATTCCAGTAAAAATTTAATTACAATTATTCCAACTATAAAACTTGCAAATACACCTACAAAAAATGGTATATTTAGTACAAAATCTTTAAATTTATATAGTGTAGCTCCTAGTACTATTGGTGTAGACAATAAAAATGTATATTTAGCTGTTGATTCTCTATCTACTCCCATTAATCTTCCTGCTGTCATTGTAACGCCTGAACGTGATACTCCTGGTATAAATGCTAGTGCTTGTGAAAGTCCTATTAAAAATGTTTGTTTAAATGACATATGTTCATAATCTGTATTTGATGGTGATTTTTTATCTGCAAAATATAGTATTATACCCATTACAATTAATGCTGTAGCTATTACTAAAGGAATTTTTCCTAATGCATCTCCTATAAAATGGTCTAGTAAAAAGCCTATAGCTCCTCCTGGTATTGTTGCCGCTACTAAGTACCAAAACATTTTTCCTTCAAAGCTTTTTTCTTTTTTTACAACTTGTTTATATCCTCCTTCTATTAGTTTTAACCAATCTTTAAAGAAAAATATAACTATTGCAAGTAATGTTCCAAAATGTAATGCTACATCAAAACTTTCTGGTATTTCCCAATTAAATATCCATGGTATTAAATTTAAATGTGCTGAACTTGATATTGGAAGTAATTCTGTTAATCCTTGAACTATTCCTAAAATTAATGCTTGTATAATTTCATTCATTTTATTTCTCTCCTTTTTCTATTTCTGTTAAAATATTATAAATTGTATCTTTTATAAATTCTGCTGTTGTTACTGGTGCTACTTTACCTGGTAAAGCTAATGCCCAAATGCATTTTATATTTCTATTTTGGGCTTCTTCTCTATCTATTCCTCCAGGCTTTGATGCTAAATCTATTAGTAAACATTCTTCTTTTACATATTTCATTCTTTCTTTTGTTAAAATCATATTTGGTGCTGTATTTATTATTATATCATATTGAGATAGATTTTCTCCTATAGTATTTATGTTTGTTAAATTATATCCATACGCCTTAATCCATGCAAAATCTTCATTCTTTCTTGCAGCACAAGTTACTTTTGCAGAAAGCGCAGTTAATTTTTGTGCTAATACTTTTCCTATTCTTCCAAAGCCTAAAATTAAAATTTTACTTCCGTGAATTATTGTATCTGTGTTTGCAATTATTATTTCTATAGTTCCCTCTACTGTTGATATTGTATTTAAAACTGCCAATTCTTCTCTATTCATTATATCTATTATTTGTTTGCTTTTTGCTAAATTATAAACATCTGATTTTATACTTCCAGCTATCAATGTTTGTGTATCAATACTTTCTATTAATTCTTCTATTGATATTATTTTATCACTAAAAGGTGTATTGATTTCTTTACCATCGCTTGAAAATGGTATAGGTCCTATAATTATATCTGAGTTGTTTACCGCTTCTTTTAATGTATTGCATATTATAATATTTTTATTTTTTTGCAATTCCTTTGCTTTATTTATTCCATAAGCATAAACATTATTGCATTCTTTTGCTAACATTTCTGCTAACTTTATTATTCTTAAATCTCCACCAATTATAGAAAAATTTCTACTCATAAAATACCTCTTTCCATAAATTTATTTTTATACTATTATATTTATTTTAAGGATTTTTATGAGTAAGTATATTTATTCTATTTCTTTTTGATTTAACTCTTGTTCTCCTATATTCTTTTTTATTTTCCCTGTTTTCTCTTTATTTAACAATTTTAAATCATCATAACTTAAATTCCTTGTTATCTCAAACATTTCTTCTAAATGTTGTTTTGCTTTTATTTCTTTAGGTTCCATTTTACTTGTTTTATTTTCTTGTTCAGTATTAAATGGTATTGATATTTTAGCAATTACAGGTATAAATATTGGATCTTTTTTTATTTTTGGTGCTATTTTTGATGAATCTATATCTATTGCTATATTTGCATATTGTATTGCTTTTTCTTTATCATTTTTAATCATTGATATTTTTGAAAGTTCATAATAACTATCTGCTGATAATTCTTCATCTTCTAGTGATTGCATAAAATATTTTTCTGCTTCTTCTAATTCTTGATATATTAATGCAATCTCTGCAAGTGAATATTTTGAGTTATATGCAAGTGAATTTATGTCTGATGCTTTTTCATAACATATTTTGGCATTTTGAAAATCATTAAGCATTGTATATACTATCCCTAAATTATAGTTCAATTCAAAACTTATTGGGTTATATTTCAATGCTTCATGATATACATTTGCAGCTTCTTTATACATCTCCTTTGATATTAAAACATCTCCTAATAGTATAGTAGCTTCATAATAATCAGGTTTTTTATTTAATAAACTAGATAGCATTTCTATTGATTCATCAGTTTTATTCAAATTATTTAATAGTTCTGCAACTTTATAATAAGAATTATAATCTTTTTTATTTATATCTATAGCTTGTACATATTCATCTATTGCTTTTCTCATTCCACCTTCTAATTCGTATATTTCTGCTAACATTTTATGGCCTGCATAATTTTCAGGATATTTTGTTACTAAATTTATTAATTGTTCTTTTGCTTTTTTATTATTACCAGCTTTCATATATATCTTTGCTTTTATAACATTCGACACTTGTATTAGTGGTGTCCCTCTTTTTTCAATAGATATAATTGTTATTGGTAATAAAATACTAGATATATACTTTATTATCATTAGCATTATACCTAATTCTTTTTTTGATATTACTGATATAAAGTTTAGTGCTATTCCTATTGCTTGTATTACTAGTATGCAAATATAATTAGTATCATTTTTTTGTATCATTTCAAAAAAAATATAGACAAATAGTGCAAATGCAATTATTGTAAAAATTAGTTGTTCTATTATCATAAGCTTTCTCCTTCTTTTAATTTACTATTATTTTATTGCATTTTTCTTTATTTGTCTAGTATTTTCAATTTTTATTTTTCCATAATTCATTTTAAGATAAATTAGTATAAATCTCGTAATCTCTTAAAATTTTTCTAACATATATATTTGTTTCCTTATATGGAATATTTTCTATATCAGAGC
>CANRBK010000021.1 GCA_947628845.1 uncultured Clostridia bacterium | reverse complement strand
TAATAACTTCTTTCTTTAGGACATTTTTATTTACAAATACAAAAATTTTTTGGGACATTTTCACGTACTAGTCATAAATATTCAATAGAAAATAATAAAAAAACTTGCAAATATAAAAAAAGTGTGCTATTATATAGAAGCAGTTTATATTAAACGAGGTGTGGCTCAGTTGGTAGAGCGCGTGGTTTGGGACCATGAGGCCGCAGGTTCGATTCCTGTCACCTCGACCATTTTAAATAAACTCTGTATATACTTTAAATAGTATGATACAGAGTTTTTATTTTTTTAAAGTAATGCAATTATAATGTAATACTATATTGAGTAGATAAAACTTTTCTAAAACTATTATGCATTATTTAATTAATCTCTTCAAAATCATTATATTCTCCATATGAAGATAAAGAAAACCTTATAGTTTCTCTTATTTCTTTATCCGTGTAACCACATGCTTTTAATACATATGAAGGTTTAGCATTACTACATGCTGAGCCTGTACTTGCTGATAAAACACTTGCTGCTTCCTTTAAAAATAATTGATTATTATAATTTTTTATTCTTATACTAACCAAACCAGGAATTTTATTGTCATATGTGCTATTAATTTCTATTTTATCGCCAAAAACATTGCTCATTCTATTAATAAACTGAATTTCATATTTTTTTAAATTTTTAATATTTTCTTCTAAGTTATTATGTGCTATTTCTGCAGCTTTACCCATACCCACAATCTGGTGAACTGCTAAGGTTCCGCTTCTCAACCCAAATTCTTGCTCACCGCCATGTAATAATGGGGTTATTTCAGGATAAAATCCTAAATCGTCTTTTCGAACAAATACCATTCCTATGCCTTTAGGTCCATAAAATTTATGTGCACTCATTGATAAAAAATCTACATTGTTATACTCTTCTAAATCTATCAATCCTTTTCCAGCAAATTGAGTTGCGTCGGTATGAAATTTTACATTATGTTTGCTACAGATTTCGGATAACTTTTTAATATCATTAATACTTCCTAGTTCATTATTTGCCCACATAATAGAAACTAATATTGTTTTATCTGTAATACTTTTTTCTAATTCTTTAGGATCAACAACACCATTATGATTGACTTTTAAATATGTAAAATCAAAGCCTTCTTTTTCTAAAAACTTGGCAGTATTTAATACACAAGAATGTTCAACTTCACTTACTATTATGTGATTTCCTTTGTTTTTATTAGCATGTGTATAACCTTTTAAAATAAAATTATTGCTTTCTGTAGCTCCACTTGTAAAAATCACTTCATCATCTTTACAATTAATAAATGAAGCTACCCTTTCTCTTGCTAATTTAACTGCATCTTGTGATTTTAATGCTTGATCATAATATTTACTATTTGGGTTGCCATAATATTCAGATAAATATGGCACCATTTCATTATATACTTCTGGTAAAACCCTTGTTGTAGCGGAATTATCAAGATATAACATATTAGTCCTCCATATAATTAAAAATATAGTCCATCATTTTATTATAATTTCCTTTTAACTGATACTCTGTATAAAGCATCTCTACTCCTCTCGAAATATGAGATATTAATAATTCAAGAAATTCTTCATCGGAAATATTCCCTATATTTGAACTTTCGATGATTAAAGCACGATATACTTCTGCTTTATCTCCAACAATTGTAATTAATTGATAAGTTGCTCCATTGTGTTCTTGAGTTAATTCTTTTACTTCTTCTCGTGGATCAGTATTAATATTTAGAGAAATACCTATCCCAATTCTCATAACTGCTGCTTTAGTTGATAATTTTAAAATTTTTTGTAATTCTATTATTTTTCTTTCAATTTCAATAGATGTAGTAATTCTTCCATTCATTATTCAAAATATCCTTCCTCAACTACTGTCTTTCCATCTTTTTCGTCGTTAATTAAAATATACTGCTTGCTAATCTGTTTTTTAACAACTTTATATAGATTTCCCACTATTTCTTCATTTGTTGATAATATAAACACTTGATCTGAAATAGTACACAATACTTTTTCTACAAATAATTCTCTATTTTCTTTATCTAATCTGGCCAATGGCGTATCAAAAATAAACATGTTGTTTCTATCAGATAATTTAAAAACAGCCCAAACTATTGCAGATATAAGTAATTGTTTTTCTCCGGCTGACAATATTGTAATACTTTTTTCAATCCCAACATTATCAAATAGTTTTATATCATATGTTTCTTTATCAATTTCAATCTTTGAAATGTAATTTTCTTTTTTATTAATCTCTTCAAATTTTTTTACAGATATATCAGATATTTTCGACACTATAGTTTTTAATTGCTTGTCTTTATACTCCTTTGAAACCTTTAATATATTTCTAGCAATATTGAAACTATTTTCTTCTTTTTTATTTTCATTTATTTTTTTCTCTGCACTTTCTAATTCAATTAATGCAACTTTATTTTCATTTTCTATTATTTTTAGATCTTTATCAACTTCTTTTAACTTTTCCTCTAGTTCTTTAATATCTTTTTCAGACGTTTTTATTTCATCTAATAATTCTTTTAAATCTCTTGCATTATCATTAGTATTATTTGATATGATTTTTTTATATTCTTTTGAATTAATTAAATCTTCTTTATTATTGGATAATAACAATTTTAAATCTTTATTTGATCTTTTATCAAATTTTTTAAAAATTATTTCTAAATCTGTATATAATTTTTTAGAAGAATTATATTTTATTTCATTCTTTTCTTCACCAATTATTTTTTCAAATTTCTTTTTTAATGTAGAAACTTCACTTTCTCCTAAATATTCACCTATTTCTCGTACATATTGTAATAATAATAATGGCTTTTCCATATCTAAAGATTTTTTAATATTCTTTAATCTTTTCTTGTTTAAATAAAAAACTGCATCATCTTCCAAAAATTCTTTTATAATGTTCAAATTGTTTTTTCTTTCCGCTTCTAGTTTTTCTAACGATTGGAGCATGGATTCTTTATCTTTTTCTGTAAGTCCCCCATAATTTTCAAATCTTTTATTTAAATATTTTAATTTAAACTTTTTATCATTAATTGATTTTTCATATTTTTTCTTTATATCAACAATATTTTTTAGATTTTTCTTAGATTCATCATACTTTTTTTGATACTCTATTAAATTGATTTCTTCTACTGATAAACTTTTGCTATTCTTTTCTTTTTCTATATAGTAATTGATATCGCTTTCCATTTTATCAAATATATTAATGTTAAAGTTTACATCAATCAATTCTTTTAAATATTCTGATATTTTATTATCATCAATAATCTGTGCAATCTTTTCACCATCAAACAACATTGTATCGATTACAGTAGGTGGCATTATTTCTTTTAATTTAGACTGAATTTGTTCAGATTCTTCAGAATCTATCTTTCTATTATTTTTTTCAATTACTAATACTTCTGAAATATCATCTTTTATTTTTGTCCAATTTCTATTAAATTTATAAATATTTTCAATATAATTCTCTATTATTGATATTTCTACTTCAATTCCAAAATAAGAAACTTCCTTTTTAAATTCCTTATAATTAAATATCTGAACTAAAGAAGTATAATACATATCACTTGCTGATTTCAGTCCAAAAGCATAAGGACCAAATAATCCTATTTTTATAGAATTAAGTAAAGTTGTTTTTCCTGCACCGTTTTTTCCGCCTATTAAAACTATATTATTATTCTTTTTTACAGAAACATCTATTATATTATTGTTACCAATATATGGCCCAATGTTTCTTAGTTGAATTTTATTAATTTTCACAGCCTACTCCCCTTATATATGTATGTAATCTTGATTTAATAGTTTAGCTAAATCTTTTTGCATATTCTCTCTTCTTGTTAATCCATAACTATTTTTCTCTAAAAATAATATTTTCTTTATTAATTCATAATCAACTGAATTATCAATGCAAAGATCTTTTAAAACTATTCTTTCATTTTCATTTAATAACTTTATATCATCTGAAATAAAATCAAGATCTTCGCCAAAAACATCTTTATAAATCTTACAAACATCATCGTCCCAGTAACCTTGTTCTAACCAAAGTTTACTAATTGTTAATAATTCTTCTCTTTTAATTAATTCGTGATTTATATTATATTCTTCTTTTATCTGTTTTTGCAATAATAACAGTCTTCTTAGCATCTCTTTTCTACATTCAAAAGTAAAAGGTCCAACTCCTAATTGTCCATAGCCTTCTGGAATTTTACATATAATCCTTGGATCAATATAAGAGCCCAAGTCAATCTTATTATCTTTAATGAATTTAATTGCATCATTCTTTTTTTCAAAGATATTCCATTTATTTTTATTATTATCAATGCTTGTTTTTATACTTATCTCTATTCTTTCTCTATCACCCTTTTTAGGGATTATTAAAATACCATCTTTTTCTTTTATCGGTGCAAAATATATTTGACCAGTTACTCTTTTTTTCATTCTAAGCGTTCTATCATCTCGAATATTATAAAGCCAATTTCTATATTCCAATAATGGTCTTAACCATTTAACACCACTTTTAATAAATCCACTTAATGACTTATCTTCGTTTACCACCGTACATACCCAACATCCAAATCTACTATTTCCACAGCTTCCTGTGTTCTTAGTTTCTTGATCTATCATTAAAGGGCACTCTGTACTGGCAGCGCTATCAGAATATAATTTAAACAATTTTTGGTTATCTCCTCCCCATGGGCAAGGATAATTTAATAATAGATTCCATACATCATCAACATCAAATTCAATAATAGGAGCAAATGTAAATGCATTGGTTAATGTTGAGTGTTTCATCAAATCACTGTTTTCAACACTATGAGATTCCAATACTCTATCTCTTGAATTGCTTTCACCTTTTCTAACTCCTAGAACCATTATTGCTTCGCCATTATTTGCAACAACATCTTTAACAAATTGATTTGCAGGATCAATTTTCATTCTATCTGTACACCATCTAAATGTTTGATTTGGAGAAGGATATCCTCTACCTATAATATTACTCCAAAAAGTATTATCTATTTGAGGTTGAACTTTATGTGTGCTAATAGGTAGTCTATTTTTCTTTCCAAATGATTCAATTTTAAAAAGTGTTGAATCAATTTCATTTATAATCAATGGAGTTTCAACTAATGTATCTGAACTTATGATATAAACTTTTTTTGTTAATTCCTCTTTTTTTAATTCAGATAATGCATTCAAAACAATTGTACATGTAGCTGTAGAATCTTTTCCCCCACTATAACCTATAATCCAAGGAATTGCATCCTGTTTATATACTCTTTTTACCCTTTCAATTGCTCTTCGATATATATCATTTTTTCCATTAGTTATATCTTTTAAACTCATTTTTAAATCAGAATCCTTCCTTGTTTAAAATTTCATCAATTGTTTGTTCGCTTTCATCATACTCGTTAGAATATTTATCAATAATATTTTTTAAATTATTTACTTGATTGTCAAAGTCTGTATTAGATAGCATGTCATATAAAATTTCTATTCCACCCATTGCATAATCAAAAAATAATTCTCTTCTAATTAATTTTTCTCCCTCTTCTTTCTTTTCTTCAAAGGCAATCTTAATAGCCTCATCTGGATCAACCTCAATTTCTTGAGACAACCAGATTACTTGTGATAGCACATCTATTTTATCTGCTCTATTATTAAGAACATTTCTAGGTAAATTTGCAGTTGAATCAGAATCATTACTCGATATATCTTTTTTATTATTTAAATACCCAATTACTCCAGACATCATATATGTATCAATTAAATCAAATCCGTATTTAATCTTTAATTCTTGAAATTTTTCTGCTTTGGAACCACGTATTACTATATCTGTTGTATATGCTTGAACTGCCATTATTGTACCTCCTTTTTCTCAATAGAAGTATCTCCATTTTGTCTATTCATTTCATACATTAATCCTACTTTATCTATCAAGCTTTCTTTTATTATTCCATTCCATTGTTTATCAACTGAAAATAATATTATTTGATCTGTCAATTTAGGAATTGTTTTACTTATTCCTTCACTATTACTTTCATCTAATTTTGCAAAAGGTGCATCCATAACAAGAGAAAAAACTTTGTCGTCTTCATCAATACTAGACATATTATTCTCACCTTTGTTATCTTCGCTATTGTATATTAGAATTTCCTTTGCGCATGATATAAGTGCACTAACAAATGCAAAACTAATTACAATTTTTTCTCCTTCTGACAATACTGAAACTGTACCAAATTTATCTAATACATCAAAACTATAATCCTCTTCAATAATAACACTTTTTTTGGAATTAATATCATTATTTGGCAACATTGCTTCAAAAATTTGGCTAACATACTTTTGCATTTTTTCTCTTATTTCAGTCTTTTTCTTGTTTAATCTCTTATCAATGTCGTTAATAAATTCTTCACATATTTCAACCTTTTTTCTAACAGTATCATTTACATCATTTGACACTGCCAATCTACTTCTTTCACTAGATAGTTTTTGTTGTTCATTTTGTGAAGAAGCAATAATTCCTTTATTTTCACCGATTTTCTGATTATTTTCAATATAAAGGCTTTTAAGACGTAAATATTCTTTATTTTGTTCCTCAAGATCTTTATCACCAATACTTGATATTCTCTTTTCATTTTCACTTATTGCATTTTCAATATTAACACTTCTTTCAATATATTTATTATATGATTTATATAAATTATCAAATCTTTCAACAAATTCAGAATTTCTTTCTACCATATTTTTTAAAGAAGTCTCAAATCCTTTTAATGCACCACTATAATCATTTGGTAAAATATAATTAATCAGATCTTTTAAATTATCTACTGCTTCTTGATTTTCATTCAAATCACATCCGCAAATACATTTTCCTCTTTTTAATATTTCTTCTATTGCTATGCCATGAATTCCTTGTATACTCTTTCCATTAAGTTTTGTATGTTTGATTTTTTCTTGTAATTCTTTTATAGTATTATTTAAAAAAAGGCTAGGCATTGATAATCCGAAACTTAGATATATATTTTTTCTACACTCTTCTATATCTTTTTCATTTTGAGCTTTTCTTTCATCATATTCTCTTCTTTTTTCTTGAAGGTCTTTTAATTTTTCATATCTTTTTAATTCTTCATTCTTTTGGTCTAATTCATCTTCTAAATTAGTTTTTATCTCTTCCAATTTTTCATTTTCTTTTTTTGCGTTTTCAATTTTTTCATCATATTGTTCAAGTAAATATCTGATTTGTTCTAATCTTTCGGTATTATCTGAAACAAATTCATTCTCAAATTGTTTTTTAGCTGTTTCTAAATGAGCTTTAGTATTAATAATGACATCTAAACCTAATAAATCAGTAACTGCCTTAGATAAATCTTTTCTTCCTTTTACTTTATTTTCCCCTAATTGTACTAATCTTTCACCATCGAACAAAAAATATGTTGATAAATCTTTTGGAAAAATTGTATTTAGCTCACTTTGATCTATTTTGTATGTTAATCCATCCAATTCTGTTTTGGTAAATGATTGTACACTTTCGATGCATCTACAATCTTTTTCACCAATTTTTTGATATCTTTTATAATTCCTACAAGTATATATTCTGTCTAAATGTTCAAATTCAATTGATACTTCTACTTCACAGTCATCACCAATATTCATTTCTGCAAGTTTATTATCATTTAATAACTTAGTTGGATTTTCCAATCCGTTTAAATTATTATAAAAACACCAATTAAACGCTTGTAATAATGTTGTTTTTCCAGTTCCATTATCTCCGATTATTACTGTAACATTTTTTTCCTGATCCGTTGAAAAATTAATCGTTACTTTATCTTTAAATTGTCTAAAATTAGTTAATTGCATTTTTTTGAATTTCATCTTTTTTTACCCCTTTTTCAACAACTCTTTTTATCATAGCAACCATTTCCGGATTTTTTTTCTTTTCAGACTCATCAGCATGATTATTTTTTCTTTCTTCAAAAATAATCTCCATAAGCATTTCTGTTTTTATCTTATTATCAATATTACTACTGCCCATATTCTTCACTCCTTATATTATACTTGTCTCTTACGTCTTTAATTTTTTCCATATTAATATTAAAATCATCTACTAGTTCAGTAATAAATCTCATATTTTCTTCTTTGTTTTTAGATAATATTGAAAATTCATACGCTCTTTTTAACTCTGTTTCAACTAAATTCTTGCCTTTTTCACTTTCTCCATTTGGTATTGTAATAAAATCATAAATACATGCGAAATTTTTACCAGGAAACTTTCGTAAAACTCTGCCTCTTCTTTGAATAAACTCTTTTGGATCGGTAGTACTTGCCATTATAAATGCATATTGTATAGCAGGAATGTTAACTCCTTCATCAAGACACTTTATTGCAACAATTGCTTGAAGGGTTCTTTCATCACTAAACATTTCTATAATTTCTTGTCTTTCTTCTGAAGACTCTTCTGCAGTAAATTTTCTAATTTTCATTCCAAATTCTCTTCCTAGAATTTTACATACTTTATCAATTTGTCGTTCAGAATTATCATCCTCATTTATATTAGTAGCTCCGCAATAAACTAATATATTATATTTTTCTTTATATTCCTTCATCAAAGTACGCAATAGTTCTAATTTGTTCTTAGCACCTGCGATAATTTTTGATCTTTTTATTAATAGCATCTTTGCCATTTCATTAATTATTATTTTGCCATTTTCTTCTTTAATATTGTGTGCAATTTTTAGAGAAAGATCATCATATTCTTCTTGTTCATCTTCCGTTAACTCTATTACTTTTGGATAATAATAATACTCTGTTAAACATCTTTCTTTCTCATTTCCATATATTGCTCTTTCTAAATCAAAACTAAAAACTTCACCATTAAAGAAGTTATATATAAAACTAGTGTTTTCTTCATCTCTAAATCTTTTTGGTGTAGCAGATAGTCCTAATCTGAATTTATAATCAAAATCTAATGCTTTTTTCATTGAATTTGTTCCAGAATTATGTGCTTCATCGACAATTAATAATATATCTGCCCTTATTTTTCTAATAAATTCTTGCATATCTGAAGTAGTAAATGTAGCATTAGTGGTAATAATTGTAAAATTATCAATAGTATTACTATTCATTAAATTTATTCTATTAAAGACTTTTTTTCTCCAATCAATATGACTAGAATAGCATAATATTGGAATAATATTAAATTCTTTCACATCTTCTGCCCATTGTTCCACCAAATGTTGATATGGACATACTATAATAGTTACTAATTTTTTATTACTTAGCCATAATTCGGTTAATCCATAAAGAGCCGTTAATGTTTTTCCCGTACCAGTTGCCATGCTTAAAAGTCCTTTGAAGCAATTATTTTTCCACGAGTTAATTGCATCAATTTGATATTGTCTTGGCTCAAACCATTCTGGAAGTTTAGGATATCTTTTTATATCAGCAATATCTTCTAAATCATCATTATCAATATCGTCTTTTTCTTCTTCATCTATTACAATTTTTTCTTTTCTATATTCTAACATTTTTGCTCTTAAAGCTTCTGGAAAGTCTATTACATCTAATCTATTTGTCGAATTATTCCACAATGAATCAAAATTACGTTCAAACTCCTCTATGTATGGATACTGATTATTCTCCCATGATTTAAAAACTACAAAAGATTCAAAGTTAATAAATTGTCCTCGATAAGTTTCATTCATTGAACCAGTAAATAAAATTACATTACTGTCTTTATCCTCTACTATTCCAAATTTCTCATGGTAAGCACCATAATCATCCATTAATGCTATTTTTATTTCTAATCTATCATCTGCAATTAAAGTAGCAATATAATTTAGTTTTTCCAAAACATAATTTGAAGTAATGTCATTAAATTCTCTAATTAAAGCATTTAAAACAACATCTTCTTTCATTTTATATCCTGTTTCTATAACCTTTATATCTTCTTCCGTCAACACTGGAGATGCTACGATTTGAACTTTTCCACCATTTTTTATTAATTGGTGTAATCCTTGAGCAGCATTTATAAGAGAAGAAATTGTAAAATATCCAACTGCTCTTTTATATATAATTGCATTTGATAAAACCGGATTATAGAAGTCTTTTACCATATTATTTTTATTTGTTCTATATGCTTTTTCTAAATTTAATTCAATAAAGCTCATTTATAACTCCTTTAAGAAACCAGTAATTTAATAGAATTGAATTAATTTCATTTTTTTCAATATTAATTTTTTCTATTCACATACTATATCTTATATCATAAAATTTAATCAATATCAATAAATATAAAAAAATGCAAATCATTTATTTATCCCTTATATTCTCCCCCATTAATATGCATTACTTGGCCAGTTACATAAGAAGAGTCTGAGCTTGCTAAATAGATAAACAATGGTGCTATTTCATAAGGGTGACCTGCCCTGCCCATCGGTGCATCTGATCCCAAGGTAGGAATTTTTTCTGCTTCCCAACAAGCTGGTTGCAGTGGTGTCCAAAAAACGCCTGGTGAAACTGCATTTACACGTATATTTTTAGCAGCCAAATTAGTGGCAAGTGATCTTGTAAATCCAACAATAGCTCCTTTGCTTGTAACATAATCTATTAATTCTGGTTCTCCTTTAAATGTTGTGATTGATGTAACATTTATAATGCTACTTCCTGGTAGCATGTGTTTTAATGCCCTTTTTGTAAGGTAAAACATAGAATATATATTTGTTTTCATTGTTAAATCAAACTGTTCATCTGTGATTTCTAATAAGCTTTTTTGTTGATATTGAACACCCGCGTTATTTACTAAAATATCTATCTTTCCGAACTTTTTTATAGTTTCTTCAACAATTTTATCACAAAATTCGGTATCTTTAATGTCTCCTGCTAACAATATACAGGTTCCCCCTATTCCCTCTATAAATTCTTTTGTTTCTTCTGCATCTTTATGTTCATTATAATATACAATTACTACAGTTGCACCTTCTTTGGCAAATCCTACTGCTACCGCTCTTCCGATTCCTGAATCTCCTCCTGTAATGATAGCTATTTTATTCATTAATTTTCCTGCTGCTCTATAATATGGATTATTAAAAATTGGTCTTGGTGTCATTAAATATTCCATCCCTGGTTGTGTATCTTGATGTTGTGGTGGAAATTCTAATTTATAGTCTTTACAAATTAGTCCATATCCCTGTTCATTTATGTATTTTAGTCCATAATCATCTTGCCCATTATTTTTAGAAGTATAATATTTATAATTCATTCTTTTCACCTCATTTATTGATATTCTAAAAACTTATTTTGGTGAATTGTCTATAGAAAAATTGGTCACATTTCAAATTTATTTCCATATTATGATATTAGGTGAGATTAAATATGAAAAGTGAAACCAGAGATTATATTGTTCAACCAAATATTCCTTATACGTCTCTTAATATGCAGGAGGATATATTACAATTAAAAAATCGATATTCTTTTTTAGAAGTATCTAATATTGGATATAGTGTATTAGGTAGGCCTATTCCATATATTAAGATAGGTGTTGGAAAAAAAGAAGTATGTTATAGTGCTTCTTTTCATGCTAATGAGTGGATAACTAGTGTTGTTTTAATGAAATTTATTGAAGATTTCTGCAGAGCTCATGAAAATTATGAAGATTTATATGGATATTCTGTTAGGGATATTTTTAAACAGACAACAATTTATATTATTCCTATGATAAATCCAGATGGCGTAAATTTAGTGACAGGAGCAATTGAAAAGAATTCCTCTATTTACCAAAATTTTCAATATATTGCTAATAATTTTCCAGCTATTCCATTTCCTAATGGTTGGAAAGCAAATTTCAATGGTGCAGATTTGATTAACTTCCTCTTTTATTTTTTGTTTTAATATTGCTAACAAATTTGGAGGAATATAAGATTTCCGTAGTAATATATGAAAATTAAGGTATAATTTTACAAAATTAATACATAAATGAAATAAAAAAGTAATAAAAAAGGACAAAGCATTTCCGTAGGTGTAACTTAAAAACTCTAAATCCGTTGGTAATAATTACCCTTGAAATTTTCTCAAAAAGTATTTATGATTATAAGTGGGAAGGTATAAATAAAGGAGAAATAATTATGAAAGAAGCTTGGAAAAAGAAATTTTTTATATTACCTATTTTTATTTTACTGCTGACAGTAAGAAGTAATATTGTCTATGCAGAAAATTCAAAAGTAGATCAGTCAACAAATAATGAAAATACTAAAATAGTATTAAAAGAACAAAAATATACACAGGCATATGAAAATTGGCTAAAGTTGTCTGATGAAGAAAAGGAAAAGGTAATTATGCCTTCTCCTTATGGTACTCCTTTTTATACTGAAAATAAGATTAAAACAGGTTTTCAAAATAATTTATTTAAAGCAGCTTCAAAATCTGATTCAAAATTTGATTTGAGAAGTCTAATTTCAATAGATGTAAAAGATCAACAACAAACTAATAGCTGTTGGACATTCCCTTGTATTACTGCATTAGAATCAAATATCAGTTTAACAAGAGGGTATAATTCACCCCTCTTTTCTGCAAGACATATGGAATATGGAACGTCAAAAGTATTCTTAGATAATCAAATTAATTCAATGGGTTATGAAAGACAAGCAGGTGATGGTGGAAATACATATTTTGGATTTAGCTACTATACAAGTGGAATAGGTCCTGTATTAGAAAAGGACATGCCATTTGAAAATAATGAAGATGATATTAATATATCTGAAATTCAAAAACCTGTAGGTCAAAGAGTAGAAAGTTATGTAAGATTTCCTACCATTCAGAAAGAATATTCTGGTAGCACAATTACATATAAAGATAGCCAAGGTAATCCTTTAACTCCTGAGCAGGTAGAACAAGTAAATGAAAGTATAAAAGAGCATATTATAAAATATGGAGGTGTAGTAGCACCTAGCTGTTCTTCTCGTACAGATTTTTTTAATAATCCATCTACAATCTCCGCTTCTGCTTATTTTTGTAATGATCCAAAAGTTGTGGCAGATCACGTAGTTACTATTATTGGATGGGATGATAATTATCCTAAAACCAACTTTAATACTGAACATCAACCAAATAATGATGGTGCATGGCTTGTTCAAAGCTCCTATGGAAGAACTTTTAGTAATCATGATGGATGTTATTATATTTCTTATGAAGATGCTTTAATTAATTTGGAAAACGCAGGAATTGTTTTAGTTACTGATAGAGATTATACTAATATTTATCAATACGATATTTTATCAGCATGGAGAGCATATTATTTTGCTACTACATCTGACGGGTCAAATTATACTCCAATAAATCAATTATATGCAGCTAATGTATTTACAGCAAAAGCAACAGAATATATAAAAGATATTGCAATTACAGGAGCAGGAGAAAATTATGTAGATGTTTATATAAAAAAATCTGAAGATAAAACTATCGATGGAGCAACACAGGTAGCGAGTCACGTTCTTTTAAAGAATGAATACCATACATTCCATTTAAAAGATTTAATTCAAGTAACAAGTGGGGAAAAATTTTCAGTAATTGTAGTATATACAGGTGTAAATCCTGAAATAGGTGCTAGTTTTGGAGTAGAAGAGCCTCAAATTGGAAAAGAGTTTGGCACTGCAACAGCAAATGCGGGAGAAAGTTTTTATTCTTTTGATGGGCAAGAATGGACAGATATCACACAGGGGTCAGAGGTTTATTCAAAGATTGACAATGCCAATATATCTATTAAAGCATTTTCAACGACAAACGATAAAACTCCACCTCAAATTGAGTTTAAAACAGATGGTAATAGCACTTGGAAGAGAGACCAAGGAAGTATTATACAAGTAACAGCAGTAAATGGTATTAATGAATCTACTTTTAGATATGTATGGAGACAAAGTAGTGTTCGTCCACAAGAAATGAGCGGATTTAAAAATAGTTTTATAAATAATGAGGATGTACGAGATAAAACAGACAGTGGAAATAATTGGCATATTTGGGCTGTAGCAAAAGATATGTTAGGAAATGTGGTATATAAAAAGAGTGGAGATTTCTGGTTAGACAATATTCCTCCAACTGCACCAAATATTAGTGGTAATGTAACAAATGACCAATGGACTAATTTAGATGTTAAACTAACCATTAATGGAAGCACTAATTTAAGTGGAATTCAGAAATATCGATATACATTAGATAATGGTAGCTCTTATACAGATGTACCTAGCGGAGGAGTTCAATTTTCACAATCTGGCACTTATATTGTAAGGGCTATAGCAATTGGAAACACAGGTTTGGAAAGTCCAATAAGTACAGCATTTGTTGTGAAAATTGATAAAATGCCTCCAAATGTAGAAAATGTAGAAGAAAATGGAACGTATAAAAGGGCACAACCAAAAATTACAGATGATAATGGAGTAAAAGCTACTCTTAAAAAAGATGGTGGTGAGGAAAAGCCTTACAACATAGATGATAGTACTCATTTAGGAGATGAAATAACAGAACCAGGAGATTATACTTTAAAAGTAGAGGATAATTTAGGGAATGTAAAGGAAGTTCATTTTACAATAGATAGTGGTGTTCCAACAGCTCCAACAATTAATAGTAATGCTCCTGATAATAAATTCTTTGGGCAAGATGCCTGGGCAAGCTTTTCAGGAAGTCAAAGTGAAAATGGAATAAAAAATTATCAATTTAGTGTAGATAATAAGCAAACTTGGACTGATATTGGTGAAAATGAAAAAACACCATTTACAGAAGATGGTATTTATGTAATTTATGCTCGTGCTGTAGACAATAATGGTGTAGCAGGAGATATTGCTGGGCCTTATACGATAAAAATTGATAAAACACCACCTGTTGTTAAAAATGTAGAAGATGGAAAATCATATCAATCTGCCACACCAGAAGTTGAAGATGCATCTGATGTAAAAGTAGAGCTATGGAAAGATGGTGAAAAAGTTGAAGATTACGAGCCTGGAGATAAAATAGAAGATGAAGGAGATTATAGACTTAAAGCAGAAGATGAAGCAGGAAATGTAACAGAAATTGAATTTACTATTGATAAAACTGGTCCTGAAATTATTTTTAATCCTGAAGGAAATACAACATGGGCGAAATCGCAAAGTACAGTAGTAACAATTAGAGATGCAAGAAGCCAAATAGATCCAAATAATGTAAAGTATAAATGGACACAAAGCATACAAGTATTAACAGAATCTACATTTTTACCAAATTCAACACCTTTTGCTAACGGAGATAAAATTACAAAGAATACCGAATCAGGAGATAACTGGTATTTATGGGTATATGCAAAAGATATGGCAGGAAATTTAAGTTTAGTAAAATCAAAAGCTTTCTATTTAGACAATGAGATACCAACTGCACCAACACTTACACCATCTACTCCAAATGGAGGAATAAGTGAAGAACAAGTTAAAATAGGAATAAGTGGAAGTACTAGTCCTAGTGGTATTGCAAAATATCAATATACAAAAGATAATGGAAATACATGGATAGATATAAAAGTTGGAGGTACATTAATTATTAATCAAAATGGTACCTATAGAATAAAAGTAAGAGCCGTAAATAATGTAGGTACACCAGGATATGAAACTGAAGAATACCAAGTAACTGTGAATAAGCAAGGAGTTTTAGTAACTTTTACGCCAAATGAGAATCCAAAATACTCGAAAACTCAATCTACTAAGATTGATGTAAGTAGTACAAAAGGAAATATAACAAATATAAAATATATATGGAGTCAAGAATCAGACAATATTACAGAAGCAGAAGTGATAAATGCTTTTCAAAATCATACTACTGTAACTAAAAATACAGATAGTGGTATTTGGTATGTATGGGTACTTGGAGAAGATGATGCAGGAAATAAAGAATTGGTAAGAAGTGGAGTATTTTATTTAGATAATGACAATCCAATTATAAAAGGTGTTGAGAATGGAAAAGTTTATACATCTAAAGTAACAATAGAAATTACAGATGCTACAAGTAGTGTAACTGCAAAAATAAAAAAGGATGGACAAGAATTTACAGGTACATCAATTACTCAAGATGGTGTATATCAAATTATTGCAACTGATGAAGCAGGAAATACAGCAAGCGTAACTTTCACATTAAATGCAGGTAATAATAACAACAATAACAACAACAATAATGATGATAATAAAGGACCTATTGTTCATTTTACTCCAAATGAAAACAAAGTATATTCCCTAGAGCAAAGAACAAAAGTTGATGTAGAAGATTCCACAGGAGTAAATGATAACAGTTTAAAGTATATATGGTCAAAAGATCCTAATAATAAGCCAGACAAAAAAGACTTCTCTAAAAGTTTTAAAAATGGATCAGTAGTTATAAACAATACTGATACAGGTAAATTATATTTATGGGTATATGCAGAAGATAAACAAGGAAATGCAACAATAGCAAGAAGTGGTGTATTTTACTTAGATAATAGAAGACCTACAAAACCAACAATTGATGGCAATGTAAAAGATGGAGGAATTACTGATGGTGATGTTGATTTAGATATTGGTGGTAGTGAGGCTGAAAGTGAAGTACATTATGAATATAGTATAGATGGTGGAAAGACATGGAATGATTTAGATGATAATCATCTTCACTTTGATAGAAAAGGTACTGTAAAGGTATTAGTAAAAGCTGTTGGAGAAACTGGTCTAGAAAGTGAAATTGCAGAATATACATTTACAATAATTGATAAGAATGGTTCTCAATCTATAAATCCAATTCCGCAAACAGGTAATAGTACTTTATTTTTAATAATTGTCGCATTAATTGGAGTTTCAATATATTCATTCTACAAGATGAAATCTATTAAATAAAGATAATAATTTATGGTAAAAACACTGGCTACCAGGAATTATCCTAGTAGCCAGTGTTTTTGTAATTTTACTTCATAAACAGCTCGATCAAATTGTATTTTGAGAATATCGCAACAGCAATACCAGAAACTGTCGCCATAATTTTTATGAAAATATCTAACGACGGTCCAACAGTATCTTTAAGGGGATCACCTACTGTGTCCCCCACTACAGTTGCATGATGTTCGCTTGTACCTTTTTTCCCCATGGATTCAACAAATTTCTTTGCATTATCCCATGCACCGCCACTATTTCCGCAGAAAATCGCGAGAATAATTGCGACAATGGTTGCGCCCAGCAAAATGCCAGCGACAAATTCAGGGCCTAAAATCAAACCCGAACCTACAGGAATACAAATAGCAAGTATAGCCGGTGTTTTCATTTCATCTAAGGCACCTTCTGTTGCAATTTTGATACACTTCTCATAGTCGGGGTTAGTTTCTCCTGTGCTTAGTCCCTTGATTTCACTAAACTGACGCCGTATCTCTTTAACCATTTTTTTTGCTGATTTTGCTACAGCATCAATAAGAATACCAGAAAAACAACAAGACAAAGCGGCTCCTACAAGTAATCCTGCAAGTATCAAAGGATTCATAAGATCCATTACTGCTTCAGCTTCTGCTGGAGTATATGCATATAAGTACGAGTTCATGAGTGATACAGCAGCAAATGTTGCAGATCCAATTGCAAATCCTTTTCCAATAGCAGCCGTGGTGTTTCCTACAGAATCAAGCTTATCTGTAATTTCTCTTACTTCTTCGTTGAGTTTTGCCATTTCTGCAATGCCACCTGCATTATCGGAAATTGGTCCATAAGTATCAACAGAAACTGTCATACCTACAAATGACAACATTCCGACAGCAGCCATTGCTGTGCCATAAATACCTGCTGATAAGTAAGCAAATAAAAGTGCAAATGCTAATACGATTACTGAAGGCATGGTAGAATTCATTCCTAGACCTAAGCCTTGTGTAATTATAATGGCTGATCCTTCTTTAGCGGAATAAGCAATTTTTCTAGTCGGAGAGTAATCATAGCTAGTATAATACTCTGAAATAGAACCAATCAGTACTCCACTTGCAATTCCTGCAAAGGCAGCAATATACGGAGAAAGCTCTCCAAATCTAAATGGTAATGTGCCAAAGTCTTGATTTGCAAAAAGCAAATATGTTGTTCCGAGATTCAGAATTGCTGTTAGACTTGCTGCAATCCAAGTTGCAATATTCAGTGTTTTGTGTGGATTATCATTGTTTTTCTTATGAAAAGCATAAAAAAGACTAACAATGCAAGATAAAAGTCCAATTCCTGAAAAAGCAATAGGATATATAACCATGTTTTTGAGAAGTTGAGCACTAAATGCTTCACCCTTCGCACTATAATTAATAAATATAGAAATTGCGAGAATTGAAGCACTCATAAAAGATCCTACATAACTCTCTAGTAGGTCTGAACCAAGTCCTGCGACATCTCCTACGTTATCTCCTACGCAATCGGCAATTACGCCAGGATTTCGTGGATCATCTTCTGGGATGTTGACCTCTGTTTTCCCTACTAAATCTGCACCCATGTCGGCGGCTTTTGTATAAATTCCTCCTCCGACACGACTAAACAGTGCAATGGTTGAACAGCCTAAGCTGTATGCCAGCATATCATATGCAAATGGTACAAATGAAAATCCGCACCAATTAGTTACAGATCCTAATGTTTGGAAGTCTCCCTGAAAAACTGTAAATACAATTATAGCTCCTATTAAAGCAAAGCTATCCATACAGATTCCCATAACGGATCCGCCTTTAAGTGCAACTATCAAGGTTTTTCCAATGTTCAAAGACGTTCTAGCCATGTTTGTAACTCGTACATTGGCGTATGTTGCCATTTTCATTCCAATAAATCCTGCAAGTCCACTCATGATTGTTCCAATCATAAATGATGTTGCAACATGCCATGAAAGAAATACTGCAGTTAAACCTGCCACTGCGACTACTGCCCAAATGAGTACTTTGTACTCACTTTTCAAGAACGTGCCTGCTCCCATCCGGATATTGGCTGCAATTTCTTGCATTTCGCTTGTTCCTTCTGGAAGTGCTCTTACGGAATAGTAGTTTCGTGCTGCAAAAATACAGCCTACTACTGAGATGAAGAACACTACATACAACAATGGACTCATAATTTACCTCCTAAAAGCTAGACTTTTTAATAAGTTTGTTTTTTGGATACTATATGAATTTCTGTTTTTCATCCTCCTTTTGAAGATTAGATTGTTTGCGAACTCATTGTAATTTTTTGATATAACTCCTCCTTCCAATTTCATCGGTTCTGAAGTTTTGTGATACGTAGCTAATATAGCTAACTCGGTTATTATACACCTTCTACCATAATTTTTCAATACTTTTTATGTTAAATTGGCGATTCAATTAATCTATGATTTATTTTTTTATATATTAATTATTTAGTAAGTATATAGATAAATTTAAGTATGATGCAAATACTGTCCATATTAAATATGGTAATTGTAGTAGCCCTGATAATTTGTTCTTTTGATAAAAATTTATTATCATTGCAATTACTATCGCATCAAGTATTATTATCCATAAGAATGCAAATAGTCTTAATTTTAGTGTAAAAAATATAATCGACCATAGTGCATTTACAAATAGTTGTGCATAGTATATAAGCTTTGTTTTTGAGTCAACTAATGATTGTTCTTTAAGTATTCCATATGATACTCCCATTAAAATATAAAGCATCGTCCATATAATTTGGAATATAATACCTGGTGGGGCTAGTATTGGCTTTTGCAAAGAGTTATAATCTATTGAGTTTGATATGATGAATCCAACTATTCCGCCTATAATAACAGGTATTAATATAGATTTAGTATATAATTTGAATCTTGACATAATTTTTCACCTCTTAATATAATTTTATTATTCTTATTTTAAAAATCATCTAAAATCTGTTCTACAGGAATAAAGTCGTCTATATTAACTGTATCAACTAAATTTGTACTTAGTGGTGCAAAATTAAACGTGATAAAGACATTTTTATCTTTATCAATTTCGATTTTATCAATAAGTCTAAATAGATATGATTTATCTATTTCTTTCATTTCTAAAAATTCATTTATTAAATTATTTATTTTTTCGTTATTATATTTATTTTTATCTAATTGTTGCCTTCGTAAAGTTTGAAAATTATCCATTAATTCAGATTTGTTTAGATTTAACTTTTCTCTTTCCTTGATATATTTTTGAGATATTCTTAAAAAATCTGACTCCATTAATGTTCCGTTTTAATTTATCTTCATACAGTTCATCCATTATTCTATTGTTTTCTATAATTTTATTTTCTATTATTTCTATTTGTTTTTTTACTAATGATGATGAACCTATTGTTTTATTTGTTACTTTTTTATATGCTTCTTCAAGCATTGATTTGTTAGCATAAATTTTGCAAATTTTTTTGATGATTTCTATTATTTGTTCTTCAAATTTGTAATAATTTAAATTTCTTGTATAGCAATTTCTTTTTTTATATCCTGTGTCTACAATATACGGGATTTTGTGGCATTTGCTATTATGATTTACTTTTAGTACAATTTGCATTTGCCATCCGACAATGTTTGCAATAAATTAGTCCTCGAAGTAAATAATCATATTGTTTTACAACTTTTTTTGCTCTTTTTTTATGTATTATTTGCACTTTTTCAAATACATCTTTATCTATAATTGCTTCGTGTGTATCATTTACTCTAATGTGTTTTTCTTTTTCTTGCTTACGAACTTTCTTTACTTTATAAGAAACAACGGATACTTTATTTTGAATTGTATTACCAATATAAACTTCGTTTTTTAATATGTTACATAATGTTGTTTCATTCCATGCAAAATTTGTTTTTTCATCTTTGACAATACCTTTTTTTCTATATCCTGATGGACTTAAAATATGATTATTGTTTAAATATTTAATAATTAATTTACTTCCTGTTCCATTTGCATACATTTCAAAAATCTTTCTTACTATGTCTACAACATTTTCATCAATTACTAATTTATTTTTATTAGTTCCATCTTTTTTATATCCGATAAGCAGGTATGCTACATAAATATTCGCCTTGCTTTTGTTTTTCTTTAAAAACACTTCTTATCTTTTTTGATATGTCTTTTGCATACATATCATTTAATATAGCTTTGAATGGTGTAATATCATTATTTACATTTTCACTATATGTGTCGATACCGTCTAATATTGAAATGTATCGTACCTCTTGCTCTGGAAAATAATTTTCTATATAGAATCCTGTTTTTATATAGTCTCTACCGAGTCTTGATAAATCTTTTGTTATTACCATATTAATTTTATGACTTTCTATATCTGTAATTAATCTATTAAACTCAGGTCTATCAAAAGTAGTTCCAGATACCCCATCGTCAACATATTCGTCAATAAGCTTCAAGTTATTTTCTCTCATATATCTTTCTATTATTTTTCTTTGATTTCCAACACTTTCACTTTCCCCTTTATCTCCATCTTCTCGTGATAATCGTATATACATTCCAACTCTATAGTTTTGAGTTATTGTTTTAAACATTTTATTCCCTTCCATAAAGATACTTGCTATTTCTAATTATTGTAGTGCTATATTTTGTCAGCACCTTTTTCAATATTTTTATTGTTCTTCTTTTGAATAAAATCGTAAAACATTTTACAAATAACTTTATCAATAGTTGTTTTTGTTCTATTAAATTTACAGTATATTTTTATATTATTTTTATTCAAAACATACACCTCTTAAGACATATTATTAAAATAAAATATTCATAAGTATTAGAATTTATGAGTAAAACTCTTAATTTTTGTTTAATATTAATAATAGACATAGAAAAAAGCCATTCAAACGAATGACTTTAAAATTAATTTTTTAGCTTTTTTGCATATGTTATGTATAATAATTCATTATTCATTTTACTGCGATGAATGTATTTTATCTGCTCTTTCAAATCCATCATCTGAATAGTATTCATATTTTCCATTATTGTATTTTAGTACCATTCCTTCTGTTGCTTTGCTCAATAAATCTTTTGGAATATCTACTTCTTCAAATTCCTTTTTTGGTGCATCTGTTAAATCCCATAGAAATCTATTGTTTCCTAATTCCTCAGTTACCATATATAAATGCCCTTCTTTTCTATTTTTATCTAAATTTATATTTTGTTTATCAAGTATTTCTTTTGCCATATTTTTTATATTTTCTTGTAGTTCTTTAGTAGAAATGCTATCAATTACAAAAATATTATTTTTAATTTTTAAAACATCATTTATCTTTACTTCACTTGGCATATCTTTTTTGTTTATTTCCATTTCATCTATTTTTCCATCTTTTGCTTTTAATATAGTATAAGTATTATCTTTCTTATTTTTAACAAAATATATTTCTGGATTTTTTTGTGCATATGTTAGCACAACATCATTTAAGTTCCATCTTATAGCATTTTTGTTTCCCGTTGTAAAATTGTTTTTAGACAATATATCTTCTATTATTGGAATTTCTTCGTTTTCACAGTTTGAATTATTTTTGATATTGTTTTCTAAATAATTTGATAACTCTTTTATAAAATTTTTCACAAATTTATGCTCCTTTAAATTATTAAATAAATTATTCACTAAGTCTAAATTCAATATGTAAGCACTCCTTTTTTTATTGTTTTGATATTGGAATATACTATATGATTTAATAGTATTAAGAATTAAACTTAAGAGTAATTATATATCGTTTTCCATAAATTTACAATAATTTTATTGTAAATTATCAAATTTTATTAATTTATTCTTCTGCATGACTTTCTCCAGTAGCATAATCGATAACTATTCCAGGTTGAACATTATAACAATATACATTGAAGTGAACGCCTTTGCCTGAATCTTCAACTGACCATGCTTCCATTTGAACTCCACTTGCTAGAAGATTATTGCCTTCAAAAATAGGTGTTACTCGATATAGAACATGATTATTTTCGTTTTTATTTATATACTCAGCTACTTTATTTTCAAATGGTAACATTCCTTCTGTATTTAAATATCTTGTTCCTGTTATCAGATTACTTTTATTAGCATTTTCTCCTGCAAGTTGCCAACCAATTAAATGGCAACGATTATATAAATATTTATCTTTTATTAAATTATCATA